>JACVCT010000416.1:597-1803 GCA_016741895.1 Gemmatimonadaceae bacterium | reverse complement strand
GGACTCCGCTGCTGTGAGTCCCCCGACGCCCGCCCCTCCAATCCTCGGATCCTCGGATCCTCACACCTTTTCCTGGATCCTCACACCATCAGTTCACCAAGCCCGCCGCGATAGATTCCGGGCATGGACGCCTCAACCCATCTCCTCCCGACCCGTCGTGGCTTCAGCGGCGACGACCTGATCTTCACGCTCAACGCGGCCGCGCAGCAGCGGGCAGCCAGCGGGGCCTCGGTCATCAACGCCACGGTCGGTGCGCTGCTCGACGACCACGGCAAGCTGGTCGTGCTGGACAGCGTGATGCAGCTCTGGTCGCAGCTCACACCGCACGAGATCGCGCCCTACGCGCCCATTGCCGGCGATCCGGCCTTTCTCACGGCGCTCACGCAGCGCCACTGGCCGTCTCTCGCGAGTGCCGGAGTGGCGGTGGCCACGCCGGGTGGCTCGGGCGCGCTGGCGCTCACGCTGCGCAATCTGCTCGAGCGCGGCCAGACGGTGATGACCATGGCGCCCTTCTGGGGCCCGTACAGCACCATTGCCGTGGAAGCGGGTGTGAAGCTCGAAACGGTGCCCTATCCGGCGCCCGGCGAGCCGCTGGACGTGGGGGCATGGGAACAGGCCATGCGCGATGTGCTCGACGCGCAGGGGCGTCTGCTGTTCTGGCTCAACGATCCGTGCCACAACCCAACGGGGCGCAGTCTCTCGCGCGCCGATCGCGAGACGCTGCTCTCGGTGCTGCGTGACATTTCGTATTCGGGGCCGGTCACGCTGCTGCTCGACCTGGCCTATCTCGACTACGCGCGGGATCCGCAGGCGGTAGCCGAGGCGCTGGCCGACTATGCGGCGTTTGGCGCCGAGGGCCAGGTGCTGGTGGCGGCGAGTCTCAGTCTCAGCAAGGCGTTCACACTGTACGGCTCGCGCGCCGGCGCGCTGGTGTTTCCGTGGTGCAATGACGCCACGCTCAAGGCGGCGCTGGTGACGAGCTGCCGCGGCACCTGGAGCAACTGCGCACGCGCGCCCATGAGTGTGCTGAATCGCCTGGTGAAGGATGACGCAGCCCAGGCGGCGCTGGCGGCGGAACATGCGCACTGGCGGCAGGTGCTCACGACGCGCGCAGAGGCGCTCGACGCGGCGCTCAAGGCGGAAGGTCTGGCCGGTGCGCCATGGGACGGCGGCTTCTTCGTGACGCCGCCGGCACGCCCCGACCCG
>JACVCT010000416.1:0-587 GCA_016741895.1 Gemmatimonadaceae bacterium | reverse complement strand
AATGCGTGGTGTGAGGCAGGCGAGGGTCGGGCGGGCTGGGGGGCGGCAGATGGCGTGTGGGGCAGGGAGCTCGCGGCGCGCGGCGTGGGGTGCTGGGCGGCGCTCGAGGCGGAAGGTCTGGCCGCGGGGGCATGGGACGGAGGGTTAGTCGGGCCGCTGCCGGCACTGGCCGTCCCGGTGCGCGTGAGTTGAGCGCTGCAGCGGCACGATGTGTTTGTCGTGCCCATGCCCGAGGGGCTGCGTGTGGGCATCTGCGGGCTCAAGTCCAGCGACGCGCCACGCTTTGCGGCGGCGTACAAGGCCGCATTGCAGGTCAACTGATTACCACGGATTCCACGGACAACGCACGGAAGAAACAGGATGAACAACCTTTGAAGGCTGTTGATCCTGAAGTTTCCGTGGGTTGTCCGCGAAATCCGTGATAATCAGTTCAAGACTGGCGAATCAAAAAGTGCCGCCCAGCAGCACGGCGTTGGCGAAGAGCGGCAGACTGCCGCGCAACTGATCGCGGTACACCGGGTCGTGCGCAAACAGGATCACCCGTCCGCGGCCCACGCTTTCGGTCCAGAGATACGGCGAGCCCGCAA
>JACVCT010000415.1 GCA_016741895.1 Gemmatimonadaceae bacterium | reverse complement strand
CGGTGGCGCGGTGGCGGGAACACGGGGCAACGAACGGGGGCGAGAATGTTCAGGAGATGGGTGGGGGTCATGGCACTCGCTGCCATCAGTGTACCCGGCTTGATCGATTCCGGGTCACTCGAGGCGCAAACCGCCGGCTCGGCGCTGACGTTATGGAAGAGCGGCCAGACCACGTTCGGCATGTTCGTGCCCAGTGAACGAGCGCCTGGCGCCACCAACACCCAGGGCAATCGCCTGCCGCCCCTCTACACCGAAGCCGGTGCGCGCGCGCTCGGCAGCAATCCGCTGCTGGACTATCTCTTCCTCAACCTCGAGGGGCGCTACGACGCCGACGCCGTGCGGGCCATGGTCGCTGGGCTCAAGTCAGCGAACGCCGCGCAACGGCCCACGCTGCTGGTGCGCATTCCCACCATCGAAGCCACCGGCGCCGACAGCACGAAGGCGCGCGTGGCGCAGGTGCTCGCCCTTGGCGCAGATGGTGTCGTCATTCCACATGTGCGCAGCGCTGATGAAGCACGAGTGGCCGTGAGCTTCTTTGCCGCCGCCAAGGCCGATGTGTGGTCACCACGCAATCCCAATGGCCGCGTGGTGGCCATGCTCATGATCGAGGACAAGGGCGCAGTGGCGGCCATGCAGGACATTGCCGCCGTGCCGGGGTACAGTCTGCTGTCCTGCGGCATTGGCAGCCTGACCCGTGACATGGGTGGCGATGGTCCGGGCGCCGAAGCGGCCTGCCAGCGTGTGCGTGATGCCGGCGAGGCGCGCGGCATGCCCAGCATGATGACCGCCACCGCCGCCACGCTGCAGGACCGACTCACACGCAAGTATCGCGGCATCCTGCTCTCGGGCAGCGTGGCGCAGGTGGAGCCCATCATTCGTGATGGCCTGCCGCGTGTGGGTCGCACGGTGCCGGCCGCTCCGCCAGGTGATGCGTCAACATCCACCACGTCGCTGGCCTTTCTCGAGAACTTGCGCGCGCATTGCGGCAAGGCCTTCGAGGGTCAGCTCGTCAACCCGCAGGCGGTGGACACCGCCATGCAGGGCAAGCGTCTCGTGATGCATGTGCGCGGCTGCGGGGACACCCTGCGTGTGCCCTTCCATGTGGGCGACGATCGTTCGCGCACCTGGGTGTTCACCCGCACCGCCAGCGGTGGAGTGCAACTCAAGCACGATCATCGCCACGCCGACGGCAGCGAAGATCGCGTGACACAGTACGGGGGCATGTCGCGCCCGACCGGCACGGCATCGCGCATGGAGTGTGCCGCCGATACGCACACCGCCACACTCATTCCGGCGGCCCGCAGCAACGTGTGGACCGTGGAAGTGAGCGCGACCCGGTTCAGCTATCAGCTGCGCCGCGAAGGCAGTGATCGCCGCTTTCGCGTGGACTTCGACCTCACCAAACCGGTGACCCCGCCGCCGGCCCCCTGGGGCGCTTCTTTCACCACGCCGTGACGAGCCCCGCCATGAGCCTGCATCTTCCCACGCCCCTCGTGTCCACCGACTGGCTCGCCGCGCATCTGCACGAGCCGCTGCTGCGCATTGTGGATGCCAGCACCTATCTCGCATCGGCGGGTCGCAACGCGCGCGCCGAGTATGCGGCGGCGCACATTCCCGGCAGTGTGTTTGCGGACATTGATGCGTTGAGTGACGAAACCGCGCCGTTTCCGCACACCCTGCCGGCGCCGGAAGTACTCGCCGCCCGGCTTTCTGCGCCGGGCATTGGCAACGAAAACGCGGGGGTGGGTTACGACGGCTCCGGCCCGAACTTTCACGCCCCCCCCGGGGGGTGGATGTTGCGGGGCG
>JACVCT010000068.1:8926-15674 GCA_016741895.1 Gemmatimonadaceae bacterium | reverse complement strand
TGAACACACTGTCCAGCACCAGACCCACAAAGTCCGGCGTGGTGGACACCTGCAAGCGCACCTGCAGAGGCCGCGCCGGGCCTAGACCAATGGCCAGGAACTGAAAGGCCGGTGTCGGCGAATTCAGTGCCGTGGGGCCATCAAGCAGAATGGTCTGCGCGGCACTGCGCGCCGGGGTGGCCAGCATGGCCACCACCGACAGCCCCACCCAGAGCACCACCGCGAGGCGGCGCAGCGCGGCACCGCACAGCGCCGTCATCACGCCGGCGACGGCTCCGGCTCCGCGCCGTCCTCGCTGGGTTCGCTCGGTTCCTCGCCATCCATCTCGTCGAGCTCGGCACGATCCGGTGACATCTCGTCCACCACCGTGTTGTCCGCCGGCGTCTCGTCCACCGACGGCCCGTTGCGCAGGCGCACGCTCACGATGCTCGACACACCGGGCTCCTGCATCGTCACGCCGTACACGGCATCCGCCGCCTCCGACGTGGTGCGCGGGTTGTGCGTGATGACGATGAACTGGGTCTTGCTCTTGAAGTCGTTCAGCATCTTCACGAAACGCCCGATGTTCTGGTCGTCCAGCGGCGCGTCCACTTCGTCCATGAGGCAGAAGGGGCTGGGCTTGGTGAGGAAGATGCCAAAGAGCAGCGACAGCGCCACCAGCGCGCGCTCACCGCTCGAGAGCAGGTGAATGCGCTGCGTCTTCTTGCCACGCGGCGAGGCATGCACCTCGATGTCGCAGTCCAGCGGCGCGTCCGGGTTCTCGAGACGCAGGTCGCACTCGCCACCGCCGAACATGCGCAGGAAGATCTGCCGGAAGTTCTCGCGCACCTGCGCGAACGTCGCCAGGAACAGCTCACGCGCCGTGCTGTCGATTTCCCGGATGGCCTGATGCAGCGACTGCTTGGCCGCCACCAGGTCGTTGCGCTGACTGGTGAGGAACTCGAGACGGCGCTGCTCCTCCTCATGCTCTTCAATGGCCAGCGGATTGACCGGGCCAAGGTCATCCAAGGCCTCACGCAGTGTCTTGGCCTCTTCACGCAGCGCTTCCGTTTCGAGGTCCAGTTCCTCGAAGCCGGCCAGCAGGTCGTCGAGCGAACGCCGCCACTCGGTCTCGAGCCGCTGACGAATGGTCTCGCGACGGCCGGAGAGCTCTGTATGGCGCAACTGCGCGCCATGCAGCTGTTCGCCGAGCGCGGTCGCGCGGCGACGCGCTTCATCGAGCACCGATTCGCAGGCATCCGACTGCGCGGTGGCGGCCGCAACCGCACGCTCGGCTTCCGCCAGGCGGGCATCGGCATCGGCCAGATTCTTGCGCTCGGTTTCCAGCTCCGTGCGCCAGCCCTCGAGCTGCGTGAGCAGGTCCTGGTCGGCTTCGCTGAGCGTGGAGAGTTCGCGCGCCAGTGATTCCAGGCGCGCGGCGGCCGTGCTGTCTTCCTCAGCCAGGCGCTTCTCGCGATCGATGGCCACGGACAGACGCGCCTGCGCCTGTGCCTGTGCCACCTGCCAGGTTGCCCGCGCCTCACGCGCCTGCTCCTGATCACGCTCGGCCACCGACAGGGCCTCACGCGCGTCGGTAATGTCACTGTCGGCTTCGCCGGCCCGCGCGTGCAGCGCCTCGGCCTGCGACGCCAACTGCTGCGTGCGCTGCTCCAGCTCGGCCAGCCGTGACACAAGCCGCTCGGCCAGGGCGTTCGACTGCGCCAGCTCACGCTCCGCGCGCTCGCGGCGACGCTCCACTTCCTGCTGCACTTCCTGCGCGCGCCGCACTTCCTGCTGCGCCCGGTTGTGCGCCTCCGTGGCGGCCTGCTGTGCGCGCTCCGCCTCACTCAGCGCGAGACGTGCCGCCTCGGCGGCCAGGCCCGCTTCATCGCGCGCGGCATCAGCCGCCGCGAGATCACTCTCGAGACGCGTGAGCTCGGCGCGGCGCTGCAGCGGACCGGGACCACCCGCCGTGCCCGGCAGATACATCGCGCCGCGTTCGTCCACAAACGCATCGCCACCATCAAGCGCCTTGACACGCCCCAGCAGGGCACGCACCCAGCGTGAGGCCTCGCCCGACGACTCCACCGCGCCGGCCAGCGCGCCTTCGTCGCTGTTGGCCTCCATCACCACGTCCAGCGGAAGCAGCAGCAGGGGGCCCGGCTGCGCCGACGCATGCCACGAGCGCACCGCCGCGGCTGCGGCGGCATCACGAACGACAATGGCGTGCATGGTGGCGCCGAGGTAGCGCTCGACCAGCTTGGCCACATCTTCGTTGGCCGAGACGAAGTCGGTGAGCGGGCCAAGCACGGCGCCCTCACCAAAACGCTCCTTTTCCTTCAGCAGGCGCGCCGAAGACGGCGCCAGGCCTACTCGCTCGCGCTCGAGCGCGGCCAGCGCGTTGCGCTTGCCTTCGAGATTGGTGCGCCGCTCGAGGGCGTTGGCCAGCATGGCCCGCGATTCGGCATCGGCGGTGCGCGCCGTGCCCGTGGCCAGGCGCGCGCCCTCCAGCGCCATGAGCGCTTCCTGGGCATCGGCCTGCGACACCTGCACCTGCTCGCGCGCCGTCATCAGCTCGCGCTCGATGTTCTCCAGCGCATCCACGAGATTCTGTCGCTCCACCTCCAGCACCTCGCGGCGCTGCTCGGTCTCGGCATGTTCACGTGACGCGCTGTCGCGGTCGAGCTCAATGCGACGGGCCTGGTCGCGATGCTCGCGCACCTGACGTTCCAGCTGATCCAGCGCCGCGCGCGCCTGCTGCACCGCTTCGCGTGTGGTCTGCTCGGCGGACAGGCGCTGCTGCAGGTTTTCGGCCGCATCGGCCACTTCCTGCTCGAGCGTGCTGCGATCGGTGGCCGCGCGCTCGCGGTCCTCGCGCAGACGACGACCAAAGGCCTCGTTCTCCTTGCGCTCTTCCTCGGCCCGCTGGCGACGCATCGTCGTGCTGCGCTGGCGCTCTTCGGCCACCGCCAGCTCACGCTCGAGACGCTGCGTGCGGTCACGCTGTTCCGAGGCAAGACGCGCCAGCTCCACGCGGCTGGCCTCGGCGGTCGCACGCGCGGCATGCGCCTCCTCGCGCTGCAGCTCCGCGGCCGCGATGGCTTCCTCGGAGCCCGGCACATCGCCCTGCAGTTCCGTCAGACGCCCGTCGAGCGCCTCCAGTTCGTCCTTCCACGCCGCCATCTCGCGCACCGCCAGCGAGATCTCCACCGCAAAACGACGCGACGTGAGTTCCGCATGACGCTCGGCACGGCGCCGCTGACGCGCCAACGAGCGCACCTGGCTCTGCACCTCGTTGATCAGGTCATCGAGACGCGCGAGGTCGGTGGTGGTTTCCTCCAGCCGACGCTCGGCACTGCGCCGCCGATCGCGGTAGAGACCCACGCCCGCCGCTTCCTCGAACAGTTCGCGCCGCTCGTCCGGACGATCGGAGAGCAGGGCGTCGATCATCTTCGCTTCGATGACCACGCCCGAGTCGGCGCCGAGTCCCGTACCACGCACGAGGTCCTGAATGTCCCGCAGACGGCAGGGCGCGCGATTGAGCAGATATTCGCTCTCACCCGAACGCAGCAGGCGTCGCGTGATCACCACTTCCTTGAACGGAATGGGGAGCTCGCCTTCGGTGTTGTCGAAATGCAGCGACACCTCGGCCATGTTCACCGGCTTGCGCGCCGATGAGCCGTGGAAGATCACGTCCTCCATTTTGGCGCCGCGCATGGCGCGCGCGCGCTGCTCTCCCAGCACCCAACGCACTGCGTCGGAGACGTTCGACTTGCCGGAACCATTGGGACCGACAATGGCCGTCACGCCCTTCTCGAAGTGGAACTCGAGATGATCGGCGAAGGCCTTGAAGCCATGGACTTCGAGCTTCGTAAGACGCACTAGAACGTTCTCCCCGTACGGAATGCCAACACCGGGGCCACGCCGACGGCGCGCAGCGAATCCGCGAGCGCCGTGGCCTGCACGGGCGACTCGAAAGCTCCGGTGTAAATCGAGGCGCTGCCGTCGGGTTGACGGAGCGCATAAGCCAGAATGCCGCGCGACGCGAGCGCCGCGAGTCGGCTGCCCACGAGACTCGCGCCAACCCGCGTCTCGAGGCGAAGTGCATAGGGCACGGACACAATGCTGCCCGAACCGATCACCTTGTCGCTGCGCAGGCGTGCCAGCAGCGAGTCCACGCTCTGACGACTGCTGTCGGCGCCCACCGTGAGACGGAACCACGTCTCACCCGCTTCGAGCACCGGAGACAGCGCCACACCCTGCAGCGCCGCCACGCGCGGCTCCGGTAGGGCCGCGGCCCGCGTGTTGGCGGTGGGGGAGTAGACGGCGTGGCGGGCTGCTCGCAGCGAGTCGGCCGGATTGTCCAGCACCAGCGGCGCGCTGTTGGCGCTGTCCGCAAGCGCCGCTGTGCTGTCACCAGCCGGACGCAGCGAATCCACGGGCGTGCTGTCCATGGGCGTAGGCGGCACCACCACACTGGTGGTGTCCGGCGCACGACCCTGCAGCAGCGTCACCAACGGCGCCGGCAGACGTTCAAGCACCTGCGGCCACATGGCACCAACGCCAATGGCCACCGCGCCAAGCACCAGGATCAACACAATGATCTGCGTTCGACGGCGTGAGGCGTCCTGCTGCGCCGCTTCACGCGCGCGGCGCGCGCTCTCGCGCTTTGGGGGCTCGCTGGGCTCGGCCGGCGGGGGCGGAGGTGGCGCCGGCGGTGCAATGAGCGGAATGCCCGGCGGGGTGGGGAAGGTCGTGTCACCCAGCGGCATGAGCGCCCCCACGTAGCCGCAGAGCTCTGCAAAGCCGGGCACCGACGGCCGCGCCACCACGATCAGCAGCGCGCCCACCTGCTGAAAGCCCGCGGCCAGACGACGCCAGCGATCGTTGGCGTACACCGCCTCGTGATCGACGGGCTCCGTCCCGCTCGGCATGAGGAACACGTTGTCCGTGTCCAGCATGGGCCGCGCGATCTTGTTCAGCGACACGCCGTACAGAAAGCTGTCGGCAATGCCGTGCGGATCATCTCCCGTGAGTACGGCCTCGATGGCCGGCGACTCTCCCACGAGGTCGGCCACTGCCACACGTCGGCGCTGGCCCTGCGCACGCGCCAAGCCGAGCGCGGTGCGCGCCGCCACCATGGGGTCGGTCGAGGCCACCACCACCGCGCAGCGCTCATCAAGCAGTGGCGCCAGACGACGGCCTTCCAGGTCCCACGGATCCACTGCCGCTCCCGACGTCATGGCGCGCCCTCGAACACCCAGTAGCTCTGACCGGAGGCCTTGCCCACACGCTCGGCCTCCGCGCGTGTCGGGTAGGGCCCCATGATCACGCGATACAACAGTTTGCCATCACGTTCCGAGGTGGTCACGCGTGGTGACTGGCCGTCCACGCGAATGCGTCCGGCCAGGGCCCGTGCCTGCTTCTCGTCGAGAATGGCTGCGAATGACACGGTGAACTGCGAGGCACGCGCGGGCGCCTCGCTCCCCGCACCACCGCCACCAATTGTGCTGTCGCCGGCGGCGCCGGCGATGCCGGACGAATCACCGGTGGGTGGCGGCAGGTCGGAGGGATCACGCGGCGCACTCGTGCGGAACTGCACCGGCTGATCGAGGCCCGCTGCACGTGGACGGAATCCGTTCCAGCGCAGCGTGTGCCACCATGACGACGCGCCGTCTTGCACCGTCTGCATGGGCTCGAGCGTGGACGGATGCGCAAACACCACATCGGCGCCGCGCGTAACGGCGATGCCGCCATCCGGAAGCACCAGCGGCAGGTCGCCGCGCCACGCGCTTTCAATGACACCAACCACCGCGTCTTCAGCCAGACTCACCACGAAGACGGAGTCCACACCGGGACTCACCTGCGCACCTCGCGCGAGCAGCACGCGACCCAGCGGGTCCATGCGCAGCGCACGCGCCGGCGCGGGCAGACGAATGCGGCCCGTGACACCTTCTTCAAAACGATCGACGATACGCAGCACCTCTTCGTCGGCCAGCGCGACAAACAGGCGGTCACCACTCGGTGTCGCCGCAATGGCGCGCACGGGGTCACCCACGTCCACGTTGAGCGCCGGACCCAGGTCGCGGGCCCGCACCGCAATCACCCGCTCGTTGGCGCCGAAGAACACCCGATCACCAACCGAGCCGGCCGTCGTGAGGATCTCGTCGCGCAGCGCCGCTTCCTCGCCGCCGATATTGAACAACACCGAGTCCGACACGACCATCTGTGGCGGACGGACCCGCCACACAATGGCCTGATCGCCGCGAGCGCCGGCCACAATCAGCGAGCCGTCTGCCTGCGGATACAGGGCCTGCGCCGGCAGGCTGGGGCGGAACTTCCAGTCGCCGCCGCTGGGTGTGAATCGGGTGATTTCGCCGCCCGAGGTGAGGCCATAAATGGCTCCGCCATCAAACGAGGCCAGCGTGGTGAGCGCCTGCTCGCGCGCGGTGGTCACCGAGCCAATCCGCAGGTCCACCCGTACCGGTGCACCACCGGTATCGACGGCCGAGAGGTAGCCGTCTTCCGGGCCAAACCCGATGAATCGCATCAGGGGCGGCACGCGCCCGCTGGACCGCCACACCACACTGTCGATGGCCGGGTAGCGCGCAGCCGTCAACACCCCACCCTTCTGCGGGACTCGCAGGAGGAGGGGGTCGGGACCGCTGGGAATGCTGGGAGGGGCGCCGGCTCCCTCAGGGCGGGACGAGCGATCGGCACAGCCGCCGGCAACGCCGCACACGAGGAGCAGGAGCGCCGACGCAAGGAC
>JACVCT010000068.1:0-8916 GCA_016741895.1 Gemmatimonadaceae bacterium | reverse complement strand
ACGACCGCCTGGCCCGGCTTGGCGCGGAGGATGCGCGAGCGCTCGCGCCCGGCGGCTTTGAGCAGGCGCTCCATAGGCTCGTCGGGGTGCTCATCGCCGGGTGGGAAGGGGGGGGGGGGGCCCGGCTCGCCGAGGGGGGGAGGGGCGAGCGGCCGGGGCGCCGGGAACGCCGGACACGGGGGACAGGGGCGCCGACGGAAGGACGGTGCGCCAGGCCGAAAAGTACCTGCCCAGAGGCAGGTCAGGGAGGGGCTTGCCTTCCGCTCGGCTTCGGCGCGTCAGTACGACGCGCCGAAGAACCAGGTGCCGAAGCCCTTGGCGCCCGGACGGCTGGCCGGCACGGCCCAGTCCCAGCGGATGATAGCAATGCCGAACAGGTTCATGCGCATGCCGAAGCCATAGCTGGTCAGCAGGGCCCGCTGCGTGTCCACGTTGTAATTGTCTGGCCGGGACGCCAGCACCGTCTGTCCCTTGGACCAGGCCACGCCGGCGTCGTAGAAGAACAGCCCGTCAATGGGCGGCAGGCCACCCAGCAGATTTGTCCGCGTCCCGTAGCGGCGGATGATCGGGAAGCGCAGCTCCGCGTTGGCAAAGGCCACGCGCGAGCCGATCAGCTCGGCCGTGCTGCAGGAGCTGCCGTCATCGTTGGGCAGACCGGAACAGCCCACCGTTCCCAGGTCCTCGCGGTTGTAGCCGCGCACGAAGTCCGGACGACCGATCCACTTGGGGAAACGCAGCTCGTCACGACCCACCGACATGCTGGTCGTGAAGCGGGTGGCAAACGTCACGTAGTTGAACAGAATGGGGACATACGACCGGAGGTCCGCCAGATACTCGTTGTACTGCCACGTCCCAACGGTGGGTTCCACTTCGATGCGTGCACGCCGGCCCGTGATGGGCCCGGTGAAGCCGAAGAGCGTATTGTCGGTCACCCACGCCAGGTACGGGGACACCGTGTTGGCCGAGGCGATGTTGCGCGTGGGGCCGCGCTGGAAACCCGAAGCCAGGAAGGTGTTGTAGTCCACCAACCGGTCGAGCGTGAACACCTGCTGATCGATGTTCTGAAAGCGCGCGCCCAGCTCAAAACGTGTGAAGCGGTTGAGCGGGTACAGGCTCGCGGCGAACACCTGACGCAACACGAGTCGCGTGAACTCCTGCGTCTGGACGAACTGCCCCGGTGTCGGCTGCGGCGTCTCGTAGAACCCCGAGACCAGATACAACGGCTGTTGAATGACGCCGGTGGTGTACTGGAGGCGACGCCCCAGGCTGGTATAGCCCACGAACACCTGGGCATCGCTCAACTGGCCGTTGATGCCGCCGGACAGCGCAAGACGCCGATTGCCGAGCAGGTCACCGAGCACCACCGTGGTGCCGCCGAAGGTGCCCTGACCAAAGCCACCCTGCTGATAGCCGATGCTGGGCTGCGCGACATACTCCGGTACCAGCTTCGCGCGATACTTGCTGTCACGGAAGCGCGTGGTGTCGGGCAGGTTGAAGTCGAAGCTGTCGAGCATCGCCTGCACACTGATCGTCTCGGCCAGCCGCGCCGTCTGCGACACCGGCAGTTCGCTCGACGCGCGGGCGTTGGCGCCGGTGATGGGGCGATAGAACGACTGCCGCGCCTTGGTGGTGTCTCCCACGATGGCCCGCGGCAGGTGCGCCGTGGGGTCGGTGGGGCGGCGCACCGTGTCACCGGGCACCACCGGGCGGGCGCCGTCGGCCACCACCACGGTCTCGCGGAACGGTGCCTTCTTGAGCGCGCGCGGATTCTTGATCTTCCAGATCGCGTGGTCGGTCTTCTCGTAGTACACGAAGGCCAGCACGTCGGCATCACGCGCCCAGGTGATGGCCGGCGACTGTTCGGCCACCGCCGTCACTGCGCCCAGCACGTTCGTGAGCTGGTAGTGCTGACGCTCCGCCAACTCGTACAGGAAGATGTTGGCGATGCCCGTGCGATCGGAGATGTAGGCCAGTGACTTGCCGTCGGGCCCCCACTGCGGATTGCTGCTGCGTCCTCCCTGACCGGGCAGGATGCTGATCTTCTGCGTCTCGAAATCGTAGAGTGCGATCTTCCAGGCGCCGATCTTGAGGATGTCCTCGTCGAAGTCGTCGCCGCGCTCCGTCACGAAGGCAATGCTGCGGCCATCGGGAGACCAGGCCGGCGACAGATCGCCGTAGGTGTCCTTCATCAGCTGCGTGTAGCCCGGCGCGTCCATGGACGCCACATACAGATCGCTCGTGCCGTGGCGCATGCCGCTGAACACGATGCGTCGTCCATCGGGACTGAAGCTCGGGCTCAGCACCTGATCGAGCTGGAAGTCGAAATCCTTGATGACCTTTGCACGCGCCACGTCGAGCACGTACAGCACGTCGCGCCCGCCGCGCTGGCCCGTGAAGGCCAGCAGCTTGCCATCGGGTGAGAAGCTGGGCTGCGAGTAGATGAAGCGCAGCTGTTCGTAGTCGGGGTTGGTGGTGGTCTTCACCAGGCGCTTGATGCGCTTGCCCGTCTCGGCGTTGGCGAGATAGAGCTCGGGGAAGACCTCACCGCGCAGGAAGCTGCCGGTGCCCACATATGCGATGCGCGTGCCGTCATTGGACAGGGCAGGGGCCACGAACAGGCCGCCCGCTCCGCCCGTCCGCGCCAGCGTCAGCAGCGGTTCGGCAAAGTTGCGCGGACGCTCGAGGCTGGCCACCATGGGCAGGAACTTGGCCTGCATGGCCGCCTTCCACTCGGCGCTCAACTCGTCGAGTGACAGACCGATTTCGCGACGGAAGGCGCGCTCGATCCCGAGACTCGGCACGGCGTTCATGATTTCGCCGATGACCTCGTCGCCCCAGCGCGCGCCCACGAACTGCCACAGCGACAGGCCGTAGCGATACGGGAAGTACTTGTCCGGCCGCTCCGTCATCTGGGCGATGGTGGGCAGCGAATTGTTCACGATCGCATCGCGCACCCAGGCATCGGTCCAGGGATGATTGGGGCCGATGGACAGATATTCCGCCAGACCTTCCATGAACCACAGCGGCGGGTTCACCATGGCCAGGTTCTGCAACCCGGCGCCCGCGCGGCCGCGCGAGAAGATGTCGAAGGTGAACACGTGCACCATTTCGTGAATGAGCACGTGTTCGAAGCTGGCCCAGTCACCGCTGAAGAACTGCGCCATGCGCTGGCGCAGCGGGTCGGTCACACCGCCGGTGCCTTCGCCGAGGTCGCCAAAGACATTGCTCTGCGCGAAGTCGCCCGACGAGCCGAAGATGAGAATCGGCTTCTTCTCGCGGAACTGGTGCGCCGTGAGGCGTGACAGGCGCGCGTAGGCCCGCTCCGACATGCGCGCCGCATCCGGCGCGACGTCGGCAATCTGCGGGTAATAGTGCACCAGGAAGTGCTCGGTCTCGATGACTCGCCAGTCGAGGCGGTCATACTGCACCTGGTTCTGCCCGAAGTAGCCCTGGGCGTCCAGGCGCGCAGGCGGGGCGGTGGCCACTGCCGCGGCCAGCGTCAGGCTCAGGACCGTGCTGCTACGGGACCACCGCGTCACCTGCTTCATGTGTCTTACACTCCCTGCCTCGTGGGCGTGGTCCCCGTGTCGAGCTCCACCCGGGTGGCGTCACCCCAGAGGCGCTCAAGCTGGTAATACTGCCGCAAGGTCGGATGGAAAACGTGGATCACGCAGTCGGCATAGTCGAGCAATGCCCACCGACCCTGCGTGAGCCCCTCCGTCATCGTTGTTGACACGCCACCCTGCTTGAGCCCCATCTCGATGTGCTCTGCTACGGCACGCACGTGGGTGTCGGATGTGCCTGAGGCGATAACAAAAAAGTCGGTCATGTCCGTCACACCTCGCAGGTCGAGCACCACGATGTCGTGGGCCTTGAGCTCACTGGCGAGGGCGGCGGCCCGGCGGGCGATGGGTTCTCCGGGACTGCTTGGGCGTTCGGCCATGTCGTTCTTCAGGGGTGGAGCGAACGGGGACCGAAACCCGGTACCCCGCCAACTGCTGGAAGGTTGCGTGCAAGGACGACGGTCGGACAGGGGGACGTGACCGGTTTCGCCAACGCAAAGCCCTCCACGTTGCTGAACCGCCGGTCCCCCGGGGACCGTTCCGATGAAACTACCTGGGAAAAAACGAGGGGAGCCCGATGTCGGACTCCCCTCGGCACTGACGGGTGATGCGGCTTACTGCTTGATCACCCACACCTTGATTTCCGGGTGCACGTCCGCGTGCAGACGCACGCCCACGCGATACACACCCAGCGTCTTGATCGGCTCGTTGAGCTCGATCTGGCGCTTCTCGATCTTGAAGCCCTGGGCCTCGAGCTGGTGCGCGATGTCGGCCGTGGTCACCGAGCCGAACAACTTGCCTTCCTCGCCGACGCGGGCGGCGAAGGTCACCGAGACCTCAGCCAGCTTGTCCGCGATCTGCTTGGCCGCGGCCACCTTCTCGGCCTCGAGGGCCTCGAGGCGGCTCTTCTCGAGCGCGATGCGCTTGCGGTTGCCCGGCGTGGCCTCGTAGGCCAGGCCGCGGGGCAGGAGGAAGTTGCGGGCGTAGCCCGGCGACACGGAGACGATGTCACCAGGATGTCCGAGCTTGTCGACGGCGTTGCGGAGAATGACTTCCATGGGAACTCCGGGTCGAACCGGTTGATGGCGAAACAGGGACGTGGCGGACGGGATCAGGCCCGAGCCAACACGAGACAGCGAATAATGTCAGCGGGGCGAACCGCGCGGGGATGTGCCCGCCCGGAAGTCCCGCCAGGTATCCCCCAATCCGAGCGTGAAGGTCACCGCCAGCAGCGCCAGCAGCACCCACACCGGCCCGAGAATCGGGACCAGCACCACCAAGCCGAGCGGCAACCACAGCGCCACCCGCTCAGGGATCCAGCACGACAGGACACCGGCGCCGCGAAGCGCATACAGCGTCCCGAAGAAACATACGAGGTTGAGCCCGACCAGCCGGTAACCCGCCAGCGTGGGCAGCAGCAGGATGGTCACCCCCACCACCACACCCCACACCAGCTGATCGTTGAAGCGCAGCTCGCGCAGGGCACCCAGGGGCGGCCCCACCCGCGCACGACTCAAGCGATGCTAGGCCGACCAGGCCAGCGCCAGCGCCATCAGTGACTCGAGGGCCAGCAGAGCGGGCGCCAGGCGCACCAACGGACTGGCCCGCGTCCCTCCGACGGCACTCGAGGCACTCACCGGCTCACCCAGCATCACCAGCAGGCTTTCGAATCGACCCGCCCGCTCGATGGCGAGCGGCACCCGCTTCGCAAACTCCCGCCAGGTGTCAGACGTCGACCGCGCCCGCCACTGCTCCAGCGAACCGGACAGACGCTGCTGATACTCGGTCGTCAGCATCTGCTCCACGCCCGCAAAGGCCGGCTGGCCTTCGGGTGCACGCAGCGCCAGACCTGCAACGGTGACCGTGCCCGCCAGACCCACGGCGGCGAGCGCACGCGCCAGAAACGGACGGGAGGCCGTGGCCAGGCAGACCAGCCCGAAGGCCGCTCCCAGCACCACCGCCCAGCCCCGCAGGAACGCACCGTAGCCGGAGAGCGGCATCGGCACCTTCCACACGACGTACGCTGCGGCAGCGGTCCAGAGCACGGCACTCAGCAGACGCCCCCCGTTCCACCATCCCACGATGGCACAGGCGGCAATGCCGGTCAGCACCAGCAGGGCGAACTGCTCCATCGGCAGCAGCAGTCGCACCGCACCCGCGAGCAGGGCCAGCGGAGCCGGCCAGGCCGGCGACGCCGTGACAGCCACCATGAGGACAAGCCCCAGGACGAACCAGCGCCACCCCCGCTCACGCGGAGCGGTCGCGACTGCCTCAGGCGCGACCGCTCCGAACATGCTCAGCTCGTCTGCCCCTTCACGTACGGCAGCAGGGCGAGGTACCGGGCCTTCTTCACGGCCTTGGACAGCTGGCGCTGATGGCGCGCGTCCACTCCGCTCAGGCGGCTCGGCAGGATCTTGCCGTAATCGGTGATGAACCGGCCAAGCAGGCGGTCATCCTTGTAGTCAACGTAGCGAATGCCCGCTTCGGTGATCGGGCAGGGCTTCTTCTGGCGGCGCATGGGTTATTCCTCGTCGTCGTCGTCATCGTCGCTCGCGCGGCGGCGCGAGGCGAGCTCCTCATCGCTCAACTTGGGCGCGCCGAGCTCGTGCTCGTACAGCGTCACCAGGTAGCGCACCACGCCTTCGTCGAGCTTGAGCGCACGCTCGAACTCGGGCAGCGTGGACGGCGCGGTCGTGAAGTGGCTGATGATGTAGTAGCCACTCTCGTGACGGCCGATCTTGTAGGCCAGCTGACGACGACCCCAGTGCTCGATTTCCGCGGGTTCCGCGAGATTGAGCAGGGCCTGCAGCTTCTCGAGCTTTTCAGCAATCGTCGTGTCTTCGAGCGCACTGTCGAAGATGTACACGGCTTCGTACCGCCGCGTGGGGTTGCGGCGGATCTTGAGCTTTGCCACTCGGCAATCCTCCCTATGGTCTGAAGTGCCACCCGCAGTGCCGAGCCGCGGGCGGAGGGTACGCCGGAATCGACCGATTCCGGATGAGCCTTGAAGCCTAACAGGGAAGGGGGGCGGCTGGAAGGGTGGGGTGGGACTCAGGACTCGGAACTTGAACTCAATACCCGAAACTGATCTGTTTCGAGTTCTGGGTCCGAGTTTCGAGTCCTGGGTTTCTCCTCCCCCCATGTGCGGCCGCTACTCCTTCGGTAATCCTGCCCGGATCGCCACCCTTCCCCTGGGTGCGCACCTCCCGGCCTACCCGGCGCGCTTCAACATCGCGCCCTCCCAGTCCGTGCCCCTGGTCCTCCACGACCGGGACGGCCGTCGCGCCCAGCTGGCGCGATGGGGGCTGGTCCCGTTCTGGGCCGATGATCCCTCCATCGGCAACCGGCTCGCCAACGCCCGCGGTGACACGGCCGCCACCAAACCGGCCTTCCGCGCGGCCTTCAAGACGCGCCGCGGTCTGCTGCCATTGGATGCCTACTACGAGTGGCAGGCGCTGCCGGGCAGCAAGGTCAAGCAACCCTGGGCCATCGGGCTTCCCGATCAGGCGCCGTTTGCCGTGGCGGCCCTCTGGGAGCGCTGGATGCCCAAGGATCAGCCCGAGGCCGAGCCGCTCGTGACCTGCTGCATCGTGACCACGGAGCCCAACGCCACCATGGCCCCCATTCACGACCGCATGCCCGTCATCGTGGCGCCGGAGGACTATGACCAGTGGCTCGACCCGGCAGCACCCGACGCTGCGCAGGCGCTCATTCGCCCATGGTCCGGGCCCATGGAAGCCTGGAAGGTCAGCACCTACGTGAACGCGCCGCGCAACGAGGGCCCCGAATGCTGGCGACCGGTGGACGGGTCACTGGCCACACCGGCACCCGTCTCCGCCACGGATGAACAGCCCCGTCTCCTCTGACGGGGCCGCGTCCACCGTCAGGGCCGGGTGCCCGAGGTCTTCCGCAGGTAGAGATTGAGACTGCCGAAGCTCAGCTTCGACTTCATCTGCACCATCATGCGGCGTTCATCGTCGGTGATCCACACCTCGGCCTTCCCGTTCTGCGAGAAGATGCCCTTGGTCTGAAACGTGGGCTGCAGCACCACGGCGTCGAATTCTCCGGCCGGCACCGACACGCGTTCCTTGCGCAGCACGCGAATGCGTACCGGGTTGCCCTGCGCCTTGAAGTAGCGCGAGAACTCGTAGGTGCGCCCCACCTCGAGCGGCAGCGTGCGCACGAAGTACAGGAATGAGCCCTCGTCGAGCGGCTGCGCCACGGTGGGCTCCTCCGGCCGGTCGCCCTCGCGCATCATGCCGCGCTCCGGAAAGATCTCGTAGCGACGCTTGCGCTCGTAGTTGCCCTCGTCCACGTCCTGGTGGTAGCGCAGCGAGTTGAGGCTGACGACATCGAACCACGACTCGTAGTTGTCGTTCACCCGGTAGAGCGGAATGCCCCCCGTGATGGTGAACACCGTGTGCCACGCGGTGCGCCCGCGCACTTCGGTGATTTCCTTCACCTCCATGCTGCCGTTGCCCACCTTGAGCGAGCCGAACTTCACGTCGTACTCGAGACGCTCGCCCACATCGAAGGGCACCGAGGCGGCGTCGGCGGGCAGCCGACGCGCGATCTGCGTCACAGTGGCCGCCTGCGCCGATTTCTGCGCGGACGATTGCGCCGACGCGTTCCGCGCCCCGCCCAGCGACAGGGCGGCGCCAACGAACAGCGCGAAGGAAAACACGAGCGGCGACGTGCGAGACATGGTGTAGGGCATTGGGGACGGAAACGGGCTCGCAGGCAATACCCCGTCAGTCGCAAAAATGTGTCAGACCCCGGGCGCACCGCCGTCGAGCGGCGGGCCGCCCGGGATGGACGACCTGCCTCAGACGTTGAAGCGGAAGAGCAGCACGTCGCCGTCCTGCACGACGTACTCCTTGCCTTCCGAGCGCACGACACCCTTTTCCTTCGCGCCCTTCCAGCCACCGTGCGTCACGAAGTCGGCGTAGGCCACCGTTTCCGCACGAATGAACCCCTTCTCGAAGTCGGTATGAATCACACCGGCGGCCTTGGGTGCCGTGTCGCCCCGATGAATAGTCCAGGCCCGCACTTCCTGTTCACCGGCCGTGAAGTAGGTCTCGAGACCCAGCAGCGAATAGCCGGCGCGGATGAGACGGTCGAGGCCCGCCGACTCGATTCCCAGCGAGGCGAGGAACTCCGCCCGCTCCTCGGCGGGCAGTTCCGCCAGCTCGCTTTCGATCTTGGCTGAGAAGGGCACGATCTGCGCCTGTTCGCCACTGGCCGCCACCGCCGCGCGCAGCGCCTTGAGGTACTGGCCCTCCTCACCCGACAACTCGGCGTCCGTCACATTGGCCGCGTACAGCACCGGCTTGGCCGTGAGCAACTGCAGCCC
>JACVCT010000067.1 GCA_016741895.1 Gemmatimonadaceae bacterium | reverse complement strand
AGTCCCCGGGGTGTGGCCGCGGGGGGGTTGATCGTGCGGGTGGTTGGCCGGGGCAGCTGCGGCAGGCGACGCGGCACGCGCTTGGTGTAGATGGGCGGGCCGCTGGGCAGCGTGTCGCTGGCCATGTTGGCCAGATTGTGGCAGTAGGCGCAGTTGCCGGTGCCGGCCACCCAGGTGCTCATGGCGATCATGGTGCGGTTGAACTCCGCCACGCTGATGTCGTTGAGCACCTGCACGTTCTTCCAAGGCAGCGGACCCGGCGGCGACTCGCCGGCCGGTGGCGGCGGCGCCGGGATGTTGACCGTGGCGAACTTGGCCTTCAGATCGCCGCGGTCATAGCCTTGCTCCATGGCTGTGCCGCGGAATCCGACCTGCACGCTGTCCGTCTTTCCGTCACCGCAGGCCCCGACCAGCACGAGGGCGAGCGGGGCGAGGCGCCGCATCGCCGAAGCACGAGGGAAGTTCACGGAGTGTTGCCTCCAGGAGGCGTCGTCGTGGCGGCCGCGGGCTTGGCCGCCGCCGTGGAATCCGTGCGCAGTGAGTCCGTGGCCAGGGAATCGGCGGAGAGCGAGTCCGTCATCATGGCGGCCGAATCCGGCATCATGGCCGGCTGCGGCACCACATACGTCGGGAAGCTGTCCGGTGTCGTGCCCTGGTAGCGGCCACGCAGGAAGTCCTTCTGGTCCGGCGCGATGACGTTCTGGTCCGGGTACGAGGACACGAGGCCGTGCTTCACGCCCCAGAGGTACCAGTTGTCAACGACCGTGCCGGTGAGCAGGATGCCGATGCCACCCGTGAACGTGGTGAGCACGGCAAACCACCAGGCCCAGCGATGGATGGACTCCATCGTGGCGTTGAATCCCATGCACCAGCGCCAGAAGAGCATCGAGCGCTCTGCGGCTGTACCGCGATCGGTGATCTGCTCAATCTCGTTCTGTCCGCCCATGCGGGCCACCGCCAGGATGGTGGCGCCGTGCATCGCAAACAGCACGGCCGAGCCGTACAGGAAGGCGATGGAGAGCGCGTGGAACGGATTGTAGTAGAGATTCCCGTAGCGAATGGAGAATGCTGATGTCCAATCGAGATGCGGGAAGAGGCCGAACGGCACCATCTCGCTCCAGCTTCCCACGAGCAGCGGCTGGATGAAGAACGTCAGGTACAGAAAGATGGCGCTGGCAAAGGCCCAGGGCAGGTGCGTGCCCATCTGCAGCGCGCGGGCCCGGCGATAGACGCGGATCCACCACAGGAAGATGCTGAGCGTCAGGAAGAAGCCGGCCATGAGATACCAGCCACCCTGATCAAGCGGCGGCAGGCGCAGCCCGTACTGCGGTGGCGGCGGCTCGAGCGCCAGCCATGGCAGCTGCCGGACAAACTCCACCGGATCCCAGCCCACCGATCTCCACATGTTGAGCCCGATGATCTCGAAGGCGATGAAGCCGAAGATCAGCGAGAGAATGCCGGCCCAGCCAAGATAGATCGGACCGATCTGCGCATCGCCGAACTTGCCGGCGAGCGAGTTGAAGAAACCGGTGCCGTATCGCTGTCCCGTGGATTCGTCGATCGGGATGCCCGGATCGGGCGCCGTACGAATCTGGACGCGCGTGAAGAGGTTCTGATATTCAAGCACGGTGTCGGCGCCTCACTTCCAGATGGGAAGGTTGAGCCACCAGTTCCACCACTCGGGCCAGCCCTTTGCCCAGAACGGGCCAGAGATGACGATGCAGATGGCACTCCACACCGCCGCGCCGACCGCGAGGAACAGGCCGAGACGGTGAATGCCGATGGCACCGATCGAGTAGCCGACCAGGTCGCGGAAGAAGACGTTCTCCTGTTCACTCGTGCCCACGGGGGTCCCCTTGGGCGGGTTCGTCACCGAGAGAATCAGTGACCCGTGCATCGCAAGGGCGAGGCAGTTGGTGAAGAAGAACGTCACGGCAATCATGTGCGCCGGATTGTAGTGGAAGTGGAGGTACTGATACCCCACGTTCGACACCCAATCGAGGTGCGAGAAGATGCCGTAGGGGAAGCCGTGCCCCCAGGCTCCCAGCAACAGCGGACGAACAACAACGAGCGTGACGTAGGCCAGCACCGCGCCGCCGTACGCCCAGGGAATGTGCATGCCCATGCCGAGCTTGCGGGAAATCTCGGCCTGACGCAGCGCCCAGGACCCGAAGGCACCGACGGCACACATGGTGATGATCTGCCACAGCCCGCCTTCACGGAGCGGGGCAAGCCCCAGACCGTACTTGAGGTCAGGCGGCGCAATGTTGATCTGCCAGAGGTTCCACGTGGGACCCATGGCCGCGCCCCACACGCAGAGCAGCGTGCCAAGGGTGGCGAAAAAGATCGTCGTGACACCAAAAAAGCCGACGTAGAACGGACCGAACCAGAAATCAAACAGATCTCCGCCGATCAGCGTGCCACCGCGGACACGATACTTCTTTTCGAAGCTCAGCATCGCCATGGGCGATATCTCCGGACGCGCAGAGAGGAGGCTGCGGGGGGGAAGTTCCAGCACCAACGCGAAAGGCAGGGTCCTGCGGCGAGTCTGCCGGGGCTGGCGTCGCACTGACACGTGCGATGCGCCAGCCCGGCAACGACGCGCAACGTGTTATCGGCCGGGCGGCAGAGGCGACATTTCTGCCGCGCTTGCCGGAGCCGATGCCCCGACGGGCGCCTGATCAGCAGGCAGGGTACCGTTTTCGATCCACGAATACCGTTGCGAACTGAGCAGGATGAAGTGAATGACCAGCGCCAGCACCGCCAGAAAGCCAACCATGGCCACCATGACGCGCCGCGGGTCAAACATCAACCAAATGCGGTGCATACGACGTTGTCCTCAAAGAAGGTTTGAAGCCCTTCCACCGTACCCGGAGAGTCCGGGCACGCGACGTGGGTAGGCTGACGTGTGGGTCAGCGTACCGACGCCGGAGGTGTCTTTGCCGCGTACTCCATCTTCTTGTACTTCGGCCAACCGGTGATGCTGTACGCCCATACGTGGATGATGAGCGCCAGACACGCGAGGAATGCCCCAAGGGCACCCATGATCACCTGTGGATCGTTACCAACCCAGATTCTGTGCATGTGTTCTCCAGCCTGAGAATCAGAGGGTTAGAACCACGGGCGCCACATCCACGCCAGGAAGTGTGCCGCTGCTGCCACCACGATGTAGCCCATGGTGCCTGTGACGAAGTAGCCGTGGAAACGCCTCGCCTCGTCTTCCGTCATTCCGTCCTTATCGGACATCTCTGCCTCCGGGGAATGTTTCGGTGCGCCGCGCACGTCCCGCGCGGCTGGGATGCCGGCCCGTTATCGGGCAGCGACTTGGTAGGATGAAGTGTAAAGTGTTCCTTACGGTTCCGGGCGTCAAGCAAGATTTACGCTTTTTGGCCAACTTTCTTCCGCTCAGCCGTGTTTTGCCCGTCTCCGAGGTCCCATGAGCCCTCAATCACCCGTCGAAAACCGCCTGCCGGCCCATTGGCCGCTCCGCGAGACCTCGCAATTCGTCGTGGCCGGCGGCTGGCGTTGGCACCTGCAGCGCCTTGGCGCCGACGCGGCCGAGGCACCCTGGTTGCTGCTGCTGCACGGCACGGGCGGCAGCACTCACGAGTGGGCTGACGTCGCGCGCAGCCTCGCACCGCGTGCGCATGTGCTGCTTTGTGATCTGCCGGGCCATGGATTCACGACCCCTGTGCAATCCGGGCGCATGTCCGCAGCAGGCGAAGCGGCCAACGCGTCTGCAAGCGCCGACGCATCACTCTCGGCAGAAGACGCCGCGCAGGCGCAGACGAACGACGCGCCGAATGCATCGGACTACTCACTCATCGGCATGGCTGCGGCCCTGGCGGCCCTGCCGCTCCACCTGTTGGGCTGCCTTCCGGCACGGCCAATCCTGCCAGAGGCACCGCGACTGTACGTGGCGGGGCATTCAGCCGGTGCTGCCGTGGCCCTGCAGCTGGCCTGGATGGCTGCTACCGAGGCCAAAGAGGCTGAACCGGCCGACAACACCGTCAGGGGCCAATCGACGGTCTTGAGCCGCCTTGCCGGTGTTGTGGGCGTCAATCCGGCGCTGGTGCCGCCACCGGCTGCCATGGTGCATGGCATCCTGCCGTGGCTCGCGCCACTCACCTCTTCGCCAGTTACACGCGATGTGGTGCAGGCCGCCCAGCGTGGGCTCTCACGCGTGCCGCTGCTCGGCGCCATGCAGGAGGCGCTGGGGCAGGTGGCCCTGACGGCCATTCTCGACTCCACGGGGTCTCCACTCAGCGAGGCGTCGCGGCAGGCCTACCGCACGCTGTTCGCCGAGCCCCGGCATGTCTGGTGTGCCATGCAGATGATGGCGCACTGGGGACTTGCAGCGCTCATGCCGCGTCTCGCTGACCTGTCCTGTCCGGTCACGCTTCTGGTGGCACGCGATGACCCGTGGATCCCCGTGCGCGCGCTCGAGGCGTTGCACCGCGAACACCCGGCGTGGACCTGGTGCGAAACCACCGGCGGGCATCTGCTGCCCGAGACCAGTCCGGCGCTCGTGGCGCGCGTCATTGCCGAGCAGTGCTTTCGCACCAATCAATAACGGCTCACGCAGAGAACAGGAGGGCGCAGCGTGCGCAGAGGCACTTCCTGAGAATTGTCATTTCTTGTTGTTGATCCGTGCCGTTTCCGCCGCATCCGCCTCATCCGCGACGAGTTGGTTCAACCCGGACCGACTCTCTCTGCAGCCTCTGCGCTCTCCTGTTCTCTGCGTGAGCTGTTGCATCAGCCGGCGGCTGCACCGGCGTCAGCCCCAAGGCGCCGAATCGGCGGCCGATGCAGTCAACCACTTTGTCGCGGATGACACGGATCAAACGGAAACGACACGGATGAACAGCCACGACATCCTGTGGTTTCTGTTCACATCCGTGTCTTCCGTGGCAATCAGTTCACTGCGCCTGCGGCGAGCAGTCGAGTCAGCGCCCCGCGCCCTGCAGCGCCCGGCGACTGGCCAACACGTGGTCGCGCGTGACGAGCGTGTCACCGAGCTCCCGCGCATCGGCCTCAGCCGCGTCACGCAGCCGCTTGGCCGCCGAGATGCGAATGAGGATGGGGAAGCCTTCGCAGAGCTCGTCGTACAACGCCTTGGCCTCGTCGTCCCAGGGCAGCTCCTGATGCAGGCGCGACGGGGTGGCGTCGATCTTGTCCATCTCCGTGCCCAGCGGCAGGATGTGAAACAGCGCATCGAAGAGCTGATTGCACACTTCCTGCACCAGATACGTCGCGCCGCTGTAGCCCATGAAGGGCGTACCCACGTGGCGACGGATGATGGCGCCCGGGAACGATGCCGGGATGTACATGGCGCGCGCCCCGCACTCGGCGGCATACATGCGCTCGTTGTAGCTGCCGAAGAGCACCAGCGGCGGCGTGGCTCGGATGGCCTCGCGCACGGCCGCATTGTCCGGCTTGACCCCGGGCCTCCGCGCAAACGAGAAGGTGCAGGGCAGGCCCATCTCCGTCTCGAGGAAATGCCGAACTCCACGTGCGTACGTCTCGTTGGCCACGATGGCAAAGCTGGCCGTGCCGAAGAAGTCCTGCGTGACCGAGCGCCAGAGATCCCACAACGGCTTGATGGTGGTGTGCTTCTCGCGCTCAATGAACGGCTCGGGGTCGAGCCCCAGCAGTTCGCCCAGCTGGCGGAGGAACTTGGTGGTGCTGTGCAGGCCAATTGGCGCCTGCAGATACGGCACCTCGAGGTCTTCGCACAGCATTCGGCCGAACTCACGGTACATGCAGATGTTCACGTCCGCATCGACCAGGCGCGGAACGTCCTGCATGTGACTGCCGAGCGGAAACACCATGTTGATCTCGGCGCCGATGCCTTCCACCAGACGGCGGATCTCGTGCAGATCGCTGGCCGTGTTGAAGTAGCCGTAGATGGGGCCGATGATGTTGACCCGCGGCTTGTCGCCCGGCTGCTTCTCGCGGCGCTTGGGACGCACGCCCTTCTTGAGGCCGTACTCCGTCCACAGCCAGTACATGGCGCGATTGGCGGCCTGCCACTGGTCTTCGTCGATGGTGCGTGGCAGGAAGCGCTGAATGCCCGTGCCTTCAGGCGTCACACCGCCACCGATCATCTCGGCAATCGAGCCGGTGACCACCACGGAGGGCAGCTCGGGGTCGAGCGTGCTGTGCGCGCGCTTCATGGCACCTTCGGTGCCATGCTGGCCAAGTTCCTCTTCACCCAGCCCGGTGACGACGATGGGTAGTTCGTGCGGTGGCAGGCCATCGGTGTAGTGCAGCACCGAGGTGACCGGCAGATTTTCGCAGCCCACCGGGCCGTCGATGACCACCTGCAGGCCCTTGATGGCCGTGAACACGTACACGGCGCCCCAGTAGCCGCCGGCACGATCGAGATCGAGAATGAGCGTCATGACGTCATCACCTCAGACCATCTCTTCGGCTTTGCGCTGACGCGCCAGCTTGACGAGGTGTCGCTTGTAGTGCTCACGGAACTCCGGACGGTCCTCGGGGACCTCGCTCCACACGCCGGCCTTGAAGCCCTGACCTGTGTCGCCGAAGAACTCTTTCATCTCGTCAAAGCGCGCCTTGTTGCCGATGGCCGCGTTGACCACCTGCGCCAGGGAACCGGCGCCGGCCGGGCCCATGAGCGGACGGGCCGAGATGAGGTTGGTGAAATACAGCGACGGAATGGTGCGCTCCTTGGCCTTCTGCACCACGGGCGTCGTGCCAATGGCAAGGTCGGGCTGGAACTCTTCCATGGCCGCCAGATCCTGCTCGAGTGAGGCGCGATACTGCACGTGCACGCCGCGCTGTGCGAGCCAGTCGCGATCGGCTTCGCTGTACGGGGTGCGCGGGCAGGCGGTGCCCACATAGCGCACGTCGGCGCCCGATTCCACCAGCAGCCGAGCCACCAGCAGTTCGGAACCCTCATACCCACTGAGCGTGATGCGTCCCTTGATGGGCGTGGCGCTCAGGGCGCCGCGAATGGCCGGCAGCACGCGCTGCTTGGTGGCCTCCACCTGTGCGGTGGACACGTTGGCTGCCGCGCCGATGGTTTCGAGCCAGGCGGCCGTGCCTTCGTAGCCCACAGGCGCACTGCCCACGATGGGCCGCCCGGCGGCTTCGAACTCCCGATAGCTGGCCACGTAGAACGGATGGATGGCGGCTGCCACCACGCAGTCGAGGGCGGCATACAGCTCACGCCACTCGCGCGTGGGCACCACCGGGCCGGCCGCGAGTCCCAGGCCGTCGAGCATCATGCCGATGCCCACCGGGTCGGCGGGGAACATCTCGCCAATGAGCGACACCGTGGGCTTCTGCGAGCGTCCGCTGCGCGGCGCCTGCACCGGGCCCTGTTCGGCTTCGAGCCGCGCATAGCGCAGCATGGCACCGGCCAGCACGTCCTTGGCCTCCGCGTGCGTGGGCACGCCAAAGCCCGGCACATCAATGCCGATGATGCGCACGCCGTTGATTTCCTTGGGCAGGATCTGCAACGGCACACCCGAGGCGGTGGGCACACAGAGATTGGTGATGACGATCGCGTCGTAGAGCGCCGGATCGGCCATCTGGTACACGGCGTCGCGAATGTCCTCGAACAGCTTGCCGGTCACCAGGGACTCGGAGTTGAACGGCACGTAACCCACCGTGCGACGCGCGCCGTAGAAATGGCTGGTGAACGTGAGGCCGTACACACAGCAGGCCGAGCCGCTCAGGATGGTGGCTGTGCGCCGCATGCGCAGGCCCACACGCAGCGAGCCGAAGGCGGGGCACATGCTCTGCGGCTGATCGTGCGGCCCCTTGGGATAATCCTTCGCGTAGCGCTCGAGCACTTCACTCTTGCCGGCCGCCTGCGCGGCGGCCCGCATCTGATCGGCACCGCCGTGGCAACCCAGACCGCCGGCCTGATCGCCGTCGTTCTGCATGGGGGTGGCCACGACCGTGTCGTACTGCACTTCGTTGGGGCTGGACATCAACGGCTCCGGCGCCATCAGACGCTGTCGTAGACGACTTCGAGCGAGGGCTTGGACAAGTCTTCGCGGCCCACCATGTCGAACAGCGTGGCCGGTTCCATGACGAAGTCACGGCCCGTAACCTCCGCCGAGAAGAGGCCCAGCAACTGATCCTGCGACTGCGGACGCGGGCGTACGGGCGGGGCATCGGCCACGTTCTGCGCGAGCTCGGCGAACAGCGACCCCCACTCGCCATCGGGCTTGCCGATGATTTCGTAGCTGGCGCTCTTGCGGCGGATGTCCTCGTGCGCTGGAATGCTGGCCAGCACCGGAATGCCGGCGTTGTTGGCAAAGGCCTGCGCTTCGCCGGTGCCGTCATCCTTGTTGATCACCATGCCGGCCACGCCGACGTTGCCGCCGAGCTTGCGGAAGTATTCCACCGCACTGCAGACGTTGTTGGCCACGTATAGCGACTGCAGGTCGTTGGAGCCGACCACGATGACCTTCTGGCACATGTCGCGCGCAATGGGGAGACCAAAGCCGCCGCAGACCACGTCACCAAGGAAGTCGAGCAGGACGAAGTCGAAGCCCCAGTCGTGGAAACCGAGCTTCTCGAGCGTTTCGAAGCCGTGAATGATGCCGCGTCCGCCACAGCCGCGTCCCACTTCGGGGCCGCCGAGCTCCATGGCGTACACGCCGTCGCGCTTGAAGCAGACGTCGCTGATGGACACCGCCTCGCCCGCGAGCTTCTTGCGGCTGCTGGTTTCGATGATGGTGGGGCAGGCCTTGCCGCCGAAAAGCAGCGAGGTGGTGTCGGACTTGGGATCGCAGCCGATGAGCAGCACCTTCTTGCCCTGCTGCGCCATCATGTAGGAGAGGTTGGCGAGTGTGAAGCTCTTGCCGATGCCGCCCTTGCCGTAGATGGCGATGATCTGCGTCTCCTTGGTCACGGGGCCGGTGTGCACGGCAGCCGTGTCATCGGATGGGGTGGCCGCTTCCTCGCGGACGTTGCGGTGCAGTTGATGCAGGCCGTTGTCGATCATGCCGCTCTCCAGTCGAGAATCATCTTGACGCAGGTGGGGTCGCCGAACGCGGTGGCATAGGCATCAGCGGCGCGGCTGGCCGGCTCGCGATGCGTAATGAGGCCGTCGAGATCGAGTCGCCCGGAATTGGCGAATTCGGTAATGGCGCGCAGGTCCGCCTCCTTCCACTGCGCGGCGACCCGTATGCGGGCTTCCCGCAGAAAGGCCGGCGGAAACGCAAACGACACGGGTTCGCTGTAGAACCCGCCCAGCACGATTTCGCCGCCCGGCACGAGCCGGGCGATGAGCTGGTCGAGAATGCCATCGGCGCCACTGACATCGCAGATGACGCGATAGCTGGTGTTCGGATCGTCGTCGGGATGCAGCACCTGATAGCCCCGCGCGCCGGTCATGCGCACGGGATTCGTTTCCCACACGGTCGGTGGCGGAGCGCCATACAGTACACACAGCCGCGCAATGAGTCGGCCGAGCGCACCATGTCCCACCACAAGCTGGGGCAGGCGATAGAGGTGACGGGCCGGGTCGGGTTCGAGACAGTGATGCGCGGTGGCAGCCAGCGCAAAGAGCGCACCGCGTTCGCCCAGGTGATCGGCCAGGGCGATGGTCCGCACACCCGGCACCACGACCTGCGCGGCCTGTCCGCCAAAGAGGCCGCGCGCTTCGGTGAAGCCCTTGGAGCCCGGCACGTACACGACGTCACCCACCTGACGTCCGGAGTCGGCGCCGGCTTCGTGCACGATGCCCACGCCTTCATAGCCCGGCACCAGCGGATAGCCGAGACCGGGGAAGGGCGGCATGCGACCCGTGAAGAGCAGCTTCTCGGTGCCGGTGCTGATGCCCGAGTACTGCATGGTCACCACCACATCGGTGGCGGTGGGCTCGACCAGTGTGAGTTCGCGCAGTGCGAGATGCGTGGGCGACTCGAACACCACGGCCATGGTCTGCCGCGAGGGGGACGCGTTGGGCGCGTACATCAGGCCTCCGCCACGATGAGGCCGGTCTGGATGGGGAAGCGCGTGCGCACTTCCCGGCTCTTGCGGAAGCCGGCCTGCTGCAGCATCTGCTGCAGTTCACTGGCACGTCGGGCGCGGCCCTTGCCCATGGCCAGCAGGTAGAACGAGAAGTAGGCATCGCCCACCGTCTCTGCACCGCGCGCGCCGGCCAGTGCCTCGGCAATGATCAGGGTGCCGCCGCGCGGCAGTGTGGCACGCACCCGCTGCAGCAGGCGCATCACGGACGCGTCGTCATGATCGAGCAGCACGCGCACCAGCGAGCAGACATCGGCGCCGGTGGGCAGCGGATCGGTGTGAAAGTTGCCGCCGTGGCAGGTGCTGCGATCGCCGAAGCCGGCGTTCGCCAATCGGGTACGAGCCCGCGCGGCTACTGCAGGCAGATCAAAGAGCTGCAATTGCAGATGTTGGTGCCGCTCTCCGGCATGCGAGAGGAACACGCCTTCGCCCCCACCCACGTCCAGCAGGCATTCGTGCTTCGACAGGTCGTAGGCGTCGAGCACATCGTGCGCCACCGGCGGCAGCGTGGCCGCCATGATCTCGGAGTAGGCCTCCACGCGTGTGTCGCTGATGGCCTGCGGGCTCGGTGCGTCGGCGTACGACCAGTAGCGCGAGAGTTCGGTGCTGAAGTTGGAGCCCTGGCGGAGCAGCGCGACCGGATCGGCAAGGTCGCCGTAGGCCATGCGATGATGCCGAATGAGCGCCAGCAACCCCGTGTTGTGCACGACAGGGGCACCAAGCGGGCCAAGCGCAATGCGCCCGTGGCGGCGCTTGGCCAACAGGCGCAATGACACGGCGGCATTCAGCAGACGCTCGGTGCTCGAGGACGAAAGCCCCGTGAACTCGGCGATCTCCATCTTGGTGCGCGCGCCGTCCGCCAGAAACTCGAAGAGCCGCAGTTCCACGCAGGCCAGCAGCGTCTGGGTGTAGACGAAGCCGGACACCACGTCGAACAGCTTGCGACTTCGGTATCGTGTGACCGGCGCGGTGAGCGGAAACCTCGCGCTCCAGCGCTGAAAGCCGTCGGTGGCTACCAGCCGGTTCCATCGGTCACGTACGCGTTCCCACCACGGTGCCGGCGGGAGGACGTGGTCGACGAAGCCCGCGGCGGGCAGGGGCATGGGACGAGAGGCGGGCGGAGCCGCCGTAGCCGGAATCGCCTGATCGGGTGGGGACACATTGAAGACGATAGGGTCGGGACCGGAAAGTGTCAAGAAATGTGTACACTTCCCGCGAGAATTGGTGTCAACATATTGCGACACTCTGCGCCGAACCCTAACATGGAGTATGGGCCGCCGCCTGCCGGCCGGCCCGGTCCTTCCTCCATACCGCCCCGGATCCGATTCGGGGAATGCTCGGGATCCCCTGATGCGTCCAGTCTATCCGTTCAGCGCCATTGTCGGTCAGGACGAGATGAAGCTCGCCCTGCTCCTCGTGGCCACGGACCCCTCGATCGGGGGCGTGATGGTCTTCGGCGACCGCGGCACGGGCAAGAGCACCGCCGTGCGCGCCCTCGCCGGGCTCCTCCCTCCAATGAAGGCGGTGCAGGGCTGCAAGTATGGTTGCGACCCCAACGCCAATGGCTCACGCTGCGATGAGTGCCGCGACCGGTCGGCGCAGGGACCGGCACTGCGCAGTCACCTCGTGCCTGTGCCCATGGTGGATTTGCCGCTCGGGGCCACCGAAGATCGGGTGGTCGGCGCGCTCGATCTCGAGCGTGCCCTCACCACCGGTGAAAAGGCCTTCGAGCCGGGGCTGCTGGCCCGCGCACACCGGGGCTTCCTGTATGTGGACGAGGTCAACCTGCTCGAGGACCATCTCGTGGATCTGCTGCTCGATGCCGCAGCCACGGGTGAGAACGTCGTCGAACGGGAAGGCGTGAGCGTGCGGCATCCGTCGCGCTTTGTGCTGGTGGGCAGCGGCAATCCCGAAGAAGGTGAACTGCGTCCGCAGTTGCTCGATCGCTTCGGATTGGCTGTGGATGTGCGTACACCCACCGCCATCGCCAGTCGCATTGAAGTGATCAAGCGGCGTGATGCCTTCGATCGCGATCCCGATGCCTTCATGACACATTGGTCGCGCGCCGACGCCAAGGTGCGGCGCAGCCTGGAGAAGGCCCGCGCGCGTCTCGAAGATCTGGTGGTGGATGATGCCATTCTCGAGCGTGCCGCCATGCTGTGCAGCGCGCTCGGCACCGACGGGCTGCGCGGCGAGCTGACATTGCTGCGCGCCACGCGCGCACTGGCCGCGTATGACGGCGCGACCGCGGTGACCATGGCACATCTGCGTGCGGTGGCGCCCATGGCGCTGCGGCATCGCCTGCGTCGCAACGTGCTCGACGACACCGGGTCCACCACACGCGTGGAGCGCGCGGTGGCCGAACTGTGGCAGGATGCCGTTGCCGCGGCCTGATCTGCGGTCGGATCCGCGGTCGGATTCGCAGCCTGACCTGCCGTCACATCCGGCAGTGCTCGCGGCCCTGTTGCTGGCCGTGGACGCTCGTGGGCTGGGCGGATTGCTGCTGGATCATCCGCTGCACGAGTCGGCGCGGCTGCTGACCGACACACTGCGCGCCTGGATGCCGCAGTATGGTCCCGGCCCCACGCCGCTGCGTCGACTGCCGGTAGGCATCACTGCCGATCGTCTCTACGGCGGCGTGGATCTGGCCGCCACGCTCACCACCGGGCGACTGGTGAGTGATCGCGGCGTCCTCGCCGCTGCCGATGGGGGCCTGCTGGTGGTGCCGATGGCCGAACGTCTCGGCGTGCCCGCCCGCACCGCGCTCTGTGAGGTGCTCGATCACGAAGAGGTGGTGGTGGCGCGTGATGGCGTGAACACGCGACACGCGTCCCGGCTCTGTGTGGTGTTGCTCGACGAGTCGCACGAGGACGAACGGATCCATGAGGCGCTCAGCGATCGTCTGGCCTTCTGTGTGAACGTGGACAGTGACGCCCACGAACTGCTGACGGAACTCGACCGCAGCGCGTCGACGCCTGCGCTGCGCGCCGTGCTGCGTGATGCGCGCGACCGTCTGGCGCGTATTTCAATGGACGAGTCCTGGGCCGCCGAACTGTGTGCCACGGCGGCAGCCTGCGGCGTGGACTCGGTGCGGGCCAGTCTCTTCGCCGTGCGATGTGCCCGCGCGCACGCGGCGCTGCAGGGCCGGCTCATGGTGACGGCGGCAGATGCGCAGGTGGCCGCCGCGCTGGTGCTGGCGCCGCGTGCCACTCGGGTGCCCATGCCGGAGACGCCCGACGAAGCGGACGCCGCGCCGCCATCCGAGGGCGACGACCGCCGCACACCGCCTGATGCACCGCCGCCGGAACCACCACGAGCGGACAACGCTGCGCCAGACGAAACAGAGCAGGGCGCCGAGCAGGAGCCGGTGCCAGAGGCTCTGCCAGCCGAACTGCTGCGGGCCGCCGTGGAAGCGGCATTGCCGCCCGGACTGCTGCAGGCACTGCTCGGGCAACAGAACCACGCGGGAACCGTGAGTGGTCGTGTGGGCGAGACCACGCCCAATCTGCTGCGCGGCATTCTGCGCGGTGCGCGTGGCGGCCTGCCGCGCGGCGGGGCGCGATTGCATCTGCTCGAGACGCTGCGGGCCGCAGCACCCTGGCAGCGCGCGCGCATGCGGGAACGCGCGGCCACACGAACAGCCACACACACGGCCGCCCAGCCGCCCGCTCGTGATCCACGGCTCAAGATCCGACGCGAAGATTTCCGGGTCCGTCAGTTCCTCGAGCGTACCGGGACGACCGTGCTCTTTGCGGTGGATGCGTCCGGCTCGTCGGCGGTGCATCGTCTGGCCGAGGCCAAGGGCGCGGTGGAGTTGCTGCTGGCCGAGAGTTATGCGCGGCGCGATCGTGTGAGTCTGCTGGCCTTTCGTGGTACGGGCACCGAACTGCTGCTGCCGCCCACGCGGGCGCTCGCGCGGGCCCGCAGGGTCCTGGCCGCGCTGCCCGGTGGTGGCGGAACGCCCATGGCCACCGCCATCGACGCGGTGATCGGGCAGGGCCTGCAGATCCGTCGCAGTGGCAGCAGTCCGCTCATCGTGTTCCTTACCGACGGGCGGGCCAACATCGCGCGCGATGGCATGGCCGGTCGCGCGCGCGCCGAACAGGACGCGCTCGCGGCCGCTGCACAGTTGGCCGCGCAGCGTCTGCCCGTGCTGTTCGTGGATACCTCGCCGCGTGGCGAGCCGGTGGCACGTCGCATCGCCGAGGCCATGCGGGCTCGTTATGTGCCCTTGCCGGTGGCCAACGCCGAAGCGCTCGGCACGCTGGTGCAGCAGGCCAGACAGATGTCGTCGGGTTCGGGAGCGCGATCGTCGTGAGTCAGCCACATGAGTTGGGCGTGGCACTCGACGTCAACGCCGCCCACGCTGCATCAGCGTCGGTGGCGACGTGGCGTTCACCGCGCAGCACCCGCTGGCATGCCCTGCTGCGCGGGCGCCGGACGGCCATGCTGGACACGACGGACATTGCCACACGCGAGACCACATTGCGTGTGGCGCTGCGCTCGTTCTTCGTGGTCGTGGCGTTCTGGTGGAGCGCCACCGGCGCCATCTTCGCCCTCGAGCGCACGCTGGCCACGCGCTCATTGGGGCTGCTGCTGGCCACGGTGCTGGCGCTGTGGGGGCTGTCGCTCATGCTGCTCGAGCGGGACCGCGACAGCCCCTCGGCCGCACGCCGCAGTTTTCTGGGCGGCGCCTTTTTGTGGACCTGGGTGCAGGTCCTGTTCTACGGCGGCTGGCTGATCGGTCCCGAATCGCTGCGCGCGGCGGTGCCGGCGCAGGATCCATCGCTGCCGTTTGCCCTGCGTGCCATCGGGGCCATGTTCTGGTATCAGCTGGCCATGCTGGCTGTGCTGGCGCTGGGCGCCGTGCTGGTGCGCGGACGCGTCAACCGCGTGGGCTCGTGGACGCTGATGCTGTTCTGGGTGGTGCATCAGTTGGCCAGCATCAACATCTTCGTGGGCGTCGAGAATCCCGGCCGTGGATTCTTCCCCGAAGCGCTCGTGTTTCTCGAAAGCTATTTCGGTCCGCAGCGCAACAGTCTCTTCCTGCCGTTGTCACTCGCGGCGGTGCTCTGCTTTACGCTGTGGGTCTCGCTGTATGCGCTGCGCGGCCGCACGCCGGCCCTGCGACAGAGCATGATGCTGCTGAGCGTGATTGGCGCGCTGTCCGTGCTGGAGCTGCTGGTGCTAGGGGCGCCCATCAACATGCCACTCTGGGAAGCCTTCCTCGCGGTGCGCGGCTACTGATCGTAACGGATCGGCCTTTCGGGGTTGGTAGTGGATTCCGCTGCATCCGCGACATCCGCGAAAAGGCCATTTACGAATGTGCCGACACGCCGGCCCTCGCGGCGACGGTGGCATCGTCAACAGCTCTCGCAGAGGGACGGAGGGCGCAGAGTTCGCAGAGAGAGGCGGTCGGGGTTGAACTGCCTTGTCGCGGATATCACGGATGCGGCGGAAACAGCTCGGATAAGACAGCAGTCAACAAGAAGGTCGAGGGACTCCATTGCCCCTCTGCGGCCTTTGCGCCCTCATTTCCTCTGCGTGGGCTGTTCACGATGTCAGCCCACGCACAAGAAACGAGTGAAGTACAGTTCGTCAGCTGGCCCGGCGCAGATGTCGCACGGTGGCCGAACGGCCCGCCGGTCTGGTGTTGGTCTGGCCCCG
>JACVCT010000066.1:13532-15774 GCA_016741895.1 Gemmatimonadaceae bacterium | reverse complement strand
GTGTCCTCTAGGACGTGCCGGTTCGAGTCCGGCCTTCGGCACCTCGCGTTGCCCGGGTTTCCCGATCAACGCTCCCTGACAAGCAACGGGCAGTGGCCATCCGGTCACTGCCCGTTGTCTTTTTCCGGCATGTCGCGTCGCGTCAGTGCCCGATGGTGGAGGGACGCACGTCCTCGGGCAGCGAGGCAACGCCATACGCCTCACGCAGACTCTCGTTGCAGGCCGCGCGTGTGTCCATGACGTAGCGCGTGGCGTGCTGAAGGGCCTCGGCCGAGGGCTCGGTCAGACCGGCGCCGGCAAGCATCACCCGCGCCAGTCGCACCGCCGGCGATTCCGTACTGCCACGCACCGCGAGCGCCGCCGTGTAGGCCCGCCAGCGCTCCGCCCACTCGGCGCCATAGGCCGCATCACTGCGCCCCTCTCCCGCCATGATCGGCGTGAGCAGGTGCGCGACATCCGCGGCCGTGCGATCGTCCAGTGCGTCGCGCTCGGCGACAATCAGTCCCACGGCACGGCGGCCGAAGGCCAGCTCGCGCCGGGCCCGCTCGGCCGTCACCCCCAGTGCCTGCAGCCACTGCAGATCCCCGGGCGAGGGATCGCGAAGCACCGTGCCGAGATAGCGCTCCGCCCGCAACCGTCGCTCGCGCGATGCGCGCCACTCCGACCACATCCCCATGGCCTGTCGTCAGGGCTGCAGAATGGGCAGCCCGCCTGGTACGCTGGCCGTGGGCTCATACGCCGGCAGCCCGACCCGTCCGCGCACGACCGATTCGTCGGCCAGCAGGTCGCTGAGCTTGACGCCCTCGAGCACCTCGTCGATGCGCTGCTGCAGGAGCATCCACACCGGGCGGATGCTGCAATTCTCCGACTCCCCGCAGCGACCGGCGTCCACCGGGTGCGACACGCAGTGCAGGTCGAAGGTCGCGAGTTCCGACGCCTTGATGACGTCCCGTACCGTGATGCGGTCGGGCGTGCGGGCGAGCGCGTATCCGCCACGCGCACCCCGCGTGCTGTTGACGATTCCGGCGCGGCGCATGCGCAGCAGAATCTGCTCGACATAGTCGGCGGGGAGACGCTCCCGCGCCGCCACGTCGCGACCGGTCACGGGCCCATCCCCCGCCCGACGGGCGAGATGCAAGGCACAGATCAGGCCGTATTCAGCCCAGGTCGTAATCCGCATGCTTTGAGTGTAGGCCGACGGGGTGGATCAAACAAGGCGCGAGGAGGCTGCCTGCCGCGCCACTCAGCCTCCGGCGCTGCTCCCGTGGCGTCCCGACGGCACGCCAATATCGGTGAGGCGTCGCAGATCGAGCACCGTGTCCACCTCCTCGGCGGGCAGTACCCCCTCCCGACGCACCAGGTCCCTGATGAGCACCCCTTCACGGACGCTGCGCTTGGCCAGCTCGGCGGCAGCGGCGTAGCCGATCTGCGGCATGAGCGCGGTGGCAAGCGCTGCCGAGCGTTCCACCCAGTACGCGCACATGGCCTCGTTGGCCCTGATGCCGCGCACACAGCGTTCGGTGAAGCTGTCGAGCGCATTGGTCAGCAACTGCATGGCCAGCAGCACATTGTGCGCGATGACCGGCATCATGACGTTGAGCTCGAGCTGCCCATGCTCGGCCGCCAGCGTGACCGTGGTGTCGCAGCCAATGACCTGGAAGCACACCTGATTGACCATCTCCGGAATGCTCGGGTTGATCTTTCCGGGCATGATGCTGGACCCCGGCTGCACCGCCGGCAACACGATCTCGTCCAGCCCCGTGCGTGGTCCCGAGACCATGAGCCGCAGATCGCTGGCAATCTTGGAGAGGTCGATGGCCAGACCACGCAGCGCGGCGCTGAAGGCGGCCACATCGCCCATGCTCTGCATGAGCTGAATGCGATCGGCGCCCACCCGCAGACTTCCAATCCCGGAGATGTGCCGCAGGTGTGCCACCGTGCGCTCCGGATATTCCGGCTCCACCGTGACTCCCGTGCCCACGGCCGACCCACCGATGCCCAGATCGTTGAGATAGTCGGCGGCCTCCTGCAGACGCCGCCGCGCACGTGCCATCGTGCCCGCGTAGGCGGCAAACTCCTGCCCCAGTCGGATGGGCATCGCGTCCTGGAGGTGCGTGCGCCCCGCCTTCACGATGTGATCGAAGGCCCTGCCCTTCTCCGCCAGCGCATCGGCGAACGCGTCGAGGCGCTCATACAGCGCCGGACACTGGCGCAGCACGGCGAGCCGGATGTTGGTGGGAAT
>JACVCT010000066.1:0-13522 GCA_016741895.1 Gemmatimonadaceae bacterium | reverse complement strand
ACTGTACAGTCCGGCGCAGGGGCGTCGCGGGGAGTGAGGTTGTGGGCGGGAGTGGGGCTGTGTGTGCTGTGGCACATGTTCGCGTGGTCTTTGGGATGCACGGGCGCATAGCTGCCGCGCGGATGTCCCAGCAACTCGTTGGCGCGATTGGCCAGCACCTCATTGACGTTCATGTTGTGCGAGGTGCCGGCTCCTGCCTGCCAGGGATCGACGACAAACTGGTCACGATGTTGACCGGCCAGCACTTCATCGGCCGCCGCCACGATGGCATCGGCGAGTTCGGGCGCGAGGCGACCGGTGTCACGATGCGTGAGCGCGGCCGCCTTCTTGATCCAGACCTGTGCGATGACAAAGGGCTCAAGCGGCCGCTGGCCCGAGATGGCAAAGTTCTCGAGCGCACGCACGGTCTGGATGCCGTACAGCGCATGGTCCGGCACCTCGCGGGTGCCCAGCGGATCGCGCTCGCTGCGCATCAGGGCAGCGCGACCACGGTATCGACACTGGTAACGATGTGCAGCACCGTCTTGGCATCGGGCAGCACTTCGTTGGTGCGCCAGCGCGTGAGCGTGAGGGAACGCAGGTTGGCGGGACTGATGAGGAAGCTCGTGAGCCCGTTGGCCGGGATGTCGAAGGCGCCGTCATCCTTGACCTCGCAGTACACCTGGCGATTGGCAAAGGTGGACGAGGTGGGGTCGGCGTACTTGAGCTGAATGATGACGGCGGCCGAGGGATCGTTGGTGCCATTCCAGCGCACCGGCAATGGCACACCCGGCTGCGGCACGGTGATGGCCTGGGGCAGCAGCGGCTCGGCCAACTTCACGGAGATGTTCTGCGCGGGAAAGGCCCCACTGCTGCCTGGGATGCTGACCTGCGCCACATCTCCACTGTTGTAGGCCAGCGGGCTGGCGTCGGGCGTGGCGTAGCGCTGCAGGGCATCGGCATAGGGCATGGTGATGGTGTTGCCACTGGCCGTCAGAGACACCGACTCACCGGCACGGAATTGTCCGCGCGCCACCTGCGGCAGCGTATCGACGCCCTGGAAGATGCAGTTGTCGGTTTGCTGCAGCGTGCTGTTGGGCACGGCGATGGTGATGGCTTCGAAGAAGATCACCGTGGCATTGGCCCGAACGGCGGTGTTGCTGGTGGCCCGTCCGCGGATATTGACGGCGCCGTAGCGATTGGGCGTGGGCGTGGAATTGTCGGTCAGGCCGCCGCAGGCGCCGACGAGCGCGAGAGAGGCCAGAGCGGCGGCACGGCGGGCAGAGCGCAGTAGAAGGCTGGACATGATGAAAAGTCTCGGGTGCAGGATGCCGCGTCAGGCCCCGATGGGCCGGGCCGCTCCACGCAAAAAGGGATTGGACGCGCGCTCGCGCCCGATGGTGGTGGTAACACCGTGTCCTGGCAATACCCTCACAACGTCGTCCTGTGTCGCAAGCCGCTGCAGCGAGCGGTGCATGGCCTGCGGATCGCAGAGCGGGAGGTCGGTACGCCCGATGGAACCGGCGAACAGCACGTCGCCCGACACACAGAGGCCGTGGCCCACAAAGGCGACGTGCCCGGGCGCATGGCCCGGCACGTGCCATACGTCAAAGCGATAGGCGCCTAGGGTCATGACGTCCCCCTCGGCCAGGGCATGCGTGGCCGGCGGCGGTGTCTCCACCGACAATCCCCAGCGGGCGGCGCTGTCCGCGGCGCGCTCGTACAGCGGCTGATCGGCCGGGTGCAACCAGATGGGCACCCTGGTGGCGCGCACGACTCCGGCGACCCCGCCCACGTGGTCGAAGTGCGCATGTGTGAGCCAGATGGCGGCGAGCGTGCAGCCACTCTCCTGCACCGCCGCGAGCAGCCGCTCCGCCTCATCACCCGGATCAACCAGCACGGCTTCACCCGACTCGGGGTCGGCGAGGAGCCAGCAGTTCTCCTCGAGCGGCCCCACGGTGAGCTGACGAACCTGCAGCGGACGACTCACGATCGCGCCCCGATGTGGGATCAGGTGGCCGACACGGCGACGGCGGACGCCGTTTCGGTGTTTGTCGCTTCGGTCGTCGCGGCGCTGTCCTCGATGCCGTGATGCGCCAGCCAGCGCTCGGCTTCCAGCGCCGCCATGCAACCGGTGCCAGCCGAGGTGATGGCCTGGCGATAGTAGTCGTCGATCACGTCGCCGGCGGCAAAGACGCCATCGACCGTGGTGGCCGTCCGACCCGGCGTCACCTGCACATAGCCGTGCTCGGTGGTGCTGAGTTGACCGTTGAGGAATCGCGTGTTGGGCGTGTGCCCGATGGCGACAAACAGCCCGCCCACCTCGAACTCGCTGGTGGCGCCGGTCACGGTATCCTCGAGGCGCACACCGGTGATGAAGTCGTCGCCCAGCACGTCGGTGACGCGCGAGTTCCAGATGACCCGCACCTTGGGGTGCGACAGCACGCGCTGCGCCATGACCTTGCTGGCGCGGAAGCTGTCACGCCGATGCACCACCACCACCTCACTCGCGAACTTGGTGAGGTACAGGGTTTCCTCCATGGCCGTGTCGCCACCGCCCACCACCACCAGACGCTTGTTGCGATAGAACGGCATGGCACCGTCGCACACTGCGCAGGCCGACACGCCGCCACCCGTGGTGGCAAGACGCTGCTCGTTGGGCAAGCCGATCCACTTGGCCGCCGCGCCCGTGGCCACGATGATCGTATGCGCCTGCACCGCTTCGCTGTAGTTGGGCACGACGGTGAAGGGCCGCTCGCCGAGCCGCACTTCCTTCACGAGCTCGGAAACGACCCGCGTGCCGTGATGCACCGCCTGGGCCTTCATGCGCTCCATGAGTTCCGGGCCGCTGAGCGGCTCGGGGAACCCGGGGAAATTCTCGATGTCGGTGGTGAGCATGAGCTGACCGCCGGGCAGCTCCGTACCCACCGGCTCTCCCTCGAACACCAGCGGTCGCAGATTGGCGCGCGCGGCGTAAATGGCCGCGGTCCAGGCCGCAGGTCCGGAGCCGATGATGACGACGTTTTCTGGCGCAGTGCCAGCGGACGAACCGGGAGTCGAAGCAGACATGGGCGACAGTCGGGAAACGTGAGGCAATCGGGGAACGAAGCGCGAAGCGGACAGGAACGAGGCGCGGAACAGACGCGAACGAGACGCGCGGCGAACGACAGCGAAAGTCAGGACAGGGACAACACGCCCAGTGCCCCATGGCAATGGGACACTGTACCCACCAGCACCCTGAACGGCCCGCTGGCACCGCGTGCCGTCAGTGTGGCATCAGCGGCCACGATGGGCGCCACGTCGATCATGCCCACGCCGTAGCTGCGGTGGATACAGGGAAAGATAACGGCCCCGTCGAGTGACGGGTCGGCATCGGCGAACTGCTGCATGGCCTGCGGCATGCTCCAGTCGCGTGGCCCCCGGGTGGCCGGACAGCGCGCCGGTTCGATGCAATTCACCGGACACAGCCAGGTGGCGAAGCTCACATAGTGCCGCAGGTCAGGCGAGGCCCGCTCCCATGGAGTAGGCGGCGCGGTGACCAAAGGTTCGGCGCGGACCTCGCGCCCCGGCCAGCGGGCGCGGGCGCGCTCCAGCAGCCACTCGAAGCAGAGGTGCGGCATGAGCGGAGACGGCACCATGGCGTGCCCGGCCAGCGCGTCCGGACCAGCACTCCACCAGCGCGCGAGATAGCTAGCCCACGACTCGGTGACGACGTGCACCGGCCAGCCGGCGTAGTCGCCCTGGCGCCACCGTGTGGCCACCGTGCAGGCGGCATCCTGATCCACCACATCCACCCGCTCCGCCGTCAGTGCACCACGCGACATGGCACGCACGAGCTGCTGCGTGTACCAGCTGCCGTAGCACCCGCCGCCCATGACCACGATGTGCGCAAAGTGCAGCGGAGCGCGCGCGGTCGGCGATATCGCGACCAACTCTCCGCCCGATTCCGCGTCCGACACGTTTGCCTCAGCGCCTCAGGTGACGTCCGCCGTCCACCGGCAGAATGACGCCGGTGATGTACGCCGCATCCACCAGCGCTCGCAGTGCCTGCAGCACATCATCGGGACCGCCGGCGCGCGCGAGCGGCACGTCGCGCAGAAAGGCGGTCACGGCGGCCTCACCCATGCCCTCCGGCGGCAGCACCAGCCCCGGCGCCACGGCGTTCACACGCCGATGTGGGGCGAGCAGGTCGGCGCCGGCCCGCACCAGCTGCGCGAGCGCGGACTTGGTGATCTGATGCGGCAGCAATTTGGGCCAGCCGATTTCGGTGGCCAGATGATCCGCCATCTGCACGAACACGCCGCCTGGCTCGAGCACACGCGCCGCGGCCTGCATGAGGAAGAAGGGCGCGCGCAGGTTGACGGCTTCGGTGCGCATCCACTGCGCCGGTGTGACCTGCTCGAAGGGCACCATCTCCATGACCGAGGCCGAACTGACGATCACATCGAGGCGGCCGAATGCACGCGCTGCGTCGTCCACAACCCGCGTTGGCGCATCGGGCTCGGCCAGATCCGCCTGCACGATGCGTGACTCGGTGCCGTATGCATCACGCAGCGCGACCGCGAGTGCCTCGGCCTCCGCAGCAGACTGTCCGTGGTGAATGACCACGCGGTAGCCGCGCTCGGCAAAGCTGCGCACGATGGCCGCGCCCAGCCGTCGGGCACCGCCGGTGACCAGCACGGTTCGGGGCGAGGCCGGGCCAGCCATGTCAGCCGATCCGTCCCCTGGCGATGGCCTCGTCCTGCCAATCAAGCCACACCTTGGGCACGAGCTGTCCGCCGAGGCGGCGCGGCCCCTCGAGCGTGCCATGCCAATCCGACCCGCCGCTGGGCAGCAGTTCCACCTTCTCCGCATGCTCCACGAGTCGCGTGACGAGATAGGGCGGATGACTGGGGTGCAGACACTCCACGCCATCGAGGCCCAGCGCCTTGAGACGCGTGAGGCGCGGGATGGTGGCCGATTCACCCGGATGCGCCCACACGGCAAGTCCGCCGGCTTCGTGCACGAGCGTGATGGCATCGGCCACCTCGAAGCGTTCGCGCGGCACATAGGCGGGACGCTTCCAGCCGATCCACTTGTCGAAGGCATCGCGGAACTCACCCACCCAGCCGCCGGCCACCATGGCGCGCGCAATGTGCGGACGCCCGACAGCCGCATCACCCGCCTCGGCGCGCACGGCCTCCATGGTGAGCGGGACGCCATGACGATTGAGGATCTCCACGATCTCCTCGGCGCGTGCGACACGATCGGCCTTGAGCCGCTCGAGGGCGGCGGCCATGGTGTCCGGGTGTGCGAGATGCAATCCGAGCAGATGCAGCTCGTCATCCACGAAGTAGGTGGAGAGCTCCACGCCGCGCACGATGCGCACGCCGAGGCGCCGGCCCGCGTCCTCCGCTTCGGCCAGACCATCGACGGTGTCGTGATCCGTGAGCGCCATGGCATGGAGCTGCGCTGCCGCAGCCGCTTCCACCACGGCGGCCGGTGGCAGGGCGCCATCGGACGCGGTGCTGTGCACCTGCAGGTCCACGAACGCCGGGGCCGGCGACGTGGCGTTATCGGTCACGAGCGATAGCCTGCCTCAGGAGCCCGCGCGCTCGGCTGCGACGCGCGGAAGAGTGCGATGACCGTTGCGTCGTCCATTTCCGCGAGCGCCTGCTCACGCGAGCGGGTGCCCATGGGGGAGTAGCGCGTGACCCGCAGCTCGCGCTCAGCTCCCGTGCCTCTCACGAAGATGAGGCCGAATTCGTCTCCCACCGACTGCGTGAGAAACCCGGACGGGTAGACCTGCCACTCCGCTCCGTCGATGTGTACGCGCCGTGTCGGCATGTCATGCTCCCCGTACTTCCTGCCAGCAGTCGGTGACCGTCTCGAGCCCCAGCGCCTGTGCGAGCAACTCCGCGCTGGCGGCTTCGGTGAACTCGAGAAAGTGTCCGGCGGTGACAGCGTGTTCAAATACCCAGAAATGCGCGGGCACTGCGGCCGCACGCGCCTGGCGTGCGGGCAGTGCCGCGAGGTAGGTCGCGCGCTCCGCCTGGTCGACATGTCGGTCGATCATGTGGAGCGCGCGGGCCACTCAGACTCCCGCTTCGGGGAAGGACTCGAGGGCCTTCTTGATGTCGCCCATGAAGCGGTCGGCATCGGCGCCGTCGACGACCTTGTGGTCGAACGACAGCGAGAAGTAGCAGCAGGTGCGGATGGCGAGCGTGTCTTCACCATCCGGACCGGTCACGACCTTGGGCCGCTTCTCGATGGCGCCGAGGCAGAGAATGGCGGTGGTGCCCACGGGGATGATGGGCGTGCCCGTGATGCTGCCAAACGTGCCCGGATTGGAGATGGTGAACGTGGCGTCCTGCACATCGGTGGGGCTCAGCTTCTTGCCACGCGCGCGCGCCGCCAGATCGTTCACGCCACGCGAGAGTCCGGTGAGCGAGAGTTCGTCGGCCCGCTTGAGCACGGGCACGATGAGGCCCGTGGGCACGAGCGCCACGGCAATGCCGAGGTTGACCTGCTTGCGGTAGATGATGTCGTTGCCGGCGACGGCGGCGTTGAGCACCGGGTGCCGCTTGAGCTGCGACGCCACCACCTGCAGGATGAACGGCATGTAGGTGAGCTTCTGGCCGGACTGCGCCTCGAAGTCACGCCGCATGGCGTTGCGAATGCGCGCCACGCGGGTGAGGTCGACTTCCCAGAACGTCGTGACATGAGCCGCCACGCGACGCGCGGTGGCCATGTGGTCCGACGTGAGCTTGCGCAGCTTGGACATGGGCTCGACCACATCGCCCGCCCAGGGCGTGGGCATCGGGCCGTGCGACTCCGTGCCGGCCGGCGCATACATGCTGGCGCCAGCCACCGGCGCCGGCGCACTGCCTGCCGCGGGACGCGTGGTGAGGTAGGCCTCGAGGTCCTTGCGCGTGACACGGCCGGCAATGCCGCTGCCCGAGAGCGCGGCAATGTCCACCCCGTGCTCGGCGGCCATCTTGCGCACGAGCGGCGAGGACTTGGTGCGCAGCCGGTCTTCGAGCGAGCCCGGCGTGGACGCGGGAGCCGACGACGCCGCGACAACGGGCGTCGCAGGAAGTGATGCCGAAGCGGCCGGCGCAGCGGCAACCGGTGCAGCGGCAGCAGGGGCAGCCGCCGCCGGGGCTTCAGGCGCGGGCGCAGCAGCCGCTGCGGCGGCCGCCGCCGCATCCGTCTCGAGACGCGCCACCACGGTGTTCACCGCGACGGTCTGGCCTTCGGTGATGAGGATCTCGACGATCGTGCCGGCCGACGGCGACGGAATCTCGGCATCCACCTTGTCCGTGGAAATCTCGAAGATCGGTTCGTCGCGCTTGACGGTGTCACCGACCTTCTTGAGCCAACGGGATACCGTCCCTTCCGCGATGGATTCGCCCATCTGCGGCATGATCACGTCTACACGGGCCACTCGATCATCCTCGGTCGTTGGAAGCGGCGTCCGCCGCTCGGTCGGCAAGACGCAGGCGCCACAGGGCCACGATCGGCAACGTCACCGCGCCGATGGCAGCACCGTAGCCGGCATACACCCACCATTCACAGGCAGGCAGGCCGGGCTCGGGCGTACAGCGATTGAAGAACCCCATGAGCTTGCCGATCCCGACTCCCGTCATGGATCCGCTCACGGCGCCGATGAAGAATGTAAAGCACCCGACGCCGATATTGCGACCGACGCGGTCCTCGGCCATCAGTAACCCGCCGCGATGAGGTGCCGGGGGTCCGCTGTGCGGTGCAGGACGTTGAAGAACTTTTTCACGCCCTTGTCGAGGCGACTCTCACCGATCTGATCGGTGTGCCCCTCCACCAGCGTGTAGTGTCCCCCTTCCATGCGCACGGTCAGTCGCAGCGTACCGAGTGCACCGGTGTAGCTGCGCGCACGCGCGTCCGCGGCTGTACGCGTGAGCCCAAGCGCGGCAAAATGCGTGTCGGCCGATTCCAGTACGACGTCGGGCGTGAGCGTGGTGCGGTGAAACAGCTTCATGTCAGTTCTTCTTGGGTGCGGCGGCCGGCGGCGCGGGCGGCACGGCGGCGGAGTCCAGAACCGTGGGATTCTGATCCCGGCGGGTGGTCTGCGGTGTCTCGAAGTTGCCGGGTTCGTCGGCCGACAGGATGTCCTGCGTCCAGTCAACGGTCTTCTGCAGCACCTGCGTGGAGTCGCGACGGAACTGAATGGCCATGGCCCACATGCCGGCCGTCACGAACATCAGGTTGCTGCGGTAGGTGCCCAGTTCCTGCGTTTCTTCGAGACCATTGGACACGGTCTTCATGTCCTGATTGGTGGCGAAGATGCGGCCCTGTCCGCCCGAGATGGGCAGACCGGTTTCCGCATCATGCACCGTGACACGCCAGTAGATGGGCTCCAGCGCGCGCGTCGGGCGGGTTTCGGAGGAGACGCGGATGACGAAGTCGTCAGTCCGGAAACGAAGCTGCCCCGCCGGCGGCCGTCCCGCGTCGCAGCCGGCCATGGCAAGACCGGCGGCGACGAGCAGGGCCGCGCGACGTACGAGACGCGCGCGCAGGATGGTCATGACTGATAGTACTCGAGCCCGAGGTGGGTGATCTGCTCCTCACCCATGAGGTGACGGAGCGTGTTCTTCAGCTTGGTCTGCTGAATGAAAAGGTCATGCTCGGGCTGCAGTCCCGCAGCAGTCTGCGGCGACTTGTAATAGAAGCTTAACCATTCCTGAATCCCCTTCATGCCCGCGCGCTGCGCGAAGTCGGAGAACAGGGCGAGGTCGAGCACCAGCGGCGCCGCGAGGATGGAGTCGCGGCAAAGGAAGTTGACCTTGATCTGCATCGGGTAGCCAAGCCACCCCTTGATGTCGATGTTGTCCCAGCCTTCCTTGTTGTCGCCGCGCGGCGGGTAGTAGTTGATGCGCACGACATGCGAGAAGTCCTTGTACAACTCGGGATACTTCTCGGGCTGCAGGATGGTGTGCAGCACGGAGAGCTTGGACTCTTCCTTGGTCTTGAACGACGCCGGATCGTCCAGCACTTCGCCGTCGCGGTTGCCGAGGATGTTGGTGGAGTACCAGCCCTCGAGACCGAGCATGCGCGCCTTCATGCCCGGCGCGATGACGGTCTTCATCCACGTCTGGCCGGTCTTGAAGTCCTTGCCGGAGATGGCCACGCCCTTCTGGTTGGCGAGGTCCACGAGCGCCGGGAAGTCGGCCGAGAGATTGGGCGCGCCGTTGCAGTAGGCCACGCCCTCCATGATGGCGGCATAGGCGTACAGCATGGACGGCGCGATGGCCTCATCGTTCTCGTCCATGGCCTTTTCGAAGGCCTCGATGGTCTGATGCTGCGGGCCCGGCTTGATGAAGATTTCCGTCGAGCCGCACCACACCATCGCGCCGCGCGTGGCGCCGTTGTCGGCCATCACCTTGCGGATGTCGGCGCGGATCTGCTCGGCGAGGTCGCGCTTCGTCTTGCCCGTCTTCACGTTCGTCGCGCCGGTGATGCGCGTGACGTACTTGTTCTCGAACACGGCGGGCATGGGCTTGACGCTCTTCAGGAAGTCGGCGATCGGCTCGATGTCATCCTTGACGAGCACGCCGGCCTTGATGGCGGCGGTGTAGGCGTCATCGGGAATGGGATCCCAAGCGCCGAACACGATGTCGTCGAGCGACGCGAGCGGCACGAAGTCCTTGATGAGCGGGCTGCGATTGTCCGTGCGCTTGCCGAGCCGGATGGTGGCCATTTGCGTGAGCGAACCGATGGGCACGGACAGGCCGCGGCGCACGCGCTCGACACCGGCAATGAACGTCGTCGCCACGGCGCCGAGGCCCGGCGTGAAGATGGCGAGCTTCCCCGTTGCCGGGGCGATGGTCGCGGGGGTGCCGCGGGTCGAGTCGGACACTGCGTTTATTCTCCAGGAGTGGTAGAGGTCGGAGCAACCGTGGTAATGCGGTGGACGTACGCCATGCGCTGGAAGAACGTGATCCACGCAGTCACCATGAGCAGCGAGACAATGGATCCGAGCACCCAGCCGTTCAGGGCGAGTCCGAAGAACGCCTGCGGCGCGGCGAGCAGTGTGATGCGCTCAGGTCGCTGCAGGACGCCAACGCGGGCGGAGAAGCCGAGGCCCTCGGCCCGCGCATTCGTGTACGAAGTGAGGAAGGTGGCGATGAGCGCCAGCACGGTCACGATGACCATGCCGTCATTCATGTGGCGCGGGTGCGTGGCATAGAACACCACCAGTCCGCCCAACAGGAATCCGTCCGCCACCCGATCCAGCGTGGAGTCGTAGAAGGCGCCGAAGTTGGAGCTGGTCCCCGTGCGGCGCGCCACCGTGCCATCGAGCACGTCGAACAGCGCCGTTATCCCGAGGAACCATCCGCCGGTACGGATGTGTCCGGTCGCGAAGATGACACCGGCCGTGCAGGTGCACAGCGTGCCGATGGTCGTGATGGTGTTGGGACGCACACGCTTGGCCACCAACCAGTCCGCCACGGGGGCAATGACGGCCAGGTATCCTTTGACGATGGCGTTCCAGAGTGCTTGCATCACGACGCGGTTGACGGACTGGGGCCGAGCGGCTCGGCCGCCCTGCCCGCGACGGCCGGGCCGACACGGCCGGGTTCGGGACTAGCCCGGGAAAGCTAGAGGCGCCGGACGATCAACGGTAGAGATGGAAACGCCGGGCGTCTTTCTCAAACGCGAGAATATCGGGCAGGGCGCGGTCGAGCACCGCGTCCGGGTCGGCCCCACCCATGAGGGCTTCCCGCATGCGCGACGAGCCCATGCGCATGTCCCAGCCGGCCGGGGTGACCCGCAAGGAATCGCCGTGCACCCGCGCCAGGGCCCAGAGAATGGCCGCCCCGATGCGTGCGGGCTGCACCCGCTCCCGGTCCTGCACCTCGATGCGCACGCCGGCGATGGAACGCCCGCTGTACTTGTTGTCGCCGGGCTTCTCCGGCGTGAAACGCTCGGCCCGGAACCGCACGCCGGTCAGCCCGAGGTCATCGAGCAGCCGGGCCACCGTGTCCGCCCGGAGCCAGGGGGCGCCAAAGCGCTGGAACGGCTCGTTGGTGCCCCGACCCACGGACACGTTGCTGGCTTCGAAGGGCACCAGCGCCGGGTAGAGCAATGCGCTCACCAGATTGGGCATGTTGGGCGACGGCCTGACCCAGGGCAGGTCGGTCTGATCGAACCACATGCCGCGGCGCCAATTGCGCATGGGGATGACGGTCAGGCGGGTACTCATCTTGAGCTGCGCCTGAAACAGCCTGGCCATTTCACCCATGGTCAACCCATGGCGGAGCGGTACCGGATAGAGCGCAAAGCCATTGGTGCGGCCGGTCGGTGTGGGATAGGCCGGATTGGCCAGTGCGGAATCCAGCAGCACGCCCTCCGTGAAAGCCCCCGACAGCGGGTTGGGACGATCGAGCACCAGCACCGGAATACCCCGCCGTTCGCCCGCCTGCATGGTGTAGAGCACGACCCCCACGTACGTCCAGGTGCGGGTGCCGATGTCTTGCAGGTCCACCACAAGCACATCCACGTCCTGCAGCAGGCTGTCGGCCGGCGCCATGGTGTGCTGCTTGTACAGCGAGTGCACCACGAGACCCGTCTTTTCGTCCCGCTCGTCTCCAATGCCCTGCACATCCAGCGTGCCAAGTGCCCCGTGCTCGGGCGCGAACAGCTTGACCAGCTTCACGCCGGCCCGTTGGGCCCGGGGGTCGTTGAAGAGCAGGTCCACCGAGCGTCGCCCACGTTCGTCGACGCCGGTCTGGTTGGTCACGAGCGCCACACGCTTGCCGGCGACGAGCTTGATGCTATCGTCCAGCAGGACGGTAATACCCGGTCGCACCTTGCGATCGATATTGCGCGGATCATAGGGGCGTCCGTCGGCGTCCATGGCCGGTCCGCCCCCAGGGCCCGGATTGCCGGCGCAGGCCACCGTCAGCACGGCGGCGGTCGCGAAGGCGAAACCCGTGCCCGCCAGTCTGCGAAGTGTGGCCGCACCCGGGCGTCCACGGTTGGTCGTCACCATCTCGATCTCTTCTCCCTGAAATTGGCGGGGCCGTCGCCGCTGATGGCGCCGGCCAGCCCCACCGAATCAACCCATGAGCCGCACGACGCCCCACCTCTCTTCGCGCGTTGCCCGGGCCCGCCGGTTCGCGCCGATCCTCAAGTTACACGGGCGACACCGTCTCAGTGGGCCATGGGTGGCGGCGCTGGCTGCGTGCATGGTGGCCGGCCCGCTGGCCTGTGCGCGCCCGGCGGTGGGGGCGGAGGCTGGCCCGGCGCCTGCGGCGGTCGGTCCGCGGGCCAGGGTCGCGCCGCGGACCATGCAGGCCGTGTACGACAGCGTGCGTCGTGTGCTCGATGCCGGGGTGGCCAGCGGCGCCTTTCCGGGTGCCTGGGCTGCCGTGGGGACGCCCGACGGTGTGGTGGCCGTGTACGGCGCCGGTCAGCTCGACAGCGCCGATGCCACACGCCCCAATGCGGGGACCGTGTGGGATCTGGCCTCGCTGACCAAGGTGATCGGCACCACCAGCGCCGTGGCGCGCCTCGTGGCCGATGGCGTCGTTGCGCTGGATACCCCGGTGGTGCGTTATCTGCCGCAGTGGACCGCGCGTGGCGCCGACCGGGTGACGGTGCGCCACCTGCTCACGCACTCGAGCGGCCTTCCGGCCTGGCGGGCGCTGTACAAGGAGGCCGCCACGCGTGAGGAGGCGCTCTCGCAGGTCTTCGCCACTGCGCCCGACACCCTGCCCGGCCTGCGCTTCGTCTACAGCGATCTCGGATTCATTCTGCTTGGGCAGCTGGTGGAGCGCGTGTCCGGCGAAACGCTGGCGGACTTCGAGACGCGCCGCATCTTTGGCCCCCTCGGCATGCGCGAGACCCGCTTCCTGCCGCCGGCCACCTGGCTGGCCCGCACCGCTCCCACGGAGCGGGACCCCTGGCGTCAGCGGCATCTGCGCGGCGAAGTACACGATGAGAACGCGCATCGTCTGGGCGGCATGTCGGGACACGCCGGCCTGTTTTCGACCGGGCGTGACCTGATCCGTTTCGCGCGCATGTATCTGAATCACGGGCGCCTCGACGGCGTGGCCGTGCTCGACTCGGCCACACTGGCCCAGTTCACGCAGGTCCAGGACAGCAGCGTCTCGCGCCGCGCGCTGGGATGGGAGACCCCCACCGGCGGCAACAGTGCGGGCCGTCGCCTTTCGGCCCGGGCCTTCGGACACACGGGCTTCACGGGCACCTCGCTGTGGATGGATCCCGAGCAGCAGCTGTTTGTGCTCCTGCTGACCAATCGCGTGAACCCCACCCGGGAAAGCCGCGGGATCGGGGCCGTGCGCACGGCGCTGGCTGATGCCGTGTCCCAGGCCATGACCGCGGCGTCAGCGGCGGCGCAAGGGACCGCGGGGCACTGACGTTCATGCCCCCGCAATGCGGCACCTGCCGACGACCGGATGCCCGGGATCCCAGGAGGCGGCGCGGGGTTTCTTGCAAGGGGAGTATTCCTCTCGCTAATTTCCACGAAGCACGACACGACATCGCGCGCCCCCTCCGCGAG
>JACVCT010000414.1 GCA_016741895.1 Gemmatimonadaceae bacterium | reverse complement strand
GGCCACCGCGCCCCACCAGCGCGCGGTCACGCCACTCTCGAAGGCGCCGATTTCGTTCGAGCTGCCGATGAAGATCTGATTCACGCTCGACACCCGGCCGAGCAGCGCTTCCGGCGTGCGCATCTGCAGCATGAGACTGCGAATGACCACACTCACCATGTCACTTGCGCCGGCCAGCACGAGCATGGCCACCGACAGCGGCAGTGAGCGACTGAGCCCGAAGCCGATGGTGAACAGGCCGTAGGCACTCACGGCCATGAGCAGATTGCGGCCGGTATGCGCAAAGGGCGGAAAGCGCGTGAGCAGCACACTGGACACCACGGCCCCGACCGCCGGCGCGGCGCGCAGCAAACCAAGTCCCGTGGGGCCGGCATCGAGAATTTCGCCGGCGAAGATGGGCAGCAATGCGATGGCGCCGCCAAAGAGCACCGAGAACAGATCGAGCGTGAGCGCGCTCAGCAGCAGGGCGTCGCCGAACACGAAGCGCAGGCCACCCATGATGCTGCGCGCGATGGGCTCGTTGCTCACTTCACGCACGGGCGAGCGATGCCGGACACGCAGCAGCCACACCACCGCCAGCGCCATGAGTGCCGCATCCACGGCGTAGCTGAGCGTGAGACCACCCGCCGCGTAGAGCAGACCACCCAGCGCGGGCCCAAGCACCGCGGCCATCTGCCACGACCCGCTGCGCCATGTCACCGCATTCTTGTACAACTCACGCGGCACGAGCTCCGCGCTGAGGGCCTGTCGTGACGGTTGCAGAAAAGCTCGCGCCACGCCACTCACCACAATGACCGCATAAATGGCGCGCACACGAGCCGGAGAGGTGAGCGCGCCGAGTCCGGCCGGCGTGGGCGCCGCCAGCCACCAGAGCGCGAGCGAGCAACCCACGAGCACACTCAGGGCGATGAGTGCAATGCGGCGCCGGTCGTGATTGTCGGCCACATGTCCCGCGTAGAGCGCCATGCTGATGGCGGGCAGCGCCTCGGCCAGCCCCACGAGGCCCAGCGCCAGCGGATCACGCGTGAGGTCGTAGATCTGCCATCCCACCACCGTGCCCTGGATCTGGATGCCCAGGGTGAGCGTGAACAGCGCGAGGATGTAGCGTCGGAAGTTGGGTATGCGCAGTGCTTCAGTGGACGACATACGGGGCCAGGGTCAGTTGCTGGCGTCCCGGGCGTCGTTTGGACGCTTTTCGTCAAGCCGCTTGTCATCCTGGCGCTTTTCGTCCTGCCGTTCCTCAAGACGACGGCGTCGGCGGGCCTGCGCGGCCTCGTGACGTCGCTGCTGCTCCTCGGTTTCCGGCAGCACCTTGGGAATGGGCACCGGTCGTCCGTTGCGATCGATGGCCACGAACGTGAGATAGCAGGTATTGGTGTGCCGCCTGGCGCCGCTGATGAGATCCTCGGCTTCGACGCGCACGCCGATTTCCATGCTTGTGGTGCCCACGAAGTTCACCGAGGCCTTGCAGGTCACGAGGTCGCCCACGTGAATGGGCTCGCGGAAATCCACGCGATCGATGCTGGCGGTGACACAGGCGGTGCGCGCGTGCCGGAAGGCCGAGACAGCGGCAGCCTTGTCCACCATGGCCATGATGGCGCCGCCAAAGGCATGTCCGAGGATGTTGGCATCCTGCGGCATGATGAGTTCACTGGTCTCGTGCTGCGAGGCCGAGACGGGGCGCGGAGCGCGGTCGGTCATGGATGATTCGAAGTGTGCGAAACGCGCCGCAATAGGCTGCGTGGCGCCGGAGTGCTGCGATACGGTGTGCTGCGGAATGCGGAGCCGCGCGACGGGACAAAACGGGCGCGCTGCACGAGGCCATCGAGCGCGGTGGACA
>JACVCT010000065.1 GCA_016741895.1 Gemmatimonadaceae bacterium | reverse complement strand
GCCCAAACCCGCCTCTACTTCGCGCACCTCGTCGGACACAACCTCCCAGCCAAGAACATCGCCAAGTCGGATTTCACATACCTCAACGCCAAACTCGCCGAACACTATGGAATCGAAGGCGTAAATGGCTGGCAACTCCGCAAAGTCGACCTTAAAGACAACACCCTGCGCGGCGGCTTCCTCACCAACGCCAGCATCCTGAAAATCACCGCGAACGGCACCACCACTTCCCCCGTCATCCGCGGTACTTGGATCATGGAACGCATCGTCGGTCAGCCGCCCCCACCGCCTCCTCCCGGCGTCGGCGCCGTCGAACCCGACACGCGCGGCGCAACTACGATTCGCGAACAACTCGCTAAACACCGCGCCAATGCAAGCTGCAACGCCTGTCACAAGAACATCGACCCGCCCGGCTTCGCCCTCGAAGCTTTCGACGTCATGGGTGCCCAACGCACGCACTATCGTTCCCTCGAAGAAGGCGACCCCGTCCTCGGCCTCTCAGGCCCCGAACTCCGCGCCCACCAGCGCCTCCTGCGCGAGTTCATCTCTCCCCATCTCCCCGACTCCCGCCCCCTCAAAGCCTACCTCACCTGGGAGGCCTTCACCGCCACCTGAAGTGCCGTCTCACCTTCAGTGTCCCAAGTCGCAAAACAGCAATGACTTGCAGGCTAAACTAGCCAAAATCAACGGGTTCCGACTCACAACGAACCCGGCAATGTTGCTTGACGCCCGGGGGTGCGCGTCCTAACCTTACAGCAGGCCCGATTCGCGGGCCCGATACAACGTGGCAATTCACCCTCAACGGAGACTTCGACTCAGCACCTGATTCGTCAGTCGAGGAAGGAACATGAAACGTTTGTGGGGAGCACTGGGTCTGGTGCTCGCTCTCAGCGTGTTCATGCCACGAGTCACGGAGGCACAAACGTCGCAGGATGGCAAGATGCGGCGGAACGGACACACCCTCGGACAGAACTATCCGAATCCGTTCAATCCGGAGACTCGCATTTCGTTCGGGTTGGGTGATGCACCCAACTGCACCAACCCCAGCAAGCAGTACCGCGTCTCGGTCAAGATCTACAACATCTTGTCCAACCAGGTCGCGATTCCCGTCTTGCAGGGTGGTTCGAACGGAGTGGCCGGTGGTCAACCGCTGGAAAACCTCACTCTCCCATGTGGCGAGTATGTCGCCTTCTGGGATGGTAAAATCCAAGCAACCGGGCGGGAGGCTGCCTCGGGCGTATATCTGTACCGGCTCGAGGTGGATGGCGTACCCACGCTGATGCGCAAGATGATCGTGGCCAAGTAAGCAGCCCTGCTGCGAGCACCACGAGACCCGCAGGAAAAAACAAAGATGGCGCACCGGGTGAGCGGACCCGGTGCGCTTCTTTGTTTTTCCCCCTCGCCGTCGCCCTCGCCAATGCGCGCCGCAGTGCAATGCCTTTCCCATGACCTGCTGCGATTCCGCCGTTTCGGCCGACCACCAAGCTTGACACTGCAGGCCTGTCAGGCCGTAGGTTGTCCCACAACGCCTGAGCCTTCAGTCCCTGCTGAACTGACCGGTGCCACGCGGCACCGCCCTTGCCCTTTTCGCCAGCATGATCAATCCCGACCGCCTGACCGTGAAGAGCGCCGAGGCGCTCAACGACGCCGTGGCCATTGCCCGCAAGAACGGCAATCCACTCGTCTACGATCTGCATCTGCTGCTCGCACTGCTGGCGCAGGACGAAGGCATCGTCGTCCCGGTGCTGCAGCGCGTGGGAGCCAACGTCACCTCCATTCGTGCGGCTGCCGAGCAGGAAGCCGCGCGCTATGCCAAGCAGTCCGACGCCCAGCCCACCTTCAGCCGCGAGCTCACCCAGGTGGTGGACGGCGCCGAGCGCGAAGCCAAGACCCTGGGCGACGAATACATCTCCACCGAGCATCTGCTGCTCGCGCTCTCCGATGCCAAGGGCACTGACAGCACGCGTGTGCTCACCGGCGCCGGCGCGCATCGCCAGGCCCTGCTCGATGCGCTCAAGCTCGTGCGTGGTGCGCACAAGGTCACCGACCAGTCGCCTGAGCAGCAGTATCAGGCCCTGCAGAAGTTCACCCGCGATCTCACCGAAAGCGCGCGCAAGGGCAAGCTCGATCCCGTCATCGGACGCGACGAGGAAATCCGTCGTGTCATCCAGGTGCTCTCGCGCCGCACCAAGAACAATCCGGTGCTCATCGGCGAACCCGGCGTCGGCAAGACCGCCATTGCCGAAGGCCTCGCCCAGCGCATCGTGAGCGGCGATGTGCCCGAGGGCCTCAAGAACAAGAAGCTCGTCTCACTCGATCTCGGTGCCCTCATTGCCGGCGCCAAGTTCCGCGGCGAGTTCGAAGAGCGACTCAAGGCCGTGCTCAAGGAAATCACCTCGGCCGAAGGGCTCTACATCGTCTTCATTGACGAGCTGCACACCCTTGTGGGCGCTGGCAAGGCCGAGGGCAGCATGGACGCGGGCAACATGCTCAAGCCCATGCTCGCGCGCGGCGAGCTGCGTGTCGTGGGGGCCACCACGCTCGACGAGTATCGCCTGCACGTGGAGAAGGACGCCGCCCTCGAGCGGCGCTTCCAGCCCGTGTTTGTCGGCGAGCCCAGTGTGGAAAGCACCATCGCCATTCTGCGTGGCCTCAAGGAACGCTACGAGGCCCATCACGGCGTGCGCATCACCGACGGCGCCGTCGTGGCCGCGGCCACGCTGTCCAATCGCTACATCGGCGACCGCTTCCTGCCCGACAAGGCCATCGATCTCATCGACGAGGCCGCGTCGCGCCTGCGCATCGAGATCGATTCCGTGCCGCAGGAAATCGACGAGGTCGAGCGCCGCATCGTGCAGCTCGAAATCGAGAAGGCCGCGCTGCAGAAGGAAACCGATCCTGCCTCACTCGAGCGCCGTCAGGCCCTCGAGCGCGAACTGGCCGACAAGAAGGAACAGGCCGCCGGCATGCGCGCCCAGTGGCAGCAGGAAAAGGAAACCCTCGGCGCCGTGGGTCGCATCAAGCAGGAAATCGAGCAGGCCCGCTTTGAGGCCGAGCAGGCCACACGCGCCGGGGATCTCAACAAGGCCGCCGAAATCACCTACGGTCGGGTGCCGCAGCTAGAGCAGGCCATGAAGCAGGCCGAGTCGCAGCTGGCCAGTAACGCCGGGCGCCCGCAGTTCCTCAAGGAAGTTGTTTCGGCGGACGACGTGGCCGAGGTGGTGGCGCGCTGGACGGGCATCCCCGTCACGCGCATGCTCGAGTCCGAGCGCGAGCGCCTCACGCGCCTCGAGGAAGTGCTCGGCACGCGCGTTGTGGGACAGCAGGAAGCCGTGAAGGCCGTGTCCAACGCCGTGCGCCGCTCGCGCGCGGGTCTGCAGGACCCCAACCGGCCCATCGGCTCCTTCATTTTCCTCGGCCCCACCGGTGTGGGCAAGACCGAAACCGCCAAGGCGCTCGCCGAATTCCTCTTCGACGACGAGCACGCCATGGTGCGCATCGACATGTCGGAGTACATGGAGAAGCACGCCGTGGCCCGGCTCATTGGTGCACCGCCGGGCTATGTGGGCTACGAGGAGGGCGGTCAGCTCACCGAGGCCGTGCGCCGTCGGCCCTACTGCGTCATTCTCTTCGACGAAATCGAAAAGGCGCATCCGGATGTGTTCAACATCCTGCTGCAACTGCTCGACGACGGCCGCCTCACCGACTCGCAGGGTCGCACGGTGGACTTCCGCAACGCGGTGGTCATCATGACCTCCAACGTGGGCAGCCACATGATTCTCGAGCGCGGGCAGGGCGGGGGCGACTGGAGCGCCGTGGAGCGCGATGTGCTGGCCGCGCTGCGCAGCGTCTTCAAGCCCGAGTTCCTCAACCGCATCGACGACGTGGTGGTCTTCCACCCGCTCGGCCGCGGCGAGATCGACCACATCGTGGATCTGCAGCTCGCCCATTTGCGCAAGCTGCTGGGCGATCGCAAGTTGACGCTGCGCCTGAGTGATGCCGCGCGCACGGCCCTCGCCGATGAGGGCTACGACCCCGTGTTCGGGGCGCGGCCCCTCAAGCGTGCCGTGCAACGCCTGCTCCAGAACCCCCTGGCGCTCGCGGTGCTGGAGGGGCGCTTCAAGGACGGAGACCACATTGTTGCCGACGTGGTGGAAGGGCAGGACAGCTTTGTCTTCACGCAGGGCACCGCGCCGTAAGGCCACGCGGGTGAGGTCAGCAGCACCTGCGTTCCTGCTGTTGCTGGTGGTGGCGGCCTGCGGAGGCGGAAGTGATGCCTCCGTGGCGCCGCCGCCGCCGCCGCCACCACCACCTCCACCACCGGCCATGCCCACGGCGCCGGTGGGGCCACTGCGCGCCGGCGTCACGGTCACCGATGCGCCAGGCTATGTGGAGTACACACCCGGCACGGCCCCGCTGGTGCTCATTGCGCCGCACGGTGGCACACAGAGTCCCGCCGCCCTGACCGACCGCAGCTGCAGCGGCTGCACCACCGTCAACGATCTCAACACCCAGGAACTCGCACGCGCCATTGCCGCGGCCTTTGCCGCGCGCACCGGGCACGCGCCGCATCTGGTTGTCAATCGCCTGCATCGCCGCAAGTTCGACGGCAATCGCGAACGGGCAGAGGCCGTGGGCAGCAACCGCATGCTCGACACCACCTGGCTCTGGTTCCACGCCGCCCTCGACTCGGCGCGCGCCCGCGTGACCGCGCAGCAGGGCCGCGGCCTCGTCATTGACCTGCACGGTCACGCGCACGAAGTACCGCGCCTCGAGCTGGGTTATCTCATTGACGATGCCGAGCTGCGTCTGGCCAACAGCGCACTCGAAGCCGCCGGTGCACTTACGCGCAGCAGCGTCGCGCGGCTTGCCACCGATTCGCGTGTAGCCACCGATCGCGGCGCCGGTATTCTGCGCGGCAGCAATAGCCTGGGCGCCCTGCTCGTGGCCGCGGGCTACGCCTCGGTGCCGTCGCCGGCCGACCCGGCGCCACTTGCAGGACAGGCGTATTTCACCGGCGGCTATAACACCCAGCGGCATGGCTCGCTGAGTGGCGGCACACTCGACGCCATCCAGATCGAGGCACACCAGAACGGTGTGCGGGACAGCGAGGCCTCGCGCACTCGCTTTGCCGCCGCACTGGCCGAGGCGCTGCAAGTGTATCTCGCGCGGCACTACGGCTGGACACCCGCGCCGTGATGGCTGCTGCGCACCGTTTGCGGCACGTCGCATGAACGACGCGCCACTCGCCCCCGGCGTGCTCCACGCCATGCAGCTGGCCCTGGCCGAGGCCCAGGCTGCCGCTTCGGCCGGCGAAGTGCCTGTGGGCGCCGTCATCATCGATTCGGCCAGCGGGGAGCTGCTGCTGCGCGCCCAGAACCGCATGCAGCGCGACGGTGACGCCACCAGTCATGCCGAGGTACTGGCATTGCGGGCCATGGCGGCGCAGCACGGCGACAAGGTGCTGAGTCATTGCACGCTCGTGGTCACGCTCGAGCCCTGCGCCATGTGCGCGGGGGCCATTGTGCTCTCGCGCGTTGGGCGTCTGGTGTTTGGCGCCTGGGACGACAAGGCCGGCATGTGCGGCAGCGTGGGTGACATCGTGCGGCATCCGCGGCTCAATCACCGCCCCGAAGTCCGGGGCGGGGTATTGGCCGAGGAGAGCGGCGCGTTGTTGCGTGCGTTCTTTGAATCGCGGCGCTGACCTGTGATTGAACATTCGCGACTGTTCGCTGAACAAATGCTGAACAAACGCTGAATACGCACTGAACCTTCCGCGCACTGGGGCTGTCTTGGGAATACCTGCAAAGGTATACGTTCCCCTGAACCCCAGGTCCATGCGTCCCATACATTCGCCAATTCGCGCGGCGGCCCGTACGCTCACACAGCGCACGGCACTCGTGGCGGCCGCCACAGTCTTTGCCACACTCTTTGCCACGCTGCTTGCCGCGCTGCCCGCACGCGCCCAGTCGTCGGCGCCATCACCCGCAGCGTTTGTCATACCCGACAGTGTCTCGGCGCCCGACGTCGTGCGGGCCTTTGCCGCGCAGCTTGGGTCTCGTGCGCCCATGTCCGACAAGGACTTTGTGCGCGAATGGTTCGACAGGAGCGCGTACACTTTCGAGTCGGCCGAATCCCTGGCGCGGCGCATGGCCTCCGCACGGAGCAGCACCGGCGGTGTCACGGTGCAACGCGTGGAGCAGCGCGGCGCGCAGCCCTGGCTGCTCGTGCAGGCGCATCGCACGGGCCACGAGCGCTGGATTCCGCTCTATCTCGAGAACAGGAAGCTGCAGGGCTGGGATGTACGCATCGACCCCTTTGCCGCCGTGGGTCGGCCACCCGAGCTGCCCGCGCGCCCTGTGCCCGCCGACTCCGTGGTGCCCGTGGTGCAGCACTGGCTCAACTGGTGGGCGCAGCATGATCTCTGGTCGGGCACCGTGGCCATTGCCCATCGCGATTCCATTGTGTTCACACGGGGCATTGGGCAGGCCGTGCGCGCCTCCACCGGCAGCGAACGCGCCGCCGAGGCCGATACGCGCTATCACCTCGGCTCGGCCAACAAGATGCTCACCGCCGTGCGCATTCTTCAGCTGGTACAGGAGGGGCGGCTGCGGCTCAGCGACACCGTACAGCGCATTCTGCCCGCCTATCCGCGGCCCGACGTGGGCTCGCGCATCACCGTGCGCCAGCTGCTCACGCACACCGCCGGCTTGGGTGGTCTGTTCGAACTGCCCGCCTTCAACGTCAAGAAGCGCTACAAGTCACACGGCGAGCTGCTGCAGGTACTGAAGACACGCGACCTGCTCTTTGAACCCGGCACACGCTATCGCTACGCCAACGAGGGCTACCTCGTGCTCGGCGCCATCATCGAGCAGCTCACCGGCGAATCCTACGAGCAGAGCATCAGCAATCACATTCTGCGTGTGGCCGACATGCAGGGCTGGTGCGACTGTGCGGCGCGCTTCGATGTCGCGCAGCGCGCCGACGGCTACTCCTGGCGCGAAGACACCGACCCGCTGGCCGTGGGCAGCGTGGTCGACAACCGCTGGTTCATCGGCTCGCAGGGCCTGTCACTGGGCGGCTACTACGCCACCGCGCACGACATGCTCAAGTTTGCGCGCGCCATGCAGCGGGGGCGTCTGCTGTCCGACTCCCTGCGCGCCCTCATGTGGACCGCCGAGCCGCTCGCCAAGCCCGCGGCCTATGGACTCGGTGTGGGTCTCAAGACCTACGAGGGCCGCGCCGCCTGGGGCCACGGTGGCGGTGGTGGACGCAGCGGTATCGGCGTGGAGTTCGGGGCCATGCAGGACGGCAGCTGGTCACTGGCCGTCAGGGGCAACCGTGATCTCGATGATGCGCGGCAGGTGTTCACGCCGCTCATGCGCTTTCTCGCGCGACAGGAACCGGCAGGCACCGCGGTGGTGGCGCGCGACTAGCAGCACCATCGGGTATTGTACACGCTGGCGGGACCTCGGCCCGAACGGGAGATTGGGGGAGACACACACCCTCCCCCCACTCCCACCCCGTTGCCATGACCACGTGGTCCCGCCTGCTGCCCGTTGCCGGCCTTGTCGCGCTCACTCTCGCCTGCAGCGCCCCGGCCGATGCCCCGGCCGCGCTCATTCCGCCTGAGGCCCCGTATCAGGGCGTGTCGCTGTTGGGTGACACCCTGCGCAACTTCCCACTGTCCGACGCCGCGCGCACGCGCTATCTGGCGCAGCTCGACACCGCGCAGCAGGCCTACACCCGCGCGCCGGCCAACATCGACTCGCTCATCTGGTACGGGCGTCGTCTGGGCTATCTGGGGCGTTTGCAGGAAGCCATTGCCGTGTACACCCACGGCCTCACCCTTGCGCCCGACAACCCCTGGCTGCTGCGGCATCGTGGGCATCGCTACCTGTCGGTGCGTGAGTTCGACAAGGCCATCGCCGACTTCGAGCGTGCCGAGCAGCTCACGGCGGGCAAGCCCGATGAAGTGGAGCCCGACGGCCAGCCCAATGCGCTCAACCAGCCCATTGGCACCCTGCAAAGCAACGTGCGCTATCACCTCGCGCTCGCGCACTACCTCAAGGGCAACTACGCCGACGCCGCGCGTGTGGCGCAGGCCGAGCTCGATGTGGCCAGCAACGACGATCGCCGCGTGTCCATGACCCACTGGCTGTATCACAGCCTGCGCCGCGCCGGTCGTGTGGAAGACGCCATCAAGTCGCTCGATGGCATTTCGGCCAACATGCAGATCATCGAGAACACCAACTACCACAAGCTGGTGCAGATGTACAAGGGCCTGCTGCCCATCGACTCCGTGCTGCCCGCCAACACCACCGGCGAGCTGTCGGTGCAGGACGTGTCCTCGGCATACGGCGTGGCCGCCTACATGCTGGGCAACGGGCAGGAGGCCGAGGCCAAGTCGCTCATGCAGCGCATTGTGCAGGCCGGGCAGTGGGGCGCGTTTGGGTCAATCGCGGCCGAGGCGGATTTGGCGAGGATGAAGTAGCAGGACCTCGCCTCAAGCAGCCCGGGCCCGTCCGGAAAGCATGATACACGTGAGGTATATACTTCACGTGTATCATGCCCTGAGGGGCGAAACACGCGCTGTGCACCTGACGCTGTACGCCTGACGCTGTACGCCTGACGCTGTACGCTGCCGTGGTGATTCAGCCAAGGCTGCTGATGTGATTGTTATGCCGCGCCGCGCCGTCGTGGACGATGCAGCGCTTCGACCACAGCCGCCGGATTGTGTGCCGCAACCTGTAGAAGGGCGAGCGCCGGACCGTCGGGCGTGCGCCGCCCCTGTTCCCAGTTCCGAAGCGTTGAAACACTCACGCCGATCATTAGCGCAAACTCGTCCTGGGACTGCCCGAGATCCGCCCGCAGCGCCTTTACATCCGTCGGCTTGAACTGGCGCGCGCGCGAAGGCTTCCGTTCGCCCCGCCGGATGGCGCCAGCCTGGCGCACGCTTTCCAGCAGCTCGTTGAACGCGTCGGCTTTCACTTGAACTCCTCGCGCACGACTCGGGCGAGTGTGCGCAGCTGTGCGGCGGTGAGATCGCCCTGTTCGTTCTTGGCGTACAGGTAGAGCATATAGCAAACGCCATCCTCGGCTGCCCAATAGTAGATCGACCGGACGCCGCGCTTGCCACGCCCCTCTGCACCTCAACGGAGCTTGCGGAGACCGCCGCCGCCAGGGATGAGCGCCCCCTGCTCGGGACGCAGGTATAGTGCGGCCTGAAGTGCGCGGTACTGCTCATCGTCGAGATGGCGGCGAAGGGCCGCCGTGAAAATGGGCGTCTCGACGAAGCGCATGAGGGAATGTACGCCAATGGCGTACTTTGTGCCAGCGGCTTGCAGCCATTGCGACCCCGACCCAAACCCCTACAGCAGTTCGCGGTAAGGCTGCTGCCCTACGGCTTCCGTGGCACGGCTTCCGAGCCACGGCTATCGCAGTTTGCCGTTTCGCCGCCACGGCAGCCGCCGCTCGGCTATCGCAGTTTGCTGTTCCTAGTAGCCCCGCGCCCTGTCCACCGCCCACGTCGGCACCTGGCCCCGCTCAATCGCCGCCAGGTTCTCCAGAAACGCCCCCGCCGCGCCGTCCGCCGTCGTCAGCCCCGAGATATGCGGCGACACCAGCACCCGCGAATCGCTCCACAAGGGCGACGACGCCGGCAGTGGCTCCTCCACAAACACATCCAGCGCCGCGCCGCGCAGCCAACCTGCGTTGAGTGCCTCCGGAATGGCCGTCTCCTCTACCACCGCGCCGCGGCCGGCATTGAGCAGCACCGCGCCGCGGCATCGGCTCAGTACCTCGCGGGACACAAGGCCGCGCGTGGCCGGCGTATCGGGCGTGCTCACCACCAGCCAGTCCGCATCGTGCACCACCTCCGCCAGCGTCTCCACGCGGTGCATGGCGCTGAATGCCGGGTGACCCGACTGCCCGCTGCGCGACACCCCACTCACGCGCACCCCAAGACCGCTAAGTAGCGTGGCCACTGCGCGGCCAATGTCTCCGGTGCCCAGTAGCACCGCGTGCGTGCCGGCCACGCGCGGAATGTCTCGAGGTGCCCACTGCCCGCGGCGCTGCGCATCGGCCAGCGGCAGCAACTGCAGTTGTATTGCAAAGATGCGCGAGACCACCCACTCCGCGATCATGGGCCCGAACGATTCCGACGAGCGCGTGAGCAGCACGTTGTCGGGCAGCAGGCCGGCCTCCAGCCAGGGGTCCACCCCGGCGCCGGTGCTTTGCACCCAGCGCACGCTACCCAACTGCGCCTGCACGCTGCCAGAGTGGCCTGATGGCCGGCAGACTGGCGGCACGCGGAAGGCCACCAGCGCGTCGGCCCAGGCCAGGTCCTCAGCGGTCACGTCGGCCGGAGCCGCATCCCGGAACTCGAGATCGGGCCGGGCGGCGCGGATGCGAGCGGCAATGGCGGGGCCGCCGTTGCCGGCCACCAGGACGCGTCGTACGCCCGAGGGAAGGGCGGGGGAGGAAGGTGTGCTCATGCGCGCAAACTGCTCCCCGGACGGCGTGGCGGCCACCCTGCCGCCGGGTCCCCCCCCGAAGACCAGAGACGTTCGCCAGTCAGCCCCGTCAGGAGATGCCAGCCCTTGATCCCCACTGCTCAGTCGATTAGCTATTGAGGCTCTGCGGCGGTTGTTTCACGCTGTGGAGGGCGCACCGCAATGCTTGACCGTGTTGCACCGCGCCACGTTGGACAGGTGGCCGAGTGGTTGAAGGCACCGGTCTCGAAAACCGGCATACCGGCAACGGTATCGTGAGTTCGAATCTCACCCTGTCCGCTAGAAGTCGCAGTAGCAGTTTCCGTTGCGCAGCGCGCCGCCGTGGCCTACCGCGGCGGCGCGTTGCACTTCCTGGATGGGTGGCCGAGTGGTTTAAGGCGCACGCCTGGAAAGCGTGTTGGCGTTAACGCGTCTCGGGGGTTCGAATCCCCCCCCATCCGCTATCGTTTGTATCCCCGCGGTGGCCAAGTTCGGCCGCCGCGGGGTTGTTCTTTTGTGGCATTCGAAATGGTGAGAGCGCTCGAAATTGGCACCTCCTACACGCAGGGTCTACTTGCGGTCTTGGGGCAGAATTAGGTAGCTTCGGTGTGTATTCGGTACTCACGCCACCCAGAGCTGTGCCGCATGTTTTTGGAGATGTCTGATCTCGCACTGCAACCCGGCAACCTCCACGACGAGCGTGTAGCCCTCGTCGCGTTGTTGTTGGGAGGCGGCGTACCGAAGGCGCATCTCGCGGCCATGGTGGAGCACGCGGGTAGCGCCATCGCGATCTTGGCACACAGCTACCGCAGTTCGGCGGCGCAGGCAGCTCTCTTTGAGTCGAATCCCGATCCACTCATCGAGCGCGCCTTACGTGAAGTGGACAGTTGGGACGATCTGCCGTACGCCGCATGGACGGTGCTCGATGAGGAGTATCCTTCGCTTCTCAGAACGGTGCACAATCGTCCGCCGCTACTGTTTGTCGAGGGCAACGCCGGCCTGATGGAACTGACGGGCGTGTCCATTGTCGGTACGCGCCAGGCGACTGATGCCGGTCTCCGTCGGGCCACCAAGTTGGCAAAAGAGTTGGGGCGTCGTGGACTGGTGATTGTATCCGGCTTGGCAGCCGGCATCGACACGGCCGCGCACACGGCGGCTCTCGATGTCGGGGCCCGTACCATCGCGGTAGTCGGCACCGGCTTGCAGCGCACCTATCCCAAGGCCAACACCTTCCTCGCTCGTCGCATCGTCAATGAGGGTGGGGCGCTCGTGTCGCAGTTCCTCCCGGCGTCTCCCCCCACGCAGTCGAGTTTTCCGCAGCGCAATGTCACCATGTCCGGCCTCAGTGTGGCAACGGTAGTGGTTGAGGCGTCTGCGACGTCCGGTGCGCGTATGCAGGCGCGGTCCGCGTTGCAGCACGGGCGAACGGTGTTTCTCCTCCGCTCGCTCGTTGATCAACATGAGTGGGCGCAAGCCATGGTGGACCAAGGAATCGATGGGGCCAAGGCGTACGTGCTGTCCGACACCGATGACTTGGTCAACCGCATGGATCCGGCATACACGCCGCAAGCCTTCCAGATCGCGTGAGTGGCGCGCACCCCTACGCGTCTATCGACGACGCGATTCAGGTGGTGCAGAACGAAGCGAAGGCCGTACCGACCATCGGCCATCCGATGGTCTGTCCCTATTGTTTCGGGTCGAAGGATCCGACGTATGCGCAGTGTTTCGGGTGCCTACAGCTTCATAAGTCCGGCGTCCCTTTCGGCCTTCTCAAGCGCGTGGTGCCCATCTCAATGGCACCAGACCCTGGGACATGGTACGGTCGAATGCAGCGATACAAGGGAGCGAGTCCGGATGACATGTACTTGCTTGCTGCAGCGCTGTTCTCAGCCATGCTCGCCTTCACCAAGCCGATAGAACACGCGCTCGGTGGTGCAATTGATGCCATGTGCGTTACGCCTTCCACACGCGGCATACTCGTTGAAGATCAGCGGCTCTGGAAAAGTGTGAGTCTGGTGAGCTCGTATCTCCCGCCACTCAAGCCGCTGTTGCGCGCTGTCCCCGGGCAGAAGAAGTCGAGGAATGCGATAAACCCATCGCTCTTTGCATCAGAGCCTTTAGAGGTGGAAGGGCGCCGCATCGTGTTGATTGAAGACACCTGGGTCACCGGATCGGGCGCGATGTCCGGTGCCCACAGTCTCATGGTCGGTGGAGCCGCCGCGGTGCTGGTACTCCCCATTGCGCGAAGACTCGAGGTCGGCAGCATCAAACAATTCAATCGCCAGCCCTATCTTGATCTCGTCAACGATGGTGCGTGGCAGTCTGACCGTTTGCTGTGGCCAAGGCCCTTGGCCTAGAACAACACCGCCGCCATTCGCCGCCTCGCCCCACGCACCAACTCCTCGTCGTCCACGAGCTGCAGCACCTCCACCAGCGCTTCCCGCCCGCTGGTCGCCTCGCCGCCCTTCTGCGCCCGCACGGCCTCCAGCAGCACATCCACCGCGCGCGCCGCCTCACCGCCGAGTGCGAGGCGCGCGCCCAGCAACACCGCCGCCTCGGCATCCTCCGGCGTCTGCTCCACCCGCGCCGCCAGTGCCGAAAGGTCCAGCGCATGCGCCACCCGCGCGCGCAACGCAATGCGGGCCCTGAGCCGCTGCGCCGCCGCTTCGCCATACAGCTCGGCCGGCAAACCCTCCAGCACCCGCAGCGCCTCCGCGTCCTGCTCCACCGCCAGCAGCGCCTCGGCCAGCGTCAGTTGCAGGTCGCCCCGCGTGGGCGACTCGGCCACCGCCGCACGCAGCTCGCTCACCCGCGTGGCCGGGTCGGCCGACCACTCGCGCGCTTCGCGCTTGGGATGCACGCCATGCTGCGCCAGAAACTTGCGGATCTGCCCCTCGGGCAGGGCCCCCGGGAAACCGGCCACCGGCTTGCCACCCACGTACAGCGACACCGTGGGAATGCTGCGGATCTGAAACCGCGCGGCCAGGGCCTGCTCACGGTCGGTGTCCACCTTGGCCAGCACAAAGCCGCCGGCGTACTCCTCGGCCAGGCGCTCCAGTACGGGGCCCAGCGCCCGGCAGGGACCGCACCAGGTGGCCCAGAAATCCACCAGCACCGGCACCGTGTGCGACTGCTGTACCACGACGTCGTCAAAGGTCGAGGTGGTGACATCCAGAATGGCAGCGTGCGACATACCAGCAAGTTAGCCAATCCCGTCGTAGAATGGGGCATGCGCCCCTCCCACGCAGCAACCCGTCGCCGTACCCTCAGGCTCGCAGTCACCCTGCTGGCCGCCGCCCTCACCAACACGCCGTCGCTCGGCGCCCAGAGCCTGCCCGCCGCGCTCAATGGCATCCGCGAAGCCGACATCAAGCGCGAACTCTACGCGCTGGCCGGTGACGCCATGCGCGGCCGCGAGGCCGGCACACCCGACGAACTGCGCGCCTCGGCCTGGATTGTCGACCGGCTGCGCGAAATCGGTGTCACGCCCATGGGGCAGGACGGCACCTACTACCAGTGGTTCAACATGACACGCACGCGCGTGTCCACCGTGTCCAGCTTCGCACGGCTGAACAACGACACACTGGCCGTGTGGCGTGATTTCATTCCGCTGGGCAATCGTGGCCTGGATGTGTCAGGCCCCGTGCTCTGGCTGGACAATGCCAACGACAGCACGGTGAATGTGCAGGGCCGCGTGGTGGCGGTGCCCGTCATCACGCCCAACCGCGCGTCCATTCGCACCACCGTCAACAGCGAGGACGTGCGCTATGCCAATGCCGCCCTTGCCGCCACGCAGCAGCGCTTCGCCCGCCGCGGCGCCCTCGCGCTCATTCTCGTGGCCGACAGCATAACCAACGCGGCCTTTGACGGCCTGGCCAGTCTGCGTCTGCGCGGCACCTACGACGTCAACGACGCGGCGCCACGCTTTGCCGGTCAGCCGCGCTATCTTGCGCCGCTGCCTCCCGTGCTGAATGTCACCACGCCAGTCAACGGCACACCGCCCGCGTTTCTCGTGCGCAGCAGCCGCGCGCAGCTACTGCGCAATGCGCCACAGGGCAGTATTCAGGTGCGCCTCGAGCAGTTCGAAACGCCCAGCGTGAATATCGTGGGTGTCATTCGCGGCACGGATCCCGTGCTGCGCAACGAGTACGTGCTGTACTCCGCGCATCAGGATCACGACGGCGTGCGCTACGTCATGGACGGCGACTCGGTCTGGGCCGGCGCCGATGACAACGCAACCGGCAGTGTGGCCCTCCTGGCCTCGGCACGCGCCTTCATGGCGCAGAAGCCCAAGCGCTCGGTGTTGTTTGTGTATCATGGCGCCGAGGAGCGCGGGCTGCTGGGGTCACGCTATCACGCCCAGCACCCCGTCGTTCCACTCAAGGACATTGTGGCCGTGCTCAACGGCGAGATGATGGGCCGCAACAGTCCCGACAGCGCCAGCCTGCTGGGAGTGCAGCCGCCGCATCGCAACTCCACCGATCTCGTGGAGCATGCGCTGCGCGCCAATGCGCTCACCGGCCGCTTTGCCCTCGACTCGCTCTGGGACCGGCCCACGCATCCCGAGGGCTGGTACTTCCGCAGTGATCACGTGCCCTATGCGCGTCTCGAGGTGCCCAGCGTCATGTACACCAGCAACCTGCACCCCGACTACCACACGCCGCGCGACAAGTCCGAGCGCATCGACTACGGCAAGCTCACGCGCATGACGCGCTGGATGTATCTCACCGGCTGGTTCGTGGCCAACGCCCCGGCGCGGCCGCGCATCGACCCGGGATTCCGTCTGGAGCGCTAGCAGCGTTCAGAAGGAACAGACATCAGACGCTACGGCGAGCTGGTCTTCTTCCCCAGAATCTTCGATCCGTCGCCCTGCATGCTCCACTCGCCCTCCACCACATTCTCCTTCGTGACGGTGAGGGTGACCGTGGCCGCGCCGCCGGGCGTCATGATGCCCATCGACATCGTGCGGCCTTCCACCTTGAAGCTGGTGGCGGCGAATTCACCCATTTCGGCGTGCTTGAAGAGACCGCCATACGAACCGTCCGCTTTCTTTTCCACCACAAAGATCATGACCATGACCTGCCCGCCCACTGCCACATCAATGGTGTAGCTGCCTTCGGGCTTGAACGTGGTGTCAGGCGCGGCCACGGTCGCACTGAGCGGGGGGTGGCCCGTCGCGGACTTGGCTTCGGGCAGCAGTACGGAAACCACCGGAATCATCGCGAGCAGGGTTACGCGACAGTTGCTGAGCATGAGAGGGTCCCGGGGTCAGCGAAGCTCGGGCGGATCCCGGGCGGTGTCTGGACGGCGCCCGGGGTTGTGACCTGGGGCTGCCGGCAAGGGCTTGGGCCCGCCGCAGT
>JACVCT010000064.1 GCA_016741895.1 Gemmatimonadaceae bacterium | reverse complement strand
CATCGACTCGCTTTCGCGTGGCAACGTGCTCAACGACCCGGATCTCACGCCGATCACCAACGGCATGCGACAGCAGTACAACCTCCAGGTCTCGGGCGGTAATGACAAGGTGCAATTCTTCGTCTCCGGGCAGTCGGAAGCGGAGAACGGCGTGTACAAGATGCCCGATGCCGAGGTGGTGCGACTCAAGGAACAGCGTGGCGTGAGCCAGCTGCCGGGCGACATCATGCGGCCCAACGCGCTGGGCCGTAACAGCTTCCGTGCCAACGTCAACGCCGAGCTGCGCCCCAACCTCTTCATTCAAGCCTCATCGGGTTTTGTAAACAGCGATACGCGCCTTCCGCAAAACGAAGACAACGCCAACGGTCTCATGGTGGCGGCTTTGGGTGGCCCGTGGCGTCAGGACCAGCGGGACGCGCAGGGCAATCCGCTACGCGGCTATCGCGCCTTTATGATGGGGGACGTACTGTCGCAGACTACCAACTTCGGCATCAATCGCTTCATCAACAGCCTTTCGGCGCAGTGGAACCCGACCTCGTGGCTCAATACTCGTGCCGCCCTAGGCTCCGATGTTACCAATCGTGATGAGCAATTCCTCGCGAAGGTGGGTGAAGGCCCAGCGACCGGTACAGTGCGTCAAGGTGAAGTCCGTAGCGTGAAGGCTCAAGTAAACCAACAGACGGCGGACTACGGGGCAACGGGAACCTTCCAGCTCACCGATTGGCTAAACAGCAAGACCTCTGTAGGCATGCAGTACATCCGATTGGCCAACGAGTTTACGCGCGGTGATGGCATCGGCCTGCCACCTGGCGGGGTGATTGTTTCCACAGCAGCCACTCGCACGTCGACGCAAGGCGTCGAGGAGCGGCGCACCCTTGGCTACTACGTGGAGCAGCAGATGGCCATCCGCGATCGCCTCTTCCTCACGGGTGGTGTGCGTCGCGACGCGGCGAGCGCCTTCGGTGAGAACACGCGTGCGGTGTTCTATCCCAAGTTTGGTGCCTCCTGGCTTGTGTCCGACGAGTCCTTCTTCCCCTCGCAGGACTGGCTGAACAGTTTGCGTCTACGTGGTACCTACGGCGCCTCGGGCCAGATTCCCGGCGCGACGGCGGCCGTGCGCTTCTTTGACGCCGTGCCGCTCACCTTGGCCAACGGCGATGCCCCCGGCGCCGAGCTCGGGTCCCTTGGCAATACCAACCTCAAGCCGGAGTACTCGGCGGAAACCGAGTTTGGCTTTGACCTCACCATGTTCTCGGGTAAGAGCAACATCGAGGTCACGCACTACACCAAGTCCACCACGGACGCGCTCATCCAGCGTGAAATCGCGCCCTCGTTGTCCGGCCTCAATACTCAGCTGGTCAACATAGGCAACATCCGGAATTCTGGGCTTGAGATCACGTACAACCAACGGGTCATCGACAACGACAAGGTAGGTCTGTCGTGGGCGCTGACGGGATCCACACTCAAGAACGAGCTGACCAAGCTGGGTGAGGGCATTGCGGCCATCCCGTCCGGAAATCGCAACACGCAGCGCAATCTGCCGGGCTACCCGCTGTTCGGGCTCTGGGATCGCAACATCAATCCGGTGGATGCCAACAACGACGGCATCATCGTGGTGAGTGAGCTGGGTCTGGGTGATACGGCCGTGTACCAGGGCGCCACCTTCCCCACGCGCGAAGTGGCCTTTACGCCGACCCTCGAGCTGTTCAACAAGAAGTTGCGTATCACCACGCAGTTCGACAGCAAGTGGGGCCTGCTCAAGTTCAACAACACCCTGCGCCACCAGTGCCAGAACGGCATCACCTGCCGCGGCCGCTACGACCGCACCCTGTCGCTGCAGGATCAGGCCAATGCCCTGGCCACCTCAGTGGCCGTGTTTACCGGTCAGTTCGAAGATGGTTCGTTCACCCGCTGGCGCGAGCTGTCGGTGGCCTACGAGATGCCGGCGGCCTGGGCCAACAAGCTGCGTTCCTCGCGCTGGAGTGTCGTGCTGACCGGCCGCAACCTTGCGGTATGGACCAAGTACACGGGCGTGGATCCTGAAGCGGCCCAGTCGAACAACGACACGCGCGGTAACGAGGAGTTCTTCTCCACGCCGCCGGTCCGCATCATGACGCTCCGTATGAACTTCTCCTTCTGACCCCGACCACTCCATGCGATTCTACAACTACGCACGACGGGTGGCCCGGCCCACCGGCACGCTGGCCGTGGCATTGGCCGCGGTCGGCTGCAGCACCGACATGCTGAACGTCGCCACACCCAACGTGTTGGCCGACGCATCCATCTCGGGCTCACTTGGCGCCACCACCATCCGCAACGGGGCCCTGCGCTCCTTCGCGACGGCGTTTTCGGGCACCCAGGACGGGTTTGTGGTGGTGTCCGGCAATTTGGGTGACGAAATCCAGACCACCGATACCTTTGCCGACCGCCAGAACACCGATCAGCGGGTGGCGACGGAGAACTTAGGCGGTTCACTCAACACGACCTACACCAACCTGCAGTTGGCGCGCACCGGCCTGACCACCGCCATCGAACGGTGGCGAGCCGCCAAACCCGACGCCGCCGCCGTCCGAGACTCCCTGGCTGAACTCTACGCCGTCCGCAGCCTCACCGAAACGATGTTTGCCGAGGGCTATTGCTCGGGCGTGCCGTTCAGCAAGGTCTTGCCAAACGGCGACTTCGACTATGGTGATCCGCTCACTACGGCGCAGATCCTGGCCCGTGCCGGCTCCACGGCCGACACGGCGCTCAGCACCGCCACGGCCACCAACATTCGCAGTCTGGCGCAGGTGGCGCGGGGACGCGCACTGCTCAACCTGGGGCAGTATGCGCAAGCCGCGCAGGCCGTGGCGGGTGTGCCCACGAGCTTCCGGTATCAGATCTTCCATTCCATCGCCACAACCGGCCAGAACAACGGCATCTGGACGGCTACCTTCCCCGCCGGTTCGCGCTACACCATCAGCAACCGGGAAGGCACCAACGGTATCGATTACCTGGTCACGCCGGCAGACCCGCGTGTGCCCTGGGCGCCCAGCAATCGCACGGGCTTCGACGGTTCCAGCCGTAACTTGCCGCAGCAGCAGAAGTACACCGCGCAGCCTGCCCCGGCCACGCTGGCCGACGGCATCGAGGCGCGCCTCATCGAGGCCGAAGCGCTGCTGAACCGCACCTCGGGTGGCTCGCAGGCCGATCGTGACGCCATGTTCGCGGCGCTCAACCAGCTCCGCGCCACAGGGCTCGCCACGGCAATCCCCGCCATGCCGGCGGCGCCCACCACGCAGCCCGCGGCGGTGGACATGCTGTTCCGTGAGCGTGCCTTCTGGCTCTGGCTAACCGGCCACCGCCTGGGCGACATGCGTCGTCTCATCCGGCAGTACGGCCGCGCGGCCAACACCGTGTTCCCAGTTGGCCCCATGCTGTACCGCCCGGGCCAGACCTACGGCACGGACGTGAACCTGGTTATCCCCATCCGCGAGCGGAACAACCCGAAGTTCAAGGGCTGCCTCGATCGCAACCCGTAGAGTTTAGCGGGGAGTTCTTGGCCAAGCGCCGTGGCAGGTTCGCCACGGCGCTGAGGTCGAGAACCTTGGTTAGAAGGACGGGCTTGCTTGATTGACTTGGAACATCGGAGCTAGAGTTCAGCTGCGTGCCGTTAGCACATGACTAGATCCAAAGGGCCAACGCCAAGAGGCATTCAGTGAATATCCTGGGAAGGAAGGTCGGGATAGTTGATGTAGCGCTGTCTATATTCACAATGGTCTCTCTAGCGTGGCTAGTGACCACGATCCGACGATCTGCCACCAATCGACGAGAAGTAGTCACCGTTGAGCGCGCTCGTGAGTACGCTGTCGGTGCGTTCCTTCGCAAGGACTCCCGCAGCGAGGATCATTCAAAGCGGCTACATCTTGTTATCTTCTCCGATTTCGCCTGTCCCTACTGCAAGGCCCTCTCTGACGTAATCCCAAACCTTAAGCGGCGGTACGGCTCGGACTTAACCGTTACCTTTCGCCATTCTCCGATGAATCGACTGTCCGCAAGTGCAGCTGCAGCTTACGAGTGCGCACTCCGCAACACAGAGTACACCGAGCAGACTACTCGAGAAAAAGTATTCGATCTGACACTGGCGATGGTGGATTCGTTGCGTTCGAAGAAGAAGGTTGACCTCCCTGGACCTCTTGATTTGGGATCAGAAGCCGTCCGCCGATGCATCTCTTCTGGAGCAATGGACTCGCTGGTTTCGGTGGATCAGTCGGCATACCAGAATTTGAAGCTGTCGGGTACTCCGGTAGTCATCGCTGGTCAGACTCGCTTCCTAGGGTATCCAGGCCTTGCCGCCATAGACAGCGCCCTGAGGGACGTAGTCAAATAGTTCTCAGGTTTTCGATGTGACTTGGGCCAAGCTCTAGGCCAAAGAGCTCATTCGTTCTGTGAACGCGCCGTGCCGAAGAAATCGCCTTCACTCAACCCCACAAGGAGGAGCTATGCGCAAGTTCTTGATCGCGGTTTCATTGATCTCGCTCGCTGCAGGTGCAGGCGCGAAGCGTGTGTTGGCGTCGCCAGCTTCAATCGGTGCCTGTCACACTTTCTGCCCGCCTGGAGATGATTCGTTCTGCGGCGGTCTGTGCGACAAGTGTTTGTCAAATTGTGGATCGGGAGGTTGTACTCACGCATGTGGGCCGCAGTTTTGACACCGTCGGCTGGTAGCAAGTTATCAAGCGGTACTTTGGCACGGCCGCCACGATACTCATGACGACCAAAGCAGGCTCGGTAACTTGGGAAGCTCCTTCGTTCCTAGATTCGTTCTGACTGACGATGCTCCGTACTCAGCGTCGGCAGCCTTTGCCTCCGCCTGTTCCACCCGGTTGCTGCTCTCGAAAACAAGCATCACCCTCCCATAGATCCTGGGGCAGCCTCGGATGACCATGCCATTCAGTCGAAAGTTTGCTCGCCACCTGAAAAGGCTTCGGATGCGAACAAATACCGAGATGTAGGCGAGCCTCGAAGTAAGCGTCCAAGTGAATACGGTTGACGGACCGATTCTCTTCTACTCACCGAAAAAGGAGTCGACATGCGAAAGATCCTGATGATCCTATCGGCGGTTGCTCTCGCACTTTCCGCCGGCATAAAGAAACTGGATGCAGCTGAGCGCGCAGGTTCGTGTGCTTCGTTCTGCCCACCTGGGGACTCGTCGTGGTGCGGTGGAACGTGCGACACCTGCCTTAAGAACGAGAACCCTATCGGTCACTCGTGGCAGTGCGGTAGCCCCATCTAGGCTCGTTTAGCTAGAGTGGAATAGCAAACGATCCAGGTCCGTCAGCCGAGATCTTCCGGGAGGAGGTCGACATGCCTCCTCCCACTTTTTGCCCCAGACCGGTGCAATCAACTAGTGGGGCGTAGTTGAAATGTGGATAGCACGAGACTTGCAGTACCACGCGGTATGTTTACCGCTACGATGGATCTCGTGCTCACTTCCGAGGATCGCCGCACCTTGGAGCAGATGCTGCGGCAGACGACGCTGAGCCAGGCGATCGCGAAGCGCGTGCGCGTCGTGCTCGCGCTCGCGCTCGCCGATGGCGCCAGCTATTCCACCATCGCCGCGCGCTTGGCGTGCACGGATCGGTTCATTGCCATCTGGAAGCGCCGGTTTGTCGAGGGCGGCGTGCTGGCCTTGGCCGATGCGCCGCGTGCGGGGCGGGGGCATGGGATGAGCGCCGCGCTGGAGGCGAAGATTGTCCGCCACACGCTCCAGACGAAGCCGCCGGCGCCCCTCACGCACTGGTCGAGCCGCCGCCTCGCGGCCAAGCTCGGCGTCGCGCACACCACGGTGACCACGGTGTGGAAGCGGCACGGGCTCAAGCCCCATCGACTGGAGCGCTACAAGGGTAGTCCCGATCCTGATTTCGAGACGAAGGCGGCGGACATCATTGGGCTCTACATCGATCCGCCGGTCAACGCCGTGGTGTTCTGCGTCGACGAGAAGACGGCCATTCAGGCGCTGGATCGCACGGATCCAGTGCTGCCGCTGCGACCGGGACGGTCCGAACGGCACGGCTTCGAGTACGTGCGCCACGGCACCCGCTCGCTGTACACGGCGCTCAACGTCGGCACGGGCCACGTGCAGGGCAAAGTCGCGGCCCGCCACACCAGTGCGGAATTCGTGGACTTTCTGGACACCGTCACCCGCTCCGCGCCTCGCGGCAAGGCCGTGCACTTCGTCGTGGACAACCTGTCCGCCCACAAGAACCAGGCGGTGAAGGATTGGCTCGCCGCGCATCCGCGCGTGACCATGCACTACACCCCGACCTACAGCAGCTGGCTCAATCAGGTCGAGAGTTGGTTCGCGCGCATCGAACGTGACTGCATTGCGCGTGGGATCTTCACCTCGACGACCGATCTCACGCGCAAGCTGCTCCGCTACATCAAGCTCCATAACGAAACCTGTCAGCCGTTTGTGTGGCGGTACCGCGACGTCACCCGTCGCATGCCTGCTACACGTACATCAACTACGCCCCACTAGTGGCCGCTAGTTCGTCGCAGACTCTTCACTTTGACGTGCAATTGGATGTCCCAGAAGTGTCAGCGCTTGCCGGCCGCGCGCCCCAACTCCACGGCCTTGAAGCCCGGCTCACCCCAACCAATCACGAACACGCTGAAGCCCTGCTTCATGCGCATCTCGATGTCGGCCGCGCCCGCTGGGTAACCACAGGGCACCTTGAACTCCTTGCAGGCCGCCAGCACCGACTGAATGGCCGCTTCCCACGCCGCTTCGTCGAACTTGCGCTGGCCGTTGGCGTCGGTGGTGCTGAACACGCCGCGCAGCGTGCCTGCGCCGGGGAAGAGCACACCCACACCGGGCACGGCGGCAATCTCGCGGATCTTCGCCAGACCTTCCTTGCTCTCGACAATGGTGAACGTCACCAGCTCACCCTTGGGATTGAGCGGCCAGAGATCGGCCTTGGCCTTGTACTCGGCCTCCGTCATGCCCCAGCGCGCCGGGGCGCTGCCCACGTCATCACTGCGTGTGCCGCCGTTGGCCTTGAAGCGCAGGGCGGCAATACCCTTCTTGAGTTCATCGGCGCTCTGCACGTCCACGAACACGATGCCACTCACGCCCTCGTTGAGCTGCTTGCCGATGCGCGCTGCGGCCACCGCCGGATCAGGGGCGATTTCGGGCGTCTTCACGAACACCGGGTGCGTGAAGCGTGGCGCCTTGCCCTTCTGCAGGTTGCCGCCCGTCGCCAACGCCGACGCGAACTGCTGGAAGGCCGGGTAGCTCTGGTCGAAGTTGTATTCCATCGTGCCTTCGAACAGATAGTCCGCCCGCTTGTAGGCCAGGGCCTCCTGGGCCAGCTGGGCCATGGACTTGACGGAGTCGGGGGGCAGGGCGGGCCCACCGGGCCGCGCGCGCCGGTTGGCGGGGGCATACAGGCCGAAGACCGGCTGATTGCTGCTCAACAGATCAATGACGGGGTTGAGTCGTCCTGAAGCAGGGGCCTGCGCCTGCGCCGAGCCGGCGGGCAGGGCCAGGGAGACGGCTGCAGCAGCGGCCGCAATCCAGCGCGATCGCACATGGACCTCCGAAAGGGGGGAGTGGGAGGAAGGGTGGGGCACCGGGACGTCTCAGTCCACGACTCGGCGTATATGCCCCTCAACGTCCGAGAGGGCAAGATCGCTGTCGGGAACGCCGTAAACACTTTGAGGGCGGTCCGCGTAATTTCAGTAATAGGCCTTTCCGGTGACGCGATCCCTCCTGCGCCACCGCGCCGACCACACCCGCCTGAGCCAGGAGGTTCGGGGATGAAGTCGTTGGTTGTTGCTGGTTCCGGTTGTCTTGCCCTGCTGGCGGTGGCGTCGCTGGATGGTCCTGAGCGGACCACACGCAGCGAATCCCCGTCGCCGCAGCCTGCGTCGTTGGCACCGGCCGCGTATGACCTGTCGTTCCTCGACGGGCCGAACACGCCGTCGTCGCCCGCCGGCTCGCGCGCCGCAGGTGCGCACCCGGTGCTGCGCCGCAAGGCGCCCACCACCACCATGAGCAACGTCGCGCTCGGTGATGTGGTGAAGAAGACCTGCGCCGGCTGTCACAGTGATCAGCGTCGGCAGGGCAACTTGTCGCTGCAGAACTTCGATCTCGCCACCATCGGGCAGACCGCTCCGGAAGTGGCGGAGAAGATGATCAACAAGCTGCGCACCGGCATGATGCCGCCGCCGGGCCGGGCGCGCCCGGGTGGTGACACGCTCGACGTGCTGCTCAACACGCTCGAGCGCACGATGGACATGCAGTTCGCGCGCAACCCCAATGCCGGATCGCGCGCGTTTCAGCGCCTGAACCGCGCGGAGTACGAGCGGGCGGTCAAGGATTTGCTGGCCATTGAGGTGAAGGCCGGCACCTGGCTGCCGCTTGACACCAAGAGCGCGAACTTCGACAACATCGCCGACGTGCAGCTGCCGTCGGCCACGCTGCTCGATTCGTATCTCGACGCGGCCAGCGAGATTGCCCGCCTTGCGGTGGGTGACCCCAAGGCGAGCGTCTCCACCAGCACGTACAAGATCCCGCGGTTGGCCTCGCAGCTCGATCAGGTCGAAGGCGCGCCCGTCGGCACACGTGGTGGCACCTCGGTTACGCACACCTTCCCGGCCGACGGCGAGTACGTGTTCACCGTCACCCTGCACGCCATTCCGACGGGGCAGCTGTTCGCCTCCACCGCGCCCTTCGATGAGAAGATCGAAGTGTCGGTGAATGGCGAGCGCGTGGCGTTACTCGACATTGACCGCGGCATGTCGCAGGCGGACCCGCAGGGCATGGAGATCCGCACCAAGCCGGTGCCGGTCAAGGCGGGGCCCAATCGCATCACGGCCACCTTCCTGCGCACCTTCGAAGGCCCGGTCAACGACAACATCGTGCCGCTGGGTCACAGCATCGCCGACACGCAGATTGGCGCGCAGGCCGGCATCACGGTGCAGGCGCACATCCAGAACTTTGCGGTGACGGGGCCGTACAACCCCACTGGCGTGTCGGACACGCCGAGCCGCCGTCGCATCTTCAGCTGCCGTCCGCTCTCGGCCACCGAAGCGCGGCCCTGCGCCGAAAAGATCATCAGCCGCCTTGGTGCCCAGGCGTACCGCCGGCCCATGCAGGCCAATGACGTGAAGGCCCTCATGGCCTTCTACGATACGGGCGCCAAGGATGGCGGGTTTGAGATCGGCATCCGCACGGCGGTGGAAGCCATGCTGGCCAGCCCGCACTTCATCTTCCGCATCGAGGAAGTGCCGGCTGCCGCCGCTGCCAAGGGGCGTGTGCCGGTGTCGGGTGTGGATCTCGCCTCGCGACTCTCGTTCTTCCTCTGGGGTGCGCCGCCCGACTCGCAGCTCGTGGCCCTCGGTCGCAGTGGTCGCCTGCAGGACACGACGGTGCTGGTGCAGCAGACGCGCCGCCTTCTGGCCGACAAGCGCAGTGAGGCCCTGTCCACTCGCTTCGCCGCGCAGTGGCTGCGCCTCCAGGACATCGAGCTGGTGCATCCCGATGCCAACCAGTTCCCCGACTTCCGGGAGCAGTTGTCCGATGACATGCGGCGCGAAACCGAGCTGTTCTTCAACTACCTCGTGCGCGAGAACCGCAGTCTGAACGACCTCTTCACGGCCAACTACACCTTCATCAACGAAGGACTGGCCCGGCACTACGACATTCCGGGCGTGGTGGGCGATCACTTCCGCAAGGTCAACTACCCCGCGGGTTCGCCGCGCAGCGGCATCCTGGGACATGGCAGCGTGCTGACCCTCACGTCGCACGCCAACCGCACCTCACCGGTGCTGCGCGGCAAGTGGGTCATGGAAGTGCTCATGGGGTCGCCGCCTCCACCGCCGCCGCCCAATGTGCCGGATCTCGAGAAGGTGGACGAGTCCAAGGAGGGGCGTCTGCTCACCACGCGCGAGCGCATGGAAGTGCACCGCGCGGCGGCCACCTGCCGCTCCTGCCACCAGTTCATCGACCCCATCGGTCTCGCGCTCGACAACTTCGACGTCATGGGCCGCTGGCGCATCAAGGAAAACGGTGAGGCGCTGGACACACGTGGTGACTTCTACGACGGCACCAAGGTGTCGAGCCCGGGTGAGCTGCAGGCCGCGTTGCTCAAGCGTCCGGTGCCACTCATGCGCTCCTTCACCCAGAACCTCATGGCCTACGCCCTGGGACGCCGAGTGGAGTATTACGACGCGCCCACGGTGCGCCGCATCGAAACGGCGGCCCGGGCCAGCAACTACCGCATGCACGACTTCATCGTGGGTGTGGTGAAGAGCGACGCGTTCCGCTATCGCACGCTCGTCGCACAGGGCGGGGCCGAAACGGCCGCGCCGGGCAAGTCCTCTCCGGCGCCTGCACCGGCGCCGACCTCCACTGCACCGGCTGGCAGCCGGGGCCGCTGATCCACGCTCGCACATCACACGGAGAACACCCGATGCAATTTCTGAGCGGAAAGGCCATGCCGCGCCGCCGGTTCCTGCAGGGCATGAGCGCAACGATCGCGCTGCCCTATCTCGATGCCATGATCCCGGTGGGACGCCGCGGCGGCTTCGATGCCAAGCAGGCGCCGCGCCTCGTGGCCATCGAGATGGTGCACGGTGCCGCCGGCTGCAACGAATGGGGCGCCAAGAACTTCCTCTGGTCGCCCGAGGCCACTGGGCGTCAGTACGATCTCTCGCCCACGGCGCTCACCTCGCTCGACCAGTACCGCGACTACCTCACCATCATCAGCAACACCGATGTGCGTGAGGCCGAGCCCACGTCGCCCAACGAAATCGGCGGCGACCACTTCCGCTCGAGCGCGGTGTTCCTCACACACATGCATCCGAAGCAGACGGAAGGCTCAGATGTGAAGGTGGGTACGTCGCTCGATCAGATGTACGCGCAGAAGTTCGGGCAGGAAACGCCCATCCCGTCCATGCAGCTCTGCATCGAGAACGTGGACCAGGCCGGTGGCTGCGCCTACGGCTACGCCTGCGTGTACACCGACTCCATCAGCTGGGCTTCGCCCAACGAGCCGCTGCCGGTCATCCGTGATCCGCGCGTGGCCTTCGAGAAGCTCTTCGGCGTTGGTGGCACCAGCGCCGAGCGCGCCGAACGCCGCCGCACGCGCCGCAGCATCCTGGATTTCGTGGCCAGCGAGATGTCGTCGCTCACGGCGGCGCTTGGTCCGGAAGACCGCATCCGTCTCGATCGCTACATGACGGACATCCGCGAAGTGGAGCGTCGCATCCAGCGCGTCGAGGCACGCAACACCAGCGGGGAAGTGCGCGAGTTGCCCGAGGCGCCCGCCGGTGTGCCCGATTCGTTCGCCGAACATGTCAAGCTGATGTTCGACATTCAGGCGCTGGCCTTCGCGGCCGACATCACTCGCGTGTTCTCGTTCAAGATGGGCCGCGACGGCTCGAGCCGCACCTACCCGGAGAGCGGCACCGACAAGCCGTTCCATCCGGCCTCGCACCACGGCGGCACGGAGCGTGGCGTGAAGGACTTCCAGATGATCAACAAGTACCACGTGTCGATGCTGCCCTACTTCCTCGACAAGCTCAAGAGCATCCAGGAAGGCGAGTCGAACATGCTGGACAAGACGATGATCATCTACGGTTCGCCCATGGGTGACTCGAACCTGCACAACCATCGCCGCTGCCCGCTCATCGTGCTCGGCAAGGCAGAGAACCGTCTCACGGGCAACCTGCACATCAAGGCGCCGGACGGCACGCCGATGGCCAACGCGATGCTCTCCATGATGCACACGCTTGGTCTCGAGAACATGACGTCGTTCGGTGACAGCACCGGCGTCCTCAACCTCAATTCCGCCAATGCCTGATCGCTCGGCACGTTCGTCAGCGCCCCGCGTACGTCGCGGGGCGTTGGTCGTGGTGGCCTGCGCCGCCACGCTGATGTTGGGAGCGGCGCGCTTCACGCCGGCCGAGTCACCGGTGGCCGATGCCGTCATGCGCGGCGATACGGCGCAGGTGCGGGTGCTCATTCGTCAGGGCAACGACGTGAACGCGGCGCAGGCCGATGGCATGTCCGCACTGCACTGGGCGGCGCGTCGCGGCGATGCCGGTTCGGCGCAGGTGCTGCTGTTTGCCGGCGCCCGTGTGGATGTGGTGACGCGCAACGGCAATTACACCCCGCTGCATCTGGCGGCGCGTGAGGGCCGTGCGGAGGTGGTGAAGCTGCTGCTGTCGCATGGCGCCAACCCCTTGGCGGAAACGTCAACGGGTGGGGCCACGGCGCTGCATTTCGCCGCGCAGCACGGCAACCCGGCGGCCATTGCGGCACTGCTCGATGCCAAGGTGCCGGTGGACATTCGCGAGGGTGCCTGGGGCCAGACGCCGCTCATGTGGGCGGCGGCCTTTGGTCGCGTGGATGCCATCGATGTGCTCATCAAGCGTGGCGCGGGCATCGAGGCGGCGTCGCGCATTGAGGACATCCCGAAGCAGGAACGGGAGATTCGCACGCTGCTGACGGCGCGGGCGCGGAAGGTGGCGGCGCTCAAGGCTGCGGAGCAGCCGCAGGGCCCGCAACAGCAAACTGCGGGAGCCCCCGCGCCGGCAGCCCGGGCGCCGGAAGCCGCGGCTGCAGGAGCCGGTGGACAGCGGCCGGCGGCTACGCCGCCCGCGGGCCGCGCGGCCGGTGACTCGGTTCGTCCGGCGACGGGCTTCCAGCAGCGCGGACCCTCATACGGCGAACTCATTGGCAACAAGGGTGGGCTCACGCCGCTGCTGTTTGCGGTGCGCGAAGGCCACGACGAGGCCGTGGACAAGCTGCTCGCGGCCGGTGCCAACGTGAATCACGTAAGCGAAGGCGACCACACCAGCCCGCTGCTCATGGCGGTCATCAACGGCCGCTTCGACATGGCCGCGCGCCTGATGGACAAGGGCGCGGACGTGAAGCTGCAGAGCGATGCCGGTGCCACGCCGCTCTACGCGGTCATCAACACGCAGTGGGCGCCCAAGTCGCTGTATCCGCAGCCCACGGCGCAGTACCAGCAGAAGACCTCGCACCTCGAGCTCATGGAGCGCATGCTCAAGGCCGGGGCGGACCCCAACGTGCGTCTCAAGAAGCCCCTGTGGTTCATGTCATCCAACTTCGACCTGCTGGGCGTGAACACGGTGGGCGCCACGCCGTTCTGGCGCGCTGCCTACGGTCTAGATGTGCCGGCCATGAAGCTGCTGGTGCAGTACAAGGCCGACCCGAGCATTCCCACCATCAAGCCGGTGGGGCGTCTGCCAGGTGATGAAGCGCCCGAAGAGGGCGCGTCGGGCAGCAGTGATCCGAGCGGCCTGCCGCCGGTGCCCGATGGCGGGCCGGGTGTGCATCCCATCCACGCGGCCTCCGGTGTGGGCTACGGAGAAGGCTACGCGGCCAATTCGCACCGCCATGCGCCCGATGCCTGGCTGCCGGCCGTGAAGTATCTCATCGAGACCATCGGCGCCGATCCGAACGCGCGTGATCACAACGGCTACAACCCCTTGCATCACGCCGCGGCACGTGGCGACAACGAGCTCATTGAGTATCTCGTGAGCAAGGGCACCGACGTGAAGGCCATTTCCCGCCGCGGACAGACCACGGCCGACATGGCCAACGGGCCGGTGCAGCGCATTCCGCCCTTCCTCGAGACCGTGGATTTGCTGGTCAAGCTGGGCTCGAAGAACAGCAACAAGTGCCGGTCCTGCTGATCTGCTCGTTGATCAGCAACTGACTACCACGGAAAAACACGGAAAAAAATAGACAACCACACGGATCAGATCTCGTTGATCAATCCGTGTGGTTGTCTTTTTCAATCCGTGAAATCCGTGGTAGTCGTTTGACGATCTGGCGGAAGCACCACGGCCAGAGTGAGAAAACGGCGGATCAGTCGTCGTGATTCAGCTCGTACTGCCGCTGCGCGTGCACGCGCTCCTGACCCTGGGCCTTGTCTCGGCGCTTCGCGGCCGCCATGGCCATGCCATGCGTGGACGACGTCTTGATGGCGGGCAGGGCAATCTGCTTTTCGAGGGCCTCGCTGCCGCAGGCAGGGCAGGCGGGCACCTGACTGCCTCGCACCAGGGCCTCGAAGCTGTGCTGGCAGGAGGTGCAGACGAAGTCGAACATCGGCATATTGGCGGTCTCCTGTAGAAGTCCCCTGAACCTATCGTCCTGTACCGGAGGAAAGCGATGTTCCCCTCACGACGTTCCCCTCGCACGCGGCTGACGGCGGCGGCTGCCGTATGCGCCGCGCTGGCCGCCACGACCACCCTGGCCGAGGCGCAGGCCGCCGAGCGTCAGGTCGTGGTTGGCGAAGGACAGCGTGTCAGTGCTACGCTCAGCCCCGGTATCCGCGTTGGCAACATGCTCTTTGCCTCGGGCCAGCTGGGCACCAGCCCCAATGATACCACCATTGCCGGGCAGACGACCCGCGCGCTGGAGAACACCGAAAAGGTGTTCAAGGCGGCCGGCACGACCCTGGCCAACGCCGTCAAGTGCACGGTGTTTCTCACCGACGTGAAGGACTTCCGCGGCATGAACGAGGCCTACACGAAGTTCTTCCCCAGCAATCCGCCCGCGCGCTCCACGGTCGTGGTGGCGGCACTCGTGGTGCCGAACGCGAAGGTGGAGATTGAATGTCAGGGCATGATCCCCTGAGGAACAGCACACAGCGATAGCCGTATCCCGGAAGCCTCAAGGCAGAAGCCAAGAACTAAGACGGGAGCCCCATTTCGATGAGGCTCCCGTTTTCCTGCTCCTGCCCTACGGCTTCTGCTTTACGGCTTCCGACGCACGGCTATCGCAGTCTGCTGTTCACTGTCACTTGCCGCCGGGCCAGAGCACGCCCTGCGCCCCCGGCTTCACTGCTCCCACTCCAAGGTAGCGGAACTTCTGCACCCGCTTGCCCTCGTAGGTTTCCGTCGTGTAGACGTTGCCCTTGGAGTCGCTGGCAATGCTGTGCACCGCGAAGAACTGCCCCGGCTGCCGGCCGCCGTCGCCGAACCAGGTGAGAATCTCGAGCTTGTCGCGATCCATCACGTACACCCGCTCGTTCTTGCCGTCGGCCAGGTAGAGATACTTCTGCGCCGCGTCGCGCGAGAACGCGATGTCCCACACCGAGCCGTCACCGCGCGTGAGCGGAGCCACACGCACCTCCTTCACGAACTGGCCGTTCTTGCGGAACACCTGGATGCGATCGTTCGGACGATCGCACACGTACACCAGACCGTCGGTCGTGGGTTCGGCGCAGTGCACCGGATTGCGGAACTGCTGGGCGAGCGGCGCCGCCGGGTCATAGGGAGGCAGGCGCGTGTCGTCGGGCGCGTTGCCATAGGCCCCCCAGAAGCGCTTGACCTTGCCGCTCCGCATGTCGATGACGGCCACCCGCTTGTTGCCGTAGCCGTCGGCCACGTAGGCCTCGCCCGCCTTGTCGTCGAACGAGATCTTGGCCACCCGCCCGAAATGCGTGCTGTCGAGACTGTTGGCCGCCTGATTGGGCGCACCGAACTGCTGCAGGAACTTGCCGTCGTGGCTGAACTTGAGAATGTGCGAGTCACGCGCGCCGTTGCCGCCGATCCACACATTGTCGTTGGCGTCAATGGAGATGCCGTGGTTGGAGGAGGGCCAGGTGTAGCCCTCGCCGGGGCCGCCCCAGGCACGCACCAGATTGCCGGCCGGGTCGAACTCGAGCACCGGCGGCGCCGACTGGCAGCACTCGCCGATGGGCGGGTTGGCCTTCATGCCGGCTTCCGTGCGCTGGTTGAGCGTGGAGTCGCCCCGATGGATGATGAACACGTGGTCGCGGCTGTCCACGCCCACGCCGATCACGGACCCCAGCAACCAGTGATTGGGCAGCGGCTTGGGCCAGAGCGGGTGCACTTCG
>JACVCT010000063.1 GCA_016741895.1 Gemmatimonadaceae bacterium | reverse complement strand
GGCCAGAGCGGGTCCACTTCGAACCGCGGGGCCTGCACCGTCTGGCCGTTGTTGGCGTGCAGCACGGCCTGCGCAGCACCCAGCGCCACCAGGCCAGCACCCCACAGGGTCCAGCGAACGGACGGACGAAACCTCGGCATGGACGGACTCCCGAAACCTTTGGACGGAGGGAACGGAGCCCCGTGCGCAAGGCGCGGTCTCCGTGATAACTTCGAACCCGAAGCTATCCTCCCGCCTGCATCTGTCCAGAGACGCATTGCCCGTGGATGTACCGCCCGTGCGTGCATTGCCGCGCTTCGCGCGCCCCCTGCGTGCTGCCTTCCTCGCCATCCTGCTGGCCCTGCCTCTTGCCTGGCGGGTCGTGTCGGCGCACGAAGTGCCGCAGCATGTCGCGGTGCGCGCCTATGTCGCGCCTTTGACCGATCGTGTGCGTCTCCTGGTGCAGATCCCGATGGACGCGGTGCGCGATGTGGACTTCCCGCTCGTCGCGCAGGACGCGCTCGACGTGCCGCGCGCCGCACCGTTTCTTGCCGACGCCGCGCGCCTGTGGGTGGCCGACGGTATCCGCCTGCGCGACGGCGCCCGTGATCTGGGCGCGCCGCAATTGGTGGCCGTGCGCGCGACCCTGCCCGGCGACCGGGCCTTTGCGTCGTACACCGACGCCATGCGCGCCATTCGCGAGGCGCCGCTCGACACCACGGTCCACGTGCCGCACGGGCAGTTGCGGCTCGAGGTCTGGCTGGAGTGGCCGACCGCGACGCCGGTGCGTGATCTGGTCATCGAACCGCTGTGGGCGCACCTCGGGGTGCGCACCAGCACCGTGCTGACCCTCGTGCGTGCCGACGGTGGGCTGCGCCCCTATGCCTTCGACGGCAACCCGGGCGCCGTGCGGCTCGATCCACGCTGGTGGCACGCCGCCTCGCGCTTTGTCGGCGAAGGCATGCACCACATGCTGGGCGGACTCGATCATCTGCTCTTCGTGCTCTGCCTGGTGTTGCCCTTCCGTCAGCTCAGGCCGCTCATCGGTCTGGTGACGGCCTTCACCGTGGGGCACTCGTTCACGCTGCTGGCTTCGGCGTTGGGTTGGACGCCCGATGCCGGCTGGTTTGCGCCGCTGGTGGAAGTGCTCATTGCGCTGTCCATCGTGTTCATGGCCGTCGAAAACATGCTGGGCGCCAAACTCGAGCGGCGCTGGCGCATGGCCTTTGTCTTCGGTCTCGTGCATGGATTCGGCTTCTCGGCCGCCCTGCAGGATGCGCTGCAACTTGCCGGCAGCCATGTTCTCGTGTCACTCGCCGCTTTCAATCTCGGAGTCGAACTTGCGCAGGTGCTGGTGCTCGTGCTGACCGTTCCCTTGCTCGCCCAGCTGTTCCGCCGCGCCGTGCCCGAACGCGCCGGCGTGCTGGTGGCCTCGGCCTTTGTGGCGCATGAAGCCTGGCACTGGATGCGCGAACGGGCCGCCGATCTGTCGGCGCAGCCCTTTGTGCGCCCGGCCCTGGATGCTGCACTGGCGTTGACCGTGGCGCGCTGGATGACCGCTGCGCTGCTGATGCTCGGTGTGTGGTGGCTCATGGAGGGGCTCATGCGGCGCTGGGTGTGGCCGCGCAATGAGTCGGAGCGTACGGTGCCCGGTCCTCACCTTGCCGGGCACTCGTTGCCCGGCGCCGTGGCCACGCTGCTCTGTGCCGTGGCGGTCACGATGCTCGGGGTCAGCGCCGCCCAGGCACAGGTCGCCCCACGCAGCACCATGGCCGGTGTGTACACCGCCGATCAGGCCACCAAGGGCCGCGAGGTGTTCAACGGCATGTGCCTTGGCTGCCACACCACCGCCTCGCACCAGGGCACGGCCTTTCAGCTCAAGTGGTTCGGGCGTCCGCTCTTCGACCTGTACGACTATCTCAGCCAGGCCATGCCCAAGACGGCACCGGGCAGCCTCACGGAAGACGAATACGTCTGGGTGACCGCGTACATCCTGCGGCTCAACGGCATGCCGGCCGGCAAGGTCGAACTCAATGCCGAACCGCAGTGGCTCAAGGCCGTGCGCGTCGACTCGGGCAGTACACGCAACGGTGCCGGTGCCAGGTCAGCGCCCAGCGCCGCGCCGCTGCCCGCGCGTCATCCCTGAACATGCCTCCCTTCACGCTCCGCTCCCTCCCTCGGCCTACTCCGGAGACTGCATGACCCGACGTGGAATCCCCAGGTACGCTGCCTTCGCAGCACTCGGTGCCACACTTGCCGGTGTGCTGTTCACGCAGGGCATGCCCACCGGCGCACAGCCCGGCAAACCGCTCACGCGCGGCAACGCCTTTGGTGAGTGGCGGCACTGGGGGGCAGACCAGTGGAGCACGCGCTACTCGCCGCTCGATCAGATCAACGCGAGCAACTTCGACTCGCTGCAGGTGGCCTGGGAGTGGAAGGGCGGGGCCAAGCACGGACCCGACGAGTACTACCGCACCACACCGCTATACGCGAATGGTCGCCTGTTCACGGTGGTGTCCACGAAGCGCCATGTGGTGGCGCTCGATCCGGAGACCGGCAACGAACTCTGGGCCTACAAGGTCGAAGAGGGCATTCGCTGGCAGAAGGCACCGCGCCAGTTTGCCGGGCGTGGTCTGTCCTACTGGAGCAACGGCACGAAGGAACGTGTGCTGGTCACCACACCGGGCTATCATCTCATCTCACTCGATGCGAAGACGGGCAAGCCGGATCCGGCCTTCGGCAAAAACGGCACCATCGACCTGATGGAAGGACTGGGCTACCCGATGGTGAAGCTGGCCGTGGATGACTCCGGCCCGCTCATCATTTCGGATGCGGCGCCCTATCGCGAAGCCAAGCCGGGCGAAGGTTGGGATCCCGTGAAGAAGATCGGCGCCGACGGCACAGTGGGCATCACGTCGCAGATTGCCGCGAGCTCGCCGGGCATGGTGGTGGGCAACGTGCTGGTGGTCGGCAACTCGTCCATCCACGGCTACTACCCCATTCGCGCCAGCAATCCCATCGGTACGATTCGCGGGTACGACATCAGCACCGGCAAGCTGCTGTGGAAGTTCAATCTCATTCCGCAGCCCGGTGAGTACGGGGCGGACACGTGGAAGAACGGGTCCAAGCAGGGCACGAAGGGTGTGGGCAAGGCAGATGCCTGGGCACCCTATGCAGCGGATGAGCAGCTTGGCCTGGTGTACATCCCGGTCGGCATGCCGCTCATGGACGAATACGGCGGCCATCGTCCCGGCGACAATCTGTACGGCAACTCGCTCGTCGCACTCGATGTAAAGACGGGCAAGCGCAAGTGGCACTTCCAGATGGTGCACCACGACATCTGGGACTACGACACGCCGATGGCGCCGAACCTCATGGACGTCACCATCGACGGTCGTCCGCGCAAGATCGTGGCGCAGCCCACCAAGCAGGGCTGGCTGTACGTGTTCGATCGTGTGACGGGTGAACCCATCTGGCCCATCGAGGAGAAGCCCGTGTTGCAGAGCGGCGTGCCGGGTGAGCAGTCGTCGCCCACGCAGCCCATTCCCAGCAAGCCCGCGCCCTACACGCAGCAGGGCCTGCTGGAGAGTGACCTCATCGACTACACGCCGGCCATCAAGGACTCCGCGCTGGCGCTGGCGAAGAAGTGCCGCATGGGCCCGTACTACATTCCGCCCGCTGCAGGCGACGGCAAGGACAGCACGGGTTTCCGTTGCGCGTGGTACGCACCGGGGGCCAGCGGCGGTGTGAACATTGACGGTGGCGCCACGCACGATCCCGAGACGGGCATGCTGTATCTCGCCAGCATCACGGGACTCAGCACCACCTCGCTGCTCAACGACCCGTGCTCGGAGTTCGCCTACAGCTCGCCCGCCAGCAACTGTGGACTGATTGGTGCGCTGCCCACGCCGGCGGACTACAAGAAGCCCGAGAACGTGGGCTTCGCGGGACGCGCGTCGGGCTCGATGATCGGCGGCATTTCCATCCTCAAGCCCAAGCAGTTTGGTGGCATCACGGCGTACAACATGAGGACGGGCGACAAGGCGTGGTGGATGCCGAACGCGGGCTTCATGCGGCAAACCAGCCGTGACCCGCTGTTTGCCGGTGTCACCATTCCGCCCATGCCAGGCCGTGGCCAGGCGCAGGCCATTACCACCAAGACGCTGGTCATTTACGGCACGGGACGCTCGGGTGGGCTGCCGGGTGAGCCGCCCACGCTGTTCGCACTCGACAAGGCCACGGGCAAGCAGGTCGGCGCACTGCAGATTCCGGCCAAGACCACGGCGGTGCCGATGACCTTCCTGCACAAGGGACAGCAGTACATCGTGTTTGCAACCGGCGCGCAGGAAGAGGCGAGTCTGGTGGCGCTCAAGTTGCCTTCCAGGAAGTGAGGGCGTGAACCGATCAGTATCGAGTCTTGAGTTCAGGTATCGAGTTGTCGGTTGCTTACCAACTCACAACCCGAAACCTGAACTCAAGACTCGACACTGATCGGTTCAGCTTCTGCGGGTCGCCTACTTCTTCACATACCGCTTGAGCGCCCGGTCCCCGACCTCCGCCCCGTAGATATTGCCCGCCGCATCCACAGCCACGCCCTCGGCGCTGCTCGTGCTGGGCGGGTTCGGGGCCGGATCGGGAATGAAGGCCGTCACCTGGCCGGTGCGCGCGCTGCCAATGCGAATGCCGCGCTTCCACGCGCCGTGCGGCGGATTCACCGAGCCCGACTCCGAGTCGGCCGCGTACAGCACGTCGTTCTTGTCGATCCACAGTCCGCTGATGCGGCTGAATTGATACCAGGTGTCGAGCACCTCGAAGGTGCTGGGGTTCACAATCAGCAGCCGATCGTTGCCGCGATCGGCAATGAACAGACGCCCGCGCGAATCAAACGCCAGTGCGTGCGGCTGATCGAGCTGCCCGTCACCCTTGCCCCAGCTCCCCCAGGTCTTCTTGAGCGTGCCGTTCCTGTCGAAGACGAGCACACGAGCCGTGGCGCCGGCGCGTGACGAATGACCCTCGGCCACATAGATGTCGCCGTTGGCCGCCGTGATGACGGCGTTGGGCTGCCAGAAGAAGGCCGTATCGCGGCCGCCGCCCGCCTTGCCCAGCGTCATGAGCACCTTGCCGTCGGGACTGAACTTCACGATCTGATGTCCACGCGGCGGTGGGGGCGGCGCGTTCGGATCGATGGGCGCGACACCGCCGGTGCAGCTGCAGTCCACCACCCAGATGTTGTTGTCGCGGTCCACGTGAATGCCATGCGGCGACATGATCATCCCGCCGCCAAAACTCTTCACGAGATTGCCGTTTGCATCGAACTTGAGCACGCTCGGCAGCGAGGACTGCGCGCAGCTGTTGGCGCCGCAGCGCTCAGCCACCCATACCGACTTGCCGTCGTTGTCGATGGCGACGGCACTGGTTGAGCCCCAGGTCCGCCCGTTGGGCAGCTTGGCCCAGCCTTCCACCGTGGTGTAGGGGTTGGGACGGTCGTTCACAGGGGGCGTCGCCGGCCCGGTTTGAGCCGAGAGCGGCAACGCGGTGGCAAGCAGCAGCAGGGCAGTGGTGCGCATGGGGCGGGCGGGAGGAAGGTGGGAACGCATGCAGGCAAGTTGCGCCCGAGACGGCCCCTCGGCAATTCGCTCGTCATCACCGCCTCCCCGGCGCCCCAGGGGGGCGCAGAGGTGTTGCGCCGCGTCACGCGAAGGGCGAGCGTTCCGGCATGGTATCCGTGACCTCCCTGCCATGCGCGCGCGCCACGTCGGCGTCTCGCGGCCTTGCGCATCTCCGGCGTGCCGCGTGCGGTCTGGCACTGGCCTCGCTGTCCGCCTGCGGCAAGACGCATGATGCCACGCCGCGTGATGTGGCGCTGCAGTTCTACGTGACGCTGGAAGTGGCCGGGGTGCGCAGTCTGCCGGAATCGCGCGCCCTGCCGGCGCTTGAACCCTATCTCACGGCGGACCTGACCCGTGCGCTGGCCGCGCCCCCGGCGCCTGGCGTGGACGCGGGCAATGTGTTCAGCGGGTTGTATGAGGGGCACACCAGCTATGTCGTGCACGAGGCGCAGCTGGACGGTGACACGGCGCGGGTGCGTCTCGATTTCACCAACATCGACCAGCAACCTGCGGTGCAGTGGACCGATACGCTGGTGCTGGTGCGGCAGGCTCCGTCGTGGCGCGTGCATGATCTGCGCTACGGAGCCAACTGGGACTTTGGCTATCGCGGATCGCTGCGCGCGGTGCTGACCTGTCTCACAGGGCCTGACGCTGCCAGCTGCCGCGGCGGAACATCAGCCACGCCACCAGCGCCAGCAACGAATACGCGCTGAGCACCGCCAGAAACACGCCGGTGCTGCCAATGGGCGCGTAGCGTGTGAGCAGCCAGGCCAGCGGAATCTCGAAGAGCCAGAACACGCCGATGTTCATGCGGGTGGGCGTGCGTGTGTCTCCGGCACCGTTGAAGGCCTGCATGAGCACCATGCCCAGCGCATACAGCGGGAAGCCCAGCGCCATGAGCCGGAGGCCCTGGACAGCCACGGCCGTCACGGCCGCCTCCCGGGTGAACAAACCGACAATGGGACCGGCCGCCACGACGTACACCACACCCACCAGGCCAAGAAACAGGCCGTTGTAGCGTGCGGCGGCACGAACGGCCCTGTCCGCGCGTTCCGGCAGACGGGCTCCGAGAGACTGTCCCACCATGGTCGCGGCCGCGTTGCTCACGCCCCAGGCTGGCAGCAGCGCGAACATGACCAGACGCACGGCGATGGTGTACCCGGCCATGGCCGCGCTGCCGAAGCCGGCGATGAGGCGGATGAGCACCATCCACGTGAGACTGCCCACCATCACCTGCACGGTGGCGTTCCCGGCCATGCGCAGCACACGCTGGATGACGGGCCACTCGATCGCGAGATGCCGGCGCTGCAATTGCAGATGGCCACTGCCTCGCGAGAGCTGCCAGAGTGCGTAGGCCACGCCCACTCCGCGGCCCGTGGTGGTGGCAAGCGCCGCGCCGGTAACGCCGAACGCCGGCAACGGGCCGGGGCCGAAGATGAGCAGCGGCCCGAGCACGATGTTGATGCCATTGGCCAGCCAGAGCACGCGCATGGAAATGGCGGCATCACCGGCACCGCGGAAGACGGCGTTGATGACAAACAGCAGAAAGGCCGTGCCGCTGCCACCCAGCATGATGCGCGCGAAGGTGCTGCCGGTGCTCAGCACATCCGGCGTGGCGCCCATGAGTGCGAGCAACTGCGGTCCCAGCAGGGCCCCCACGACGCCCAGCAACAGAGCAATGACGGCGCCGAGGGCGATGACCTGCACCGCGGCACGCGCCGCGTCATCCGGCGATTTCTCACCCACGCGCCGGGCCACGATGGCCGTACCGCCAATGGCCAGCCCCATGGCGAGCGTGTACACCACCACCATCAGGGATTCCGTGAGGCCCACCGCGGCCACCGCACTGGCGCCAAGCCGCGCCACGAAGAACACATCCGACAGGGCGAAGAGGCTCTCCATCAGCATCTCCAGCACCATCGGGATGGCCAGCAGAAACGTGGCCCGGCCAATCGAGCCCTGCGTGTAGTCGTGACGGGTCCCGCGCACCGCCGCGCGCACATCGTCCCACCAACGGGAGGGCAGGGCGGTGACGGCGGGATCGCTCATGTCTGCAGTGTAATCGATCCGCGCCGTCATGCGTGTGCCTCACCGTGTTAAGTTCTGCCCGCTTCAGCTCCGTCGCTGAAGTCGCACGGAACCCGAGCCTGTTTCGATCGTGATACGACCGGAGCCGTCGCCGATGCTGCCGTGCAGCGCGCGGCGCTCGACCCGGTTGGTGCGAATGGGAAAATCGGTGGTGATGCCGCCGCTTCCCGTCTCGATGTCCACCGTGGCATTGATGCCATCCGGCATGATAAGCGACACGCCACCCGACCCGCTTTCAACGCGCACATTGCGGGCTGAGCGCGTGAGGTCGAGTGACACCCCACCACTGCCGGTGTCGATGGTGATGTCGTTCGACGACAGGGCCGCAAAACGCACGGTACCGGAGCCCGTGTCGGTATTGAGCACCTCGCAGGCCACGTTGCTTCCGCTCACCCGGCCCGACCCGGTGTCGAAGGTGCAGCGATCCACGCGCAGATCCTCCACGTTGATGCTGCCCGACCCCACGTCGACCGTGAGCTGCGACCCCCGGATGTCACGCAGAGCCACGCTGCCCGATCCGGCGTCGACGTGCAGTACTCCCGTCACGCGGTCGGCTGTCACCCGCGCCGCGCCGGCATCGAGCCGCAGGTTGCCGCGAACGCCGCTGGCTGAAAGCGAACCCACCAGCAGATAGCTGTCGGCCGACTGGCCTTCCGGGACTCGCAGCACGATGTCGGCCCAGGCTTCCACGCCTCGCCCGGAGGAACGCACGCGGATGCGACGGCCGTCACGCATCCAGCCGTCGCGGCCGCCGTCGTTGCCCCAGGTCCCGTCATCCCGGATGCGCGTTTCCATGGAGCTGCGCCGTGAACTGCCGCTCTCACTGCCGTCGTAGATGATGTCGTCGTCCGGATAGATGACTCGCAGTGTGGGCAGGCCGCGCACCGTACCGGTTTCCACACGCAGGCGATTCGCGTCGCGTCCGCGCAGCGTGACGCGCACCTCCACGTCACGCCCCGAACCGGGCTCGACCCGCATGTCGCCGGCCACGTTGTACACGGCGACGCGCTCACCGCGCAGGGTGTAGGCGTTCGACTGCGCGGCGAGCGCAGGGGCCAGCATCAGCAGAGGAGCAACCGCCCGGCCCAGATGGGCGGCGAGAATTCGACCGGTCATGAACGCACTCCCGAAGAGGAAAGCCCCGGAGCCGGGGCGCTGTATTTGCACGCCCGGTTGGACGGCCCGAGGGGCCCGGAGGGTTTGAATCGGGTCTGTACCCGGCGCTGGCACCGGCATAGGCACCGGCATAGGCACCGGCATGGGCACAGGCAGTCGTGCATTCTCCGAGATCGTCAACCGCTCACGCAGAGAAGGGGAGGGCGCAGAGGGCGCAGAGGGGAGCCATGATTTCCTTGTTGAGTGGCCTCCAACGCATCGAAGTGCAGTTCATCCGTGCTGTTTCCGCTCCATCCGTGTCATCCGCGACGGAGCCGCAACCCAGACCGAAGTTCTCTGCGCCGTCTGCGCCCTCCTTCGCTCTGCGTGAGCGGTTGACGATCCTGCCGCCCAATCGAGTGCCGGTGCCAAAGCGCCCGATACAAGTCGCTTCACGCCAAGAAGCGCTCTCTCTGCTCGGGCGTGGGCAACAGGCAGGCCGGCGCCACCAGGTCAAATCGCCGACGGGCAATGGCCCGGTACACCGCGTCGCGCAGCGGGCGCGGCACCAGCCACCCGAGCGCGCCGAGAACGCCCCAGAACCCACCGAGATGCCGCAGCACGGCCAGACCGGCGGCGCTGTGGTACCGCACCCGTCCACCGGCGGCGGTGGGCTCGAACCACACCACCGAATCCACATCAGCCAGTTCGGGGTGGCGCGTGCGCACCTGCCGCCCCAAATCACTCTGCAGCGGTGCAAATCGCAGGGCCGCGCGGCGTGGCACGGGCTCGTGCCGCAGGATGAACTGCACACTCCCCGCGCAGAGCCCGCATTCGCCGTCGTACAGCAGGACCGGCGTCTCGGTCGGAAGGGGGCGGTCATTCACGGACATGACCGAAAGATACTGCCTCCGGGCCCTCGTCCAATTGGCTATCGTTCCCGCATGATTCCATCTCATCATCGGCCTGGTCGCGCGCTGAGAATGGCGGTGCTTGCCCTTGCATCCGCGCTCTCGGCGACCCCGCTGGCCGCCCCGCTCACTGCACAGGACGCCCCGCCGGCCATTCAACGGGAGTTCCGTGGCGTCTGGGTGGCCTCGGTGGCCAACATCGACTGGCCCTCACGCCCTGGCCTGAGCGCCTGGCAGCAGCAGACCGAGTTGCTGGCCATCCTCGACCGCGTGAAGGCGCTGCGCATGAACGCCGTGCTGCTGCAGGTGCGGCCGGCCGGCGACGCGATGTACGCCAGTACCCTCGAACCTTGGTCGGCCTACCTCACCGGTGTGGAAGGCCGGGCTCCCGAGCCCTGGTATGATCCGCTGCAGTTTGCCGTGCGTGAGGCCCATGCACGTGGACTCGAGCTGCATGCCTGGTTCAATCCGTATCGCGCGCGCCATCCCACCGCCACCGGTCCACATGGTCGCACGCATCTCAGCGTGACCCACCCGGAGTGGGTGCACACCTACGGCACCTACACCTGGATGGATCCGGGCGAACCCGGTGTGCTGGAGCACTCGCTGCGTGTCGTGCTCGATGTCGTGCGGCGCTACGACGTGGATGGCATTCACGTCGACGACTACTTCTATCCCTATCCCATTGCGGGACCGGACAGCAGTGAGGTGCCGTTCCCCGACAGCGCGTCCTACGCCCGCTACCGCGCTCGCGGCGGCACGCTCGATCGCTCCGACTGGCGACGACACAACGTGGACGAGTTCGTGCGCCTGCTGTACCGCCGCACCAAGGCCCTCAAGCCCTGGGTGAAAGTTGGCATCAGTCCCTTTGGCATCTGGCGACCGGGCTATCCCGCAAGCATTCAGGGCTTTGATGCCTACGAGAAACTCGCCGGCGATTCGAAGAAGTGGATCAACGAAGGCTGGGTGGACTACTTCACGCCGCAGCTTTACTGGCCCATTGCACAGACCGCGCAGAGCTATCCGGTGCTGCTCGACTGGTGGCTTGGGGAGAACACCAAGGGCCGGCACATGTGGGTGGGCCACAGCGCCTCGCGCGCCGCGGCCGGCACCTTCAAGCGCGACGAGCTCAACGCGCAAATTCGCATCACCCGCGAAACCGCCCAGCGCGATAGCGCCCGGCTGCGTGCCACCGGCGATGTGCACTTCTCCATGAAGGCGCTCATGCCGTCGCCGGATGACAGCCTCGGCCAGCGGCCGGCACCGCATCTGCTGCGCGAACTGTACACGCAGGACGCGCTGGTGCCCGCGTCACCCTGGCTCGGACGGGTTCGCCCCGCCGCTCCCACCGCGAGACTGCAGCGCGATGCCACCTCGCGGGAATGGGTGCTGCGTCTCACCGCCGGAGCACGCGCGCGTTGGCACACCGTGCGCGTGCAGAACGGCGCGACCTGGCAGGCGCAGGTGCTGCCGGCCTCGCAAACCGCCGTGGTGGTGGGAAGCGCCGAGTTGGCGGAGGCGCCTGTGGTGTGGGTGAGCGCGGTGGACCGCAACGGCAACGAGAGCAGTGCGCGTCGTGTGCTGATGCCGCGCGGAGCCCGCTGATGGCGCTGTTGTCGGTGCAGGATGTACGGGTTGCCCTTGGGGGGCCGCCCGTGTTGGACGGCGCCAACTTTGCCATCGAGGCCGGAGAGCGGGTCTGTCTGCTGGGTCGCAATGGCGCGGGCAAGAGCACCTTCCTGCAGGTGCTCGAGGGGGTTCTGCAACCCGACGCCGGGCAGGTGGTGCGGCAGGGTGGTGTGCATGTTGCCCGTCTGGAGCAGGCGGTGCCGCGCACACTCACTGGTCGCATCTTCGATGTCGTGGCCGAGGGGCTGGGAGCGACGGGGCGGCTGCTGTCGGCGTATCACGATGCCGTGCAGCAGGTGCAGCACGATGCCACGGAGTCGGCGCTTGCTGCACTGGATCGCGCGCACCGTGCACTGGACGCCGCCGATGCCTGGCAGGGACATCGACGCGTGGAAACCATTCTGCAGCAGTTGAGTCTCGACCCCGAGGCGCCCATCGCCGCGGCCAGCGGCGGACGCACGCGTCAGACGCTGCTCGCGCGGGCCCTCGTGCAGCAGCCCGATGTGCTGTTGCTCGATGAACCCACCAACCATCTCGACATCGCCGCCATCGAGTGGATGGAACAGGTGCTCATCAACGACGGGCTCACGCTCGTGTTCGTGACGCACGACCGGGCGTTTCTGCGGCGTGTGGCCACGCGCATCGTGGAACTCGATCGCGGGCGCCTCGCCGACTTCGGCCCCGACTACGACACCTATCTCGAGCGCAAGGCGGCCGCGCTGCACGCCGAATCGCTGGCCTGGGAAGACTTCGATCGCCGCCTCGCGCAGGAGGAGGTGTGGATCCGCACGGGCATCCAGGCGCGACGCACGCGCAACGAGGGCCGCGTGCGGGCGCTCGAGGCCATGCGGGTGGAGCGGGCCCAGCGCCGGGAGCGCGTGGGCCTCACGCGCGCGCAGATTCAGGAGGCCGATCGCAGCGGCCGCCTGGTGCTGGAAGTGCAGGACCTCACGTTCTCGCATGGCGAGCGGCCCATCGTGCAGGGCCTCAGCACCACCATCATGCGTGGCGATCGTGTGGGCCTCATCGGGCCCAACGGCTCCGGCAAGACCACCCTTCTCCGCCTCCTGCTCGGCGACCTCGCGCCGGATCGGGGCAGCGTGCGTCATGGCACCAATCTCGAGATTGCCTACTTCGATCAGCTGCGCGAGCAACTCGATCCCGAGGCCTCGGTCATCGACAGCGTGGGTGATGGCACGGACTGGGTGACCGTGGCCGGACAGCGCCGGCACATTCACGGCTACCTGCAGGACTTCCTCTTCAGTCCCGATCGCGCGCGCATGCCCGTGCGTGCGCTGAGTGGCGGGGAACGCAACCGCGTGCTCCTGGCGCGGCTGTTCACACGGCCGTTCAATGTGCTGGTGCTCGACGAGCCCACCAACGACCTCGACCTCGAAACACTCGACCTGCTGGAGTCGCTGCTGCGCGAGTTCAGCGGCACCCTGCTGCTGGTCTCGCACGATCGCGCGTTTCTGGACGCCGTGGTGACCAGTACGCTCGTGCTGGAAGGGCAGGGCGTGGTGCGCGAGTACGCCGGCGGCTACAGCGATTGGTTGCGGCAGCGTCCCGACCCGCAGCCCACAGCCGAACCGCGCAAGGTCACGCCGAACACACGGAGCAGGGAGTCGACAGCTGCGCCCGCCGCGCCGCGCGTGAAGCCGCGCAAGCTCTCGTTCAAGGAGCAGCAGGAACTCGCGGCATTGCCCGACAGGATCACCGCGCTCGAGGAGGAGCGTGAGGCCAGCTACGCGCTGCTGGCCGACCCGTCGGTGATGCGGGACGGCGCACAAGTGCTGACGCTCAAGGCCCGGCTCGAGGTGCTGGATCGCGAGATTCCGGAGTTGATGGCCCGCTGGGAAACACTCGAGACCATCGCGTCGGGCGGCTGACGGCCACCCGATCCTGCACAAATCGTGGCGGCGTCGCAGATTCGGTGATCCCTGCTGCCTCTGCTGCCCACCCGGAGACCCGTCGTGACCGATCGCCTGCGCCTCTTGCTCGCTGGCTCCCTGCTGCTGCCCACGTTCGCCACCGCCGGAGTGGCTGCCGCCCAACCCGGCGGTGTGAAGCCCACCACCCGTCAGGAGTTCCCGAGCGACCCGGCCCTCAGTGTGCCCGCGCTGGCCGCGCTGCGTGGCAGCACCAGCAGTGAGTTGGCCGACGTGGTGTCGCGCTTTGCCGCCGATCAGCAGGCCCTGCAGCGGCGCTACGATGCCCCCGACTCGCGCTCGCAGCGCACGCGCATGCGCGCCTTCTGGGAACAGTGGCGCAAGCAGCTGGCGGCGTCGGATTTCGACAAGCTCTCGCAGGAAGGCAAGGTGGACTATGTGCTGCTCGACAACCACCTGCGCTATCAGCTTGAACTCATGGAGCGCGAGGATCGGCAGCTGGCGGAGGTGGCGCCGCTTCTGCCCTTTGGCGATCAGCTGCTGGCCCTGCAGGAAACCCGACGTGACCTGGTGACGGTGAATGCGCAGCAGTCTGCGCGTCTGCTGGCGAATCTGACCAAACAGGTGGACAGTCTGCGGCAGGCGCTCGAGTCGAGCGCGGCGCCTTCACGTGCCGCCGCCAGTGACTCCTCGCGCGCCGCCCGACCCGCGGCGCCGCGTGTTTCGCGCACGGTGGCCAACCGCGCCGCCGAACGGCTCGATGTGCTGCGCAATACGGTGGGTGTGTGGTATCGCTACTACAACGGCTACGACCCGCTGTTCAGCTGGTGGGTCAGCAACCCGTATCAGAAGCTGGACGAAAGCCTGCGGCGCTATGCGCAGACCATCCGGCAGCGGCTGGTGGGCATTCAGACACCTGCTGTGGTGGCCAGCGGCAATGCGCCGTCAGGGCAGGGCGGGGGTGGGGGAGGCGCGCCTGGTGCCGGCGCGACGGCAGGCGCACGCAATGCGGCCCAGGCCAACGAGCCCATCATCGGCGACCCCATCGGAGCTGAAGGACTGGCCATGGATCTTCGGCACGCGATGATTCCCTACACGGCCGATGAACTGATCGCGATTGCCGAACGCGAGTACGCGTTCAGCCTGGCCGAAGCAAAGAAGGCCGCGCGGGAGATGGGGCTGGGAGACGACTGGAAGGCGGCCATGGAACGGGTGAAGAACACCTACGTGGAGCCCGGCAAGCAGATCGATCTCATTCGCGATCTCGCCAACGAGGCCGACGCCTTCTTTGCGAAGCACGACTGGATCACCATTCCCGCGCTCGCGCGCGAGGACTGGCGCATGGAGATGCTCTCGCCCGAACGCCAGCGCGTGAGTCCGTTCTTTCTGGGTGGCGAGAGCATTCTCGTGAGCTATCCCACCAATGACATGACCGACGAAGAAAAGGCCATGAGCCTGCGCGGCAACAATCCGCATTTCTCGCGCGCGGTGGTGTTTCACGAGCTCAATCCCGGCCATCACCTGCAGGGCTTCATGACGGCGCGCTACAACAGTCACCGTCGCTTGTTCAATACGCCATTCTGGAACGAGGGCGCGGCGCTGTACTGGGAAATGTTCCTCTGGGATCGCGACTTCCATGTCACCCCCGAGGACCGTCTGGGCGCGCTGGCGTGGCGCATGCATCGCAGCGCCCGCATCGTGTTCTCGCTCAGCTTCCACCTGGGTAAGATGACGCCGGAAGAGTGCATCGAGTATCTGGTGGACAAGGTGCCCTTCGAACGCGCCAACTCGGAGGCGGAGGTGCGCCGCTCATTCAACGGCAGCTACTCGCCCATCTACCAGGCCGCCTACATGCTGGGCGGCCTGCAGCTGCGGGCGCTGTACAAGGAACTCGTCATGAGCGGCAAGATGAAGGATCGCGAGTTCCATGACGCCATCTACCGCGGTGGCCCCATGCCCATTGCCATGGTGCGCGCGCGACTCGCCAAGGTGCCGCTCACACGCAGTGGTGCGGCGCCCTGGCGGTTTGCGGAGCAGTTGCCCGAACCGCGGCCATTCGTTCGCCGGTAACCGGGAAGTGGTTACCGGTCGGCGAACACCGGTTCCACGCCCATGCAGGCCAGCACAAAGGCGTACACATCGGCGGCCTCCTCGATTTGCTTGCTGAGCGATGAGGCCCCGTGACCGGATTGTGTCTCGATGCGGATCAGCACGGGCGTGCTGCCGCCATGCGCTTCCTGCAGGCGCGCGGCGAACTTGAAGGAGTGCGCGGGCACCACCCGGTCGTCGTGGTCGGCCGTCGTGATGAGCGTGGCCGGATAGTCCACGCCATCCTTCAGCTTGTGCAGCGGTGAGTACGCGTACAGCACGCGGAACTCGTCCGGGTCGTCGCTGGAGCCATAGTCGGCGATCCAGTTCCATCCGATCGTGAACGTGTGAAAGCGCAGCATGTCCATGACGCCCACGCTGGGCAGGGCCACGCGCGCGAGTTCCGGACGTTGTGTCATGATGGCACCCACCAGCAGGCCACCGTTTGAGCCGCCCTGGATGGCCAGACGCTCGCTCCGGGTGTAGCCCTCGGCAATCAGCCACTCCGCCACGGCGATGGCGTCGTCGAACACGTTCTGCTTGTTGGCCTTCATGCCGGCCTGATGCCAGGCCTCGCCGTATTCGCCGCCGCCCCGCAGGTTGGCCTGCACGTACACGCCGCCCTGCTCGAGAAACGCCACACGCATGGCGCTGAACTGCGGGGGCAGGGACACATTGAACCCCCCGTAGCCATACAGGATGG
>JACVCT010000413.1 GCA_016741895.1 Gemmatimonadaceae bacterium | reverse complement strand
CCACCCGGGCAAGCATTCGTTCAACGTCGGTCGCTTCTGACCTCCCGGCCGTGCAGGTCCGCGTCAGGCCCTGCCTCGCCGTGCGCTTCATCCTGCGCCTCCTCGTCCTCGTATTCCACGGTCCATTCAGGAAAGGGATCGGGGAAGGTGGACCAGAGCGCGGGGCCGGCGCGCAGTTCCTCCTCGGTCACGAGACAGGCATCGAGCAGCGCCTCGAGTCCATGGCGATCAAGGGCCTGACCGATGATGGCCAACTCCTGGCGCCGATCTCCCAGATCGGGGTGCCACATGGCCTCGATCTCGGCGCGCTGGATATCGTCCACGTCCCAGCTGTCCGGCGGGGTGATGGCATACCAGAATCCGGCCGGATTCACCTCCACCAGTTGTCCGGCCTGCGACCAGCTGCCCACGAGGTCAGGACGCGTGGCCACCCAGAACAGGCCCTTGGCACGCAGCACGCCGGGAAAGCCACGATCGACCTGCTCCCAGAGCCGCTGCGGATGAAACGGCCGGCGCGCGCGATACACGAAACTGGAGATGCCGTACTCCTCGGTCTCCGGGATGTGCTCGCCCGCCAGCTCCTTCTGCCACCCCGGCGCCGCTTCCGCGGCTGCGAAGTCGAACAGGCCACGGCCAAGTACGACGCGGGGCGCCACGACACCGCGCACCGACGTCACCACCTCCGCGTCGGGATTGAGGTGACGCAGAATCGCCAGCAGCCGTCCGAGCTCCTCGTCTGAGACAAGGTCGGTCTTGTTGAGCACGAGCACGTTGGCGAACTCCACCTGATCGATGAGCAGGTCGGGAATGGTGCGCTCGTCCTCCTCACCAAGTGCAAGCTGCCGTGCCTTGAGATCGTCGAGTGAACCGAGGTCGTGCAGAAACCGATGCGCGTCGACCACGGTGACCATGGTGTCGAGGCGCGCCACATCGGACAGCGACACACCCGTTTCGGTCTCGAAGGTGAAGGTCGCCGCCACCGGCAGCGGTTCGCCGATGCCCGTGCTCTCGATGAGCAGGTAATCGAAGCGGCCTTCCGCCGCGAGACGGGACACCTCCTGCAGCAGATCATCGCGGAGCGTGCAGCAGATGCAACCATTGGTCATCTCGACCAGCGTTTCCTGCGTACGCGAGAGCGCGGCGTCGCCACCCCGCACCAGCTGCGCGTCGATGTTGACCTCGCTCATGTCGTTCACGATGACGGCCACGCGCAGACCCTCACGATTGGCCAGCACGTGATTGAGCAGCGTGGTCTTGCCGGCACCCAGGAAACCGGAGAGGACGGTGACGGGCAGGCGGCGGTCCTGCTGCAGCGTGGTGGCCGCCATCACTTGGCCTCCCGGTAGAGCACATGGCGGCGCACATGCGGATCGTACTTGCGCTTCTCCATGCGCTGCGGCGTGCTGCGGGGGTTCTTGGTGGTCACGTACATGTGGTGACTTTCCGTGGACCGCAGTTTGACCTGGACTCTGCCGCTCTTGGCCATGAGATGCTCCGGGAGTTGAGGATTCAGTATTGATAACTTACTATCACTAAATGGTGAATCAAGTCCCGCCCCGGGTGACCCGAGCGCTGCGCCTGTCGACGCTGGTGGATCAGCAGCTGTGGTTTCTGGGCTGCGACATCCGCCACGCGGAGGGCAATGCCCTGATGGAATTCGGTTTCGAGCGCCATCGCGCACCCGACGCCGGGCAACCCAGCTGTTATGTGCTGACGCTCGACACACAGTGTGTGGTGGCCTGTTGGGGCTTTGCGGTGTACTGCGGCCCCCTTGGCGCTGCGCGATCAACGCCAGCGCCCTGTGGTGCGCTGCTGCTGCGACACGCCCTCGGCAGTCGCGTCACGCTGCAGCCGCTGTCCCTGCCCCTTCATGCACGCCAAGCC
>JACVCT010000062.1 GCA_016741895.1 Gemmatimonadaceae bacterium | reverse complement strand
CTCAGTGCCAATCAACAACCAATCGCCCGGCGCATTGGCCGGCTTCATCCCGGAAGCAAAACAGGCGTCCTCGCTGTCGAACGCCCGCGCCGGCCCGCGAAAGCTGAGCTGCTTCATGCCCGACACCTTCACCACCGCGCCATCGGGCGCGAGGTTGCCGCGCAATCCCACCAGGCCACCCGTCGGTGAGAGCGGCGCCGACACGGGCACCACCACCTTCTGATTGTCGGGCAGTCGCACCTCCTCGAGATTCTCGGCCAGCGTGCGACCGGTCACCGTCAGACAGTCGCCGTGCAGGAACCCGCCATCCAGCAGCACCTTGAGGATGATCGACACACCACCAATGTCATGCACGTCCTTCGCGAGATACTTCCCGCCCGGCTTGAGATCAGCGATGAGCGGCGTGCGCTTGAAGACTTCCGCCACATCGAACAGATCGAACGCGATGCCCGCCTCGTGCGCCATGGCCGGCAGATGCAGCGTGGCGTTGGTGGAGCCGCCCGTGGCCGCCACCACCGCGGCCGCATTCTCGAGCGCGCTACGGGTGACGATGCGCCGCGGACGCAAGCCGTCACGCACAAGCTGCATCACCACTTCACCCGAACGTTCGGCATAGGCATCACGCGACTCCCACGCGGCCGGCGGACTGGCGGAACCGGGTAGCGCGAGCCCGAGCGCTTCTGACACATATGCCATGCTGTTGGCCGTGTACTGCCCACCGCAGGAGCCGGCACCCGGACAGGCCACCTTCTCCAGCGCCGTCAACTCGTCCAGCGACACACGGCCGGCCGCATAGCCGCCCACCGCCTCGAACACATCGAGCACCGTCACGTCGCGCTCCTGATAGCGGCCCGGCAGGATGGACCCGCCATACAGGAACACACTTGGCACATCGAGCCGCAGCATGGCCATCATGAGACCGGGCAGCGTCTTGTCGCAGCCGGCAATGCCCACCAGCGCATCGTAGCAATGCCCGCGCACCGTGAGCTCGACGCTGTCGGCAATCACCTCGCGGCTTGGCAGCGAGGCCTTCATGCCGGCATGGCCCATGGCAATGCCGTCAGTCACCGTAATGGTGGTGAACTCGCGCGGCGTACCGCCCGCCGCCATCACGCCGCGCTTGGCCGCCTCCGCCTGCCGCTTGAGCGCGATGTTGCAGGGAGCGGCCTCGTTCCAGCTCGACACCACGCCCACGAGGGGCTGCGCGATCTGCTCCGCCGTGAGCCCCATGGCATAGTAGAACGCACGATGCGGCGCGCGCTCAGGGCCGGACGTGGCGTGCCGGCTGGGCAGATGTTCCTTGTTCATCGGGACGGTGGGAAGAGTGGACACGAAGACTCGCTGAGTCTACGCAGCGTCCACCGATTCTGCTCAGCGTGACGGACGCCAAGCCTCGGCGCGCCCCACCGCCTCCACATACTTGCGCTCACTCTTGCGTTCCGGTGGACCGTGCTTGATGTCCACGGCACCCATCACCGCCGTGCCATCAATGCGCACCACAGGGGCATCATCCAGCGGCTGCATGCGCCCCGCGTCGTGCTCCACGCCGCCCATGAAGGCCGTGCCCACCACCTCCACCCGCACACCCTCGGGCAGCGTGAGATCGACCCCACCCATGAACGCGGTGAGGTCAATGCGCGTCACGCCACGGCCGAAGCGGGCTTTCGACAAATCGAGCTCTCCTCCACCCGCCACCGCCCAGGCCTTGAGGTGACGCGGCACGACGTATTCGCCCTTCACCCCGAACCCGCCCATGGCCGCAATCAGCAGGGCGCGCTCGGGCACCAGCTCATCCGGGGCATCCACACGCTGCACCTCATCCAGCGAATGCCCCGGTCGTGACGGGTCAGCCAGCAGTGACGCCAGCTCCTGCGCCGTCTGCACCCGAAACACATGCGCCAGTCGCACATCCAGCTCTTCCACACTGAGCTGATCGTTGGCGTACGCGGTGGCCAGTGCGGCCACCGCGCGCTCGCGCATGCGTTCGTTCACGGCCACCATGCCCATCGGTGGCGCGCTGCCCCATGCCCCGTTGCTCACAATGCCGGGCGACGGGAATGAAAGTCCGTGACCTTCTGGAACTGGTGCCCCAGCGACAGGATCAGGTCGTCGTTGTACAGGTTGCCCGTGATGACCGCGCAGATGGGCTGCGGCTTGTACGTGGGCGCGGGTGTGCTGTCATTCGCGCGCGGCGCGCCACCGAACTGCGGCACGTCGAACTTGTACGGCAGCACGGCGCAGGGATGCCCCGTCTGCGCGTTGGGCGCGATGTCGGCGTTGGGCGAGGCAATGAAAGCATCGAGGTCTTTCATGAACGTGCCCCAGGCCTGCACCAGCAAGAGCCGCCGCCGCTGGTTGTTCACGAAATCAAAGGCGCGAATCGTGCGCCCGCCCACGAAACGCGGATTCCAGTCGGCCGGCGCCATGGGATTGGGTTGCCCCTGCTCCACACCCGCCGGTCGCGCCGGCGGCGTGTTGCCGAACGGCGCGTTGTTGTTGGCACGTTCGGGCATGGCGTTGAGATCGAGCCCGAACTCCTTCGCCTTGCGCTGCACGTAGCTGTCGAAGGCTGCGGCGTACTCCACGTTGAGTCCACCGCCGGCCATGCCGGCCACCGTGGGGCGAGCACCAATGTCACGCGGCTTGAGGCCGAGCGCCTTGAGCCGGTCCACCAGTTCCTTCGGCGCATTGGCATCCACGCCCACACGAAGACCGGCCAGCGGCAGCGCGCGGTTGAAGCGGAAGGGCGTCGTCACCGTGGAGGGATCCTTCTCGTCCACGCCGTGCAGCACGGAGAACACCATGGCGCAGTCTTCGAGGGTGCGGCACATCGGGCCCACGCGGTCCTGCGACCACGACAGCACCATGCCGCCATGTCGGCTCACGCGACCGTAGGTGGGACGCAGCGCGCTGATGCCATTGCGAATGGCCGGTGATACAATCGAGCCCTGTGTCTCCGTACCGATGGAGAAGGCCACCAGCCCCGCGGCCGTGGCCGAACCGGGACCGGCCGACGAGCCCCTCGAACCGATGTTGGTGTTCCACGGATTGTTGGTGCGGCCGCCGTACCACCAGTCGTTCTGCGCAAACAGACCGGTCGACAACTTGGCCAGCAGCACCGCGCCCGCTTCACGCAGACGCACCACGATCTCCGCATCGTAGTCGTGTGTCTGATCCTTGAAGTCGGCCGAACCCCAGGAGGTCGGGGCATTCTTCGTCGCGAACAAGTCCTTGAGCCCATAGGGCACACCGTGCAGCGGCCCGCGATACTTGCCCGCGCGCAGCTCCGCATCCATCGCGTCCGCCTCGGCGCGCGCGGAGTCCTTCATGAGCGTGACCACGCAATTGAGCGTGGGGTTGTAGCGCTCGAGACGTTCGAGGTAGATGTCGGTGATGCGGCGCGACGTCAGACGCCGCGCCCGAATGAGCGCGGCAATGCGATGCGCCGGCAGGAAGGCCAGCGCTTCGGGATCTGTGGGGACCGCTCCCACCCACGGCTCGATAACGTGCGCACTGCGCGTGAAGGCCGTCGCGCCGCGCTCGCGCAGGAGCTTGGCCATCAGCGCACCGGTTCCCGCAGGATACGGCATGAACTGCAGGGCCGGCGCCTCGCCGTTGCCAAGGGGAACGGCCGGCTGCGCCTGAGCGCCCTGCGCCGGCGGTTGCATGGTCTGCCACACGCCAGCGGCGGCATCGAGATAGTGCTGCGGCGTCTCGGCTCCCAGCGACCGGGCGCCGAACATGCCGGCCGCCGCAGCAACCAGGGAACGGAACATGAATTCCCGTCTGGGCAGGCCGTTCACGCTGTCGTCGAGGTCCATGGCCAGCAACTCGGCTTCGGCCTGATCCAGTATCTCGAGGGGGGATTCCACGCAGGAGGCTCCGTCGGCGGGGGGAATGGGCGGGAGGACGCCACTCAGACGTCCGTAGGCTACGGGTTCCGACTGGCGATGGTGTCAATATCTCTCCGCGCCCGCCGCATCGGGAGGCAGGCCGGACCCTTGGGCGCCGAGCGGTGGACGCGGTAGCTTACCGCATGCCCCGCCCCAGCTCGCAATCGGCGCTCTTCGACGGCACACCGCTCTCGGAGGCAAATGTTTATGACCGCCTGCGCGACCTCGTCGTGCGCGGCGATCTCGCGCCTTCAACCCGTTTGACGGAGCCCATGGTGGCGGAGCGTCTGGGCATCAGTCGCACACCGGCGCGCCAGGCCATGCATCGCCTGCAGCTCGAGGGCCTGCTCGTGCCCGATGGTGGCGGCGAGCGCCCACGCGTGGCCGTCGCGCCGCTTGATGCCGATGAAGCCATGGAGGTCTATCGCACGACCGGCATGCTGGAGAGCGCGGTGGCGCGCACCGTGGCCACGCTACCCTCAGGTCAACGTCAGCGTCTGGCGGAGAGCATGGCCGCATTCGACGAGGCCTTTCGCAAGGAAGCCGCCAGGACGCGGCCGGACCCGACCCGCCTCTTCACCAATCATCACGGCTTTCACCAGGTGCTGGTGGTGGCCTGCGCGACGGCCGTCACGCGCATGCTGCTCACCACACTCTTCCCGCGGCGCGCGCGCTACGAGTGGTTTCACGGCCCGCTCGCCCGCACGGCGGGGCAGTCGTTCACGGACACGTATCGTGAGCACGACGCCATCGTGCAGGCCGTTGCCGACGGCACGGCCACTCAGGTCGAGCGGGCCGTGCGCCACAACTGGGAGCAGGCAGCGCAGCGTCTGGCCGCCGCCATTCACTTCAACGCCGCGAAACGTCGCTGATCCTCATGTCGACGTATAGCGTCGACGTGTAGCATCGACAGGTGGCGTTGACCGGTAGCGCGCCCCTGGGGCCTGCCCTGTGCTACTGCCCCTGCGGCGGGCGAATGCGGAAGGCGAAGGCCTGCTCCACCAGCTGGGACACCCGACGCCCCGAATACACGGCCGGCCGATACTTCATGCGCGGCAACGCCGCCTTCACCGCACTCACGAACAGCGGATCGGCCTTGTCGATGGTCTTGAACGTGAGGGTGTCTGCATAGCCCGTGCTGTCCACGATGAAGCGCGCGTACACCACGCCCTCGACGCCGGCCTTGAGCAGGTCAGCGGGATACTGCGGACCTTCGGCAGTGGGGTCGAGCGCCGCCGTGCTGTCCACCTCGATCTCACTCATCGCCCGCTCGGACTCCACCGCTTCCTGCGGCGGCAGCTCACTGTCGCTCGGCGCGCCACCGGTGGTGTTCACGGACACCGGACGGGTGCCGTCGTCTACTGGCGGCTCGCTTTCACCGCTCTGCGACTGAAACGGGCCTCCCAGCCCCACCCAGTTGAGCCGTTCCTCGGCCGGCGGTGGCGCATACTCCTTGAGCGGCGCGAGAAAACTCACCTGCTCATCGCTGGGCACCGGGGTGAGTCGTCGCTCCAGACTGCCTCCCACGGCAAAAACAGCCAGCAACAGCAACTCAACACCGAAGCCCAGGCCCGGTTTGGCCAGAGCGTGTTGCCAGCTGATGTGGCGATCGGATTCGGTGAGAGAAATACGTGCGCGGCGCGGCAGCATGCGGACCTCCATCCAGGTGGCCCAAACTAGAGAGGAATCGGCGCTCCCTTCCATCATTCAGCCGCGAACGGCCGGTGCGCAAGGCCCAGTGGTCGATTGCAAGGGACGAGGGGCGCCGGCAGAGGCTTGTCGAATGCCACCAACCCAGTTACGTATACGTTATGAACTCCCGTTTGACCGTCGCTGCGCACGTGCTGGGCATGATCGCCTTTTGTGAACGCGAGGAGGGACGTGGCGTCACCTCCGATGAGCTTGCGGAAAGCGTGGGCACCAACGCCGTCGTCGTGCGGCGCGTGCTTTCGCAGCTCAAGCAGGCGGGACTGGTGGACAGCCGACGCGGCGCGGGCGGCGGATCGGTGCTGGCACGGCCGGCGTCGGAAATCACGCTGCGCATGGTGCATGAGGCGGTGATGGACGACTGCGCCGAGTTCATCGGCCGTCATGCCAGCGCCGTCGGTCAGGAGTGTCCGGTGGCACCGGTCATTGCCGGCTACCTCGATGATCTCTATCGCGAAGCCGAGGAAGCCCTGCGTGCCACCCTCGCCCGTGTCACCATCGAACAGATGTCCGTGGACGTGATGCAGCGTCTGCGATCCCGTCACGGCTCGCAGGTAGCCTGACCTCCCCGCGTGAACGATTGCCACGCGACCTGACTTTAATTGTAACAATTAGTGGCACATACCAGACTCAACCGCCCTCTCCCATGCCTGCCAACTCGCCATGCACGACGCCGTCGTGGCGGCTCCGCCTCGTGAATACGCTGCTGGCGGTGCCGGTGGCACTGCTCCTCGGCGCCAGCCCCGCGTGGGCGCGCCAGCATGCACACGCTTCCGCCTCGCACACCCGCTTGCCGGTGCGCATGGCTGAACAAGTGTCCCTCAGCATCCCGGGCAGCGGCCGGCTGGCCGGCGTGCAGCACGGGCCCCTGGCGGTGTGGGCCACACTCGAGGCCCTCTGTGCGGACACACACAGCCTGCCCCATCGCTTTGTCCTCGACACGCAGACCGAGTTGTGGCTGTCGTCCACCACGGCGGGTCCGGTGATGCTGCGCGTACGCTACGACAGCACACGGCAGGTGCAGCGACTCGACGCGTTCCCGCATGATCAGGACGCCTTCGACCGGCAGTTTGCCAGTGACCTCGGGGTGCGACGCACCTCGCTGGCCACAGCGCGCAACCGCCGCACGGTGCTGGCCCTGCACACCGACGGGCGGCACACCGACGGGCGGCAGATCCGTGCTCTCGGCAGCACTGTCCATGAGGCCTGGGTGGTACTCGCTGCACGCGAGGACACCGCGTCCACCGCAAACAGGCCTGACGACGCGCTGCGTCTCGTGCACTATCGTTTTGACCACAGCGGTCAGGTGACGGAGGTGCGACAGCTGCGCGCCGCCCCTCACACGCAGATTGCGCTTCTACTGGACAATCCGTAGAATGAAAACATGCCTTCCCGTGCTCTGGCCGTCATTGTCGCGCTGCTGATTGGCGCCCCCGGGCTGCCCCTTCCCGAGCGACTCCACACGTCGAACCTCGGGGCACAGTCTCAAGCCACACGCGGCGCGCTGAGCGGCGTCGTGCGCTCGGGGCCCGCACGGGTGGGATTGCCCTACGCCGTGGTCAGCATCCCGAGCCTCGGCATCGAACGCTTCAGTGGCGCCGACGGGGTGTATCAGCTGCTCAATGTGCCAGCCGGTGAGCATGAACTGCTCGTCCGGCGCATCGGATTTGTGCCACGGCGTTTCACTGTACGCATTGAAGCAGGCCGGAGCAGCACCCTCGATATCGACCTCGACCAGGTGCCGGTGCGGCTGGCCGGCATGACCGTGACACCTGTGCAGGCCTGCAGGAACCCTGGCGTGCCCGACTCGCTGCGCTCCCCCGAGGTCTGGCAACTGGTGGCCACACTGCGTGAGAACGCGGCCGCCTATCGGGTGCTGGTCACCAACTATCCGTTTGCTTACGTGCAGGCGCGCGCTTTTGGTGGCATCGGCGACACGGTGGCCGTGCTGCAGAGCATCGACTCGCTGGCGGTGCCGGGAACGGCCGAGGTGGCGTATCGGCCCGGGCGCATCGTGACCACCGTGACGGTGAACGGCCGGCGCGAGACCATCATGCGCATCCCCACCATTGTGGAGCTGGCCGACAGGCAGTTTCTGGCCAATCACTGCTTCAGCTATGGCGGCACCGAGGTGGTGGGTGATGCCACCTGGTACCGCCTCGACATGCGCGCGGCCGACCGGCTGCGCTCGCCCGATGTGCACGGCGCCGTGTATCTCGACAGCGCCACCTCGCAGCTCCGCCGACTCGATCTCGAACTCAGTCGCCCCGACCGACTGCCCACGCAGTTTCGCGGCGTGCGCGCGGTGCGCGCCATCACGACCTTCGTGCAGATCGCGCCCGGTCTGGGCATCATCGACGGCCTTTGCGCCGTGAACTGGCTCAAGCCGCCGCGCGGGGGCGCCGCACTTCGGGCCGACGTGGGTCATCCGCTCGAGCTGCAACAGTCGGTGGCCTACCAGTTCAAGGTGCCGCCGCCCGATGTGGCCCTCGTGGGGACGCGGCCCACGCCCGGCTGGGGACGCGGGCAGGCCGTACGCCGCTCCAGTCTCAGCTGCGCCGACGATCCGGCCTGAACCGCGCCGGCGATCTATTCGCGCACGAAGATCGCCAGTCGACCGTCCGGACCATTCAGCGCGAGTTCCCGGTCGCGCCGTGCAAAGGTGGTGACCTTGGCCAGCATGGCGTAGTACGCCTGCTCCACCGCATCGCCTCCGCCCACGCAGGCCATGCGGGTGGACGCCACAGCCCCGAAGCGCATCGATGTGCCGTCCACCGTTACACCGCCCGTGTAGCGATTGCAGCCGCCAAATCCCGAGGCCTGGGTGCCGGCCAGCGTGAGCGTGGGGGCACGTCCGCCAGCCCCCTGCACCGATGCCTGTCCATCGAGCCAGACCAGACGCCATGACCCCGTCGGGTCGGGCGGCGTGCTGCGCTGGCAGGCCGCCATGAGCAGCAAGGCCGCGAGTACCACGGGCCCCCGTCGTACGAAACGCCCAAACAAGGTCATGAGAATCTCCTGAAAAATGGGAATGGTTGCCCCCGGGCCCGGCACCGCGCAGACTCCTTGCATGACGACTCCTCCGCCTCCCCAGCCCGGCCGCATTGGCTGGGTTGACCTCACGGTGGCGGACGCGCCTGCCGTGCGTGACTTCTACGCCGCCGTTGCCGGCTGGACGCCCCAGGGCCTCTCAATGGGCGACTACGAGGACTACGTCATGCTGGCCCCTGATGGTACGCCGCACGCCGGCGTCTGTCACGCCCGAGGCAGCAATGCAGGGCTCCCTGCGCAGTGGTTGGTGTACATCACGGTCACCGATCTGACGCAGCGCCTGCACGAAGTCACCGCCCGCGGTGGACAGGTGCTGTCCGGTCCGCGCAATGCCGGCCCGTCCGGTCGCTTCGCTGTCATCCAGGATCCGGCCGGCGCCGTCTGCGCGCTGTTCGAAGCCGCGTCCGCTCCTTCAAGCTCTGACGCATGACCCGTTTGCCTGCTGCTCTTCGTTTGACGCCTGCGCTGCTGCTGCTCGTGGGCTGCGCCCGCGCTGGTGCGCCCACCAATCCGGCACCGCAACCGGCACCGCAGCCTGTGGTGCGCGAGCCCATTGCCGTGACGCCGGCTCCGCCGCCCGCCACCGCCCTGCCCGACACGGCGCGCAGCGACTGGCACCGGCTGTCGCTCGAAACCGATGGCGTGCTGGGTGTGGGCTCCGAGCGGGCGCTGCGCGAACTGCTCGCCAATCGTCGTCCGCAGCGTGAGGTCATCGTGGCCGTCATCGACGGCGGGGTGGACACGGCGCACACGGCGCTCGCGCCGGTCATGTGGCGCAACGCCCGAGAAGTCGCCGGCAACAATCGCGACGACGACGGCAATGGCTACGTCGACGACGTGTTCGGCTGGAACTTCATGGCACAGCCTGATGGCAAGGCCGTGCATCACGAGACCTTCGAGCTCACACGGCTCTACGCGAGTTGCCGCAACCAGCCGGCCGGTCAGGGCATTGTGCGTCCGCCGGCACTGAGCTGCGATTCCCTGCAACGTGCGTACAGCAGCAAGGCCGAAGAAATCACCGGCACGCTGCGGCAGATCGAAAACATCCAGCGCACGCTCACGCAGGTGGAGACGGCGTTGGCGGCGGCGGCCAACGGCGGCGGCCTCACACGTGCGAAGGTGGAAGCCTTCACGCCGGGCAACGCCACACAGGAACAGGCCAAGCGCATGTGGCTGCAGCTCGACGCCGCCGGTCTGGGCGCCGAGTCACTGGCCGATGCCAAGAAGGCCTACGACGCACAGGCCAAGTATGGACTCGACACCGCCTACTATCCGCGCGCGGCCGCCTCGGTCAACGGTACGCGCGATGTGACCGGTCCTGATGCCTCACATGGCACGCACGTGGCGGGCATCATTGGTGCCGTGCGAGGCGCGAGTGGCGCCACGCCACAGGCCGCCGTACAGGGCATCAGCCCCAACGTGCGCATCATGGGTCTGCGTGCCGTACCCGATGGCGACGAGCGTGATGCCGACGTGGCGCGCGCCATTCGCTATGCCGTCGATCACGGCGCGCACATCATCAACATGAGCTTCGGCAAGGCGTACTCGCCGGGCAAGGCCGTGGTGGACAGCGCGGTGCGCTACGCCGCCGACAAGGGTGTGCTGCTCGTGCACGCCGCCGGTAACGATGGCGAAAACAACGATGTCGTGCCCAGCTATCCCACCAGCGTGCTGGGCAACGGCAGCCGCGTGGGCAACTGGCTGGAGGTGGGCGCGAGTTCGTGGAAGGGCGAAGACAAGCTGGTCACCGGCTTCTCCAACTACGGCCGCACCATGGTCGATCTCTTCGCTCCGGGCGAGGACATTCTGAGCACTGCTCCTGGCGGCGGCTACAAGCGCGAGAGTGGCACCAGCATGGCGGCGCCGGTGGTGTCGGGTGTGGCGGCCCTGCTGCTGTCATATTTTCCCACGCTCACGCCGGCCGACGCGCGCGAGATCATCGTGCAGTCGGTGCGCACCTTTCCCACGCTCAAGGTCATGCTGCCCAACGGCCCGTCGCAGGCGGTACCGTTTTCGGCACTGTCCCGCACGGGCGGTCTGGTGGACGCGTACAACGCCGTGAAGCTGGCGTTGCAGCGTGAGGCCATCCGGCCGTAAACTCGGCGGCATCGACTGGTGACACGGTTCCTGCATCACGGCGTTTGCTGAATCACACACAACTCTTCCCCATCGTCATGACTCGTTTCGCTCTTGCTTCTGCTGCGCTGCTGCTGGCCGTGGCCACGCCGCTCAGCGTGTCGTCGCTCCACGCCCAGGCCGCCGGCGCCCGCCGCGCCGCTCCCAGCACCCGCGCCTCGGCCACCGTCGAACTCACCTTCGCCGACACCGCCGCACAGCGCGCGGCCGGCAAGCCCGCGCGCATTCACCTCGATTACGGCCAGCCGCATCTGCGCGGCCGCACCCTGCATCAGGGCGACCTCGTGCCGTTTGACCAGGTGTGGCGACTCGGGGCCAACGCCGCCACGCTGCTCACCACCGATGTGGACCTGACCATGGGCGGCCAGGCCGTGCCCGCGGGCCGTTATGTCGTGCAGGCCCTGCCCACGCGCAGTGGCTGGACGCTCATTCTGCAGAAGGAAACCAGTGGTGCGGCGCAGGTCATGCCCACGCGCTACGAGCAGAGCAAGGACGCGGCCCGCATTCCGCTCAAGGCCTCCACGCTGAGCATGCCGGTGGAAAGCTTGACCATGTCGCTCGTGCCCTCCACCGCGCCGGGTGCGCAGACGGGTGTATTCACCGTGCAGTGGGGCACGGTGCAGCTGCAGACGGATTGGGTGGTGCGTTGATCGCCCCGCAGGTGGGGTGAACTGACTACCACGGATTGCACGGACAACAAGGGAAACCACAGGATGACATCATGATGCATGATCCTCCTGTGGTTTCTTTGTTTGTCCGCGTCATCCGTGATAATCAGTTTGGCGGTAAAGATTCATGACATCCGGGAATCGAAGCGACCGAGCGAGTGGGGTGCGGACTCTGCCGCAGGGTGTCTGGGTGCTGGGCTTCGTCAGCCTGCTCACCGACATCTCCTCGGAGATGGTGCACAGCCTGCTGCCCCTGTTTCTCGTGGGTGTGCTGGGCAGCAGCGCCACGCTGGTGGGCGTGCTGGAGGGGCTCGCCGAGGGAACGGCCCTGGTCGTACGCGTGTTCTCGGGCACGCTCAGCGATCGCTGGGGCCGACGCAAAGCACCCGCGGTGCTGGGCTACGGCCTGGGTGCACTGTCCAAGCCCCTGTTTGCGCTGGCCACCTCCGCATTGCTCGTGTTTGGCGCGCGCATCATGGACCGCATCGGCAAAGGGATTCGTGGCGCGCCCCGTGACGCCCTCGTGGCCGACCTCACCCCACCGTCGCAGCGTGGTGCAGCCTTCGGGCTCCGGCAGTCACTCGATACCGTGGGCGCCTTGCTGGGGCCGGCTCTCGCTGTGCTGCTGATGTGGCTCTGGCACGACGACATCCGTCTCGTGTTTCGTGTGGCCGCCGTTCCCGCCGTGTTGGCCGTACTGCTGCTGGTGCTTGGTGTAAAGGAATCACGGGTACTCGCGGCAACGCAGGCCGCACCAGCGGCGCGTCGCTGGCGTGCCCTGCCCGACGTGCCGCCCGCCTACTGGTGGGTGGTGGGCATTGGTGCCCTGTTCATGCTGGCGCGGTTCAGTGAAGCGTTTCTCGTGCTGCGCGCCGAGCAGAGTGGACTGCCGATTCGCTATGTGCCACTCGCCATGGTGGTCATGAACATCGTATTCGCCGCCTCGGCCTATCCCTTTGGCGCCCTGTCAGATCGCTGGAGTCACCGGCGCCTGCTGGCCCTTGGTCTCGCTATGCTTCTGCTCGCCGACCTGGCGCTGGCCACGGCGGCCCGCGGTGTGCCCGTGGTGTTTCTGGGCCTCGCGCTCTGGGGCGTGCATCTGGGCATCACCCAGGGCCTGCTGTCGGTAATGATCGCACGCAGCGCGCCGGCGCATTTGCGGGGTACGGCCTTTGGCGTGTTCGGTCTCGTGAGCGGTGTGGCCGTGCTGCTCGCCAGCGCGGTGGCAGGCGTGCTGTGGGACCGATTCGGCGCAGCCACCACGTTCCTGGCCGGTGCGGCGGTGGCGGTGCTCACGCTGGTGGTCCTGTGGCGTGCGCCGGCCGCTGTGTTCGCACCAGTTCGATCGACTGGGGACAGCAACTGATCACCACGGATTTCGCGGACAACATACGGAAACCACAGGAAGCACCCGCTGTTCACCCGTGCTGTTTCCGCACTAGCGGGCCGGGGCTGTCACCACGACCAGAACACTCGCAGACATACCGCTTGATGTTGCCGTCATGGTGGCATTCCCAGCGCCGACACCGCGCACCATGCCGCTGTTGTTCACCGTGGCCACGGACGTGTTGCTGGAACGCCATGTGAGGTTCGGTGGCACCATCGGCCGCGACTGCGAATCAATGCCATTTGCCGAGAACTTCGCCGAGTCGCCCTGCATGATGGTCAGCGACGGCGGTGAAATGGTCATGGAATTCAACTTCTGAAGCGAAGGCTCTGTGCCCGCAGATCTGCCACAGCCTGCGAGTGCCGCTACGGCCACGGCACATGAGAATCCACGAATTGAAAGCGCCATACCCCACTCCTCCCGAATACGCACAGCCATCGCAAACTCACGTCCTTTCGGTGCAACGCTACGAGGTTCCTGATTGTCACCGCAAGTCCGGCGACGTGCCAAGCATGGCCATCGCCTTGGTCATGGTGTAGGAACGCACGACGGGGGCGAGTCGTCGTGCTCGTCCCACCGATTCCCCATCCACGGAGGGCAACGAATTGCCGGAAGTGTCGCGCGACACTGCCGAAACGCCGAACGGCGCCCCAACCGAAGTCAGGGCGCCGTTCGAAGAAGGTTCGCAACCATCACTCTCACAAGAGGATAGCGACGATGAACCATAATAGCTGGGGAGAGACTCGAACTCTCGACCTCACGATTATGAGAGCTCGAATCGGGCCGGCGAACATGTTGTTTCACAAACACTTAGCCGAACCCCTCCCCAGCGGTCGTCATAAATCCGTGCGAACAGATCCCCACACGGCCGCGCATCGCCCCACACCGGGGCGGTGCGCGCCGTGGCAGGTCTACAGGACCACTAGGCTGCCCACGACCCATCTCCCCGGAGAGCTCGTGGCAACTCGTGAAGCAGGACCGTACCGCAATGGCGGACGGTAGTGGGCCAACTTCAGCAAGTACGCCGCCGTCGGTGGCAAGCGCGAACCCCTCAAGACGAAAGGCGAGACGGTCGCGACGCGCGACTTCGCCACCGCCGTGCAGCTCTTCGTCGCCCGCAAGGCGATCTACGAAGAAGCGATGGTCCGTCACGCCCTCGGGCTGCCGGTGGAGGCGCGCCCGGTAGACGGGCCGACGCTCGTGGGATGCGCCGAAGCCTTCCTCAAGACCCGCGCCCTGCAGGTGGACACCAATGGCGATCCGGTCGAACCCGAGCGGCGCTGGAACCAGCGCAAGTTGGGCATCATGACGTGCCTGTCGACCGTCCGGGCGCAGAAGGTGAAGTTCGTCGAGCTCCTGAAGGCCGAAGACATCGATGCGATGGTCATCGAACTTCGCACTCGGCCCACAGAGAAGGGCACCCCGTTGGCCCCGAGCACCGTGCGGGGGTACGTGATGGAGCTCCGCGCGATGATTACCGAGCTGTTCGAGAAAGGCCGCCTGGCGCAGCACCCGTTCCGCCATGCCACGATGGTGCCGAAGGAAGCCGAGCGCTCGGCGCTCAATCCGCGGCTCTACCTCACCCGCGACGAGATGCGGCGACTCTTGGATCAGGTGGTGAACTGCCCCCAGGTGCCATACGCCTTCGAGCTGGCCAGCGTGTTCGCGTACACCGGCATGCGAAAGGAGGAGGCCATGGGCTTGCTGGTCGGCGACGTGGACCTCGAGCTGGAAATGGTCTACGTGCGCGCGAACGAATACCGGAAGGGTAAGGGCGAAAACGCGCGACGGGAGATCCCCCTGTGGCCGCGCCTTCGCGACCGCCTGGCGGCGCTCATCCGGGGAAAGTCAGCGGACGATCTGGTCTTCCCGTCCGGGGTGGCGCCGCGCCTCAATCCCGCCGCGACCGAGGAGCAGCCCATCGACAGCATCGATGGCACACTGGCGGCCGCTGCCCGTCGAGCCGGGATCGCGAAGCGCGTCACGCACCAAACGCTACGCCACACGTATGCGAGTGCGCGAATGCAGATGATGCACCGGACCGTGACGGGGACGTTGGTCCCCGTGGACCGCGAGCTGATCGTGTCGGAGGTCGGACACGCGGATGCGGAGATGCTCAAGATCGTGTACGCGCACGTCACGCGTGATCGCAATGGGCAACTGCTGCTCGACTATGGTGAGCAGGACCTCGCACCGGAGGCCCGCGTCGAAATTGGCGCCAAGGAGCAGAGTGCCCGTCGTGCGGCCGGGTATGCGGCGCGTTCGCGGCGGCGCGCGGCGGGACACGTCGAAGAACTGATGCCGACGACCGACGCGGAGAAGCGGGAGCGGAAGTTGCTGGTCCGAAAGATCCGCGAACACGCGCGGCAGCGGGGCTGGAGCGAGGCGGACACCGCGAGGAGCCTGCAGGCGTCGCCGGCGGACGTCACCGCCATTATGCGCGGCGACATCTCGCGGCTGCCCCTCTCCCGCGTGCGGATGTACGCGGCCGCGCTGAGCTGAGTCGGGTAGAGCGAGAAGAGCGGCGCCGGTCCCCCACTGCGGAGGGCCGGCGCCGCTGTTCATTCGTAGTTAGCGCGGCGCGCCCCGCCGCAGGGCCTGATACCTCAGCGCGGCCAACGCCCTCAGCGGCGCTGGCGCGTTTGGCGCTTCTGGCGCCGGGGCGATGGCGCCACCGTGAGCCTCCCCGTCACCAGTCCGCCCCTCAGGGAGGCCACCACGCCGACCACGGCGCCGCGGCGCGGGCTCCGAGGCCAGCTTGACCCTGTCGGCAAAACGCCAGCCCCTCGGCAGCCATACCCTGGGCCTCATGCGGCCCGCGCGTGCCCAGCTGCGAATCGTGGCCTCGGCGCAGTGCCATCGGAACGCGACCGCGTGCGGGGTGAGCGGGTAGGCGCCGAGATCCACCAGCTGGAAATCAGTGCCAATGTCTGCCCCCGGGCGGACCGGCGCCTTGAGTCGCGGTTGCGCCGGGAAGCGCCAGCGCCCGCCGCGTTGCAGGGCGCCGGGAATCAGCCCTTGGCCGGCCCATTCGCGCAGGGTGTACTCGGAGATGCCCCAGAGGGGGGCCAGTTCCTCGACGTTCAGCTCAGGGCCGCCGGCGGGCAGGGATGAGGGAGGAAGAGAGTTGGTCATGCCTGAGGTCTAGCGGCGCTGTAGGGGTGACCGCCTGACCGCAGGAAGCCTCGCGCCCAGTTGGTCACCGATCCATCTTGGTGACATCGGTGGCCCCGACATCGCGGCGCATGGAAGAAGCCCCGTCAGCTGACACCGAGCCACATCGCTTACGCACGTCGGAACTGGTGCAGCACGCTCCCCTGCCGACGCATGCCCTTCTCGAAAATCACGATCCCGAATCGCCCAAATGCAGCCTAACCCCGATCCGCGGCCCCTGCCCGAGCGCTGCGCCGCCGCCGCCGCCGCCGACCCACCGGTCGACGCCGCGAT
>JACVCT010000061.1 GCA_016741895.1 Gemmatimonadaceae bacterium | reverse complement strand
CGACGAAGGTGACCCGCATTCCCCCGGCCAACCGCTCGGGCGGCAGGGGCTGCGGTTCCGCCTGGCCGTCGGCCGTCCGTCCGAGGCGTGGCGCACGGGCCTGCGCGAGCAGATGGTGGCGTCCGGCGCGACACACGCCCTGCTGCTCACGCTCGAACTGGCGCCCTGGCCGGTGCAGCAGCGCGGTTTGCGCGGCACCAAGGTGGTGCCGCTTGGAGTGGGGTATGACATGGAGCTGCCCTGGCTGACGTCGCTCGAGACCCCGGTGCAGGTGCTGCAGCTGACCGGGGTGGTGGTGGATCGCGACGGGCAGGCGGTGCGCATCGCCGCCGAGGGCCTGCTGGCCAAGCGCAGCTCCCTCGTGCTCAGCGCGATTGGCGCCGAGGCGCTGCTGCGGGACGGCGATGTGGCCACCGCGCTGGTGACCCGTCGTCAGGAACTCGACGGGCAACCCTTCGTGTGGCAGGTGGCCACGCGGCAGGTACTGAGCTCGCTCGGTCTGCGCTGAGGTCCCTCAGCCCTCGATGGGCAGACGGATCTCCACGCGGCAGCCGCCGGTGGTGAGGTTGCTCATGCGAAAGGCGTAGCGGTCGCCGTAGAGCATGGCCAGGCGCGAGCGGGTATTGGTGAGTCCGATGCCCAGCCCGTCCACCGACGGCACGGCGGCGAGGAATCGCCCGCTGGTGGTGAGCAAACCATTCAGGCCTCTGCCGTTGTCTTCCACCACGATCTCGAGGCTGTCGCGGTTCCGCCCCAGTCGCACCTCGATGGCCTGATCCTGGTGACCCGGTGCCAAACCGTGCTTGAGTGCGTTCTCCACGAGTGGTTGCAGCAGAAAGCTCGGAATCATGAGGTCCACCACCGAGGGATCGACGCTGATGTCGGCGTCGAGCCCCGAGCCGTAGCGCACGCGGGCAATCTGCAGATACAGCTCGACCAGCTCGATCTCCTGCCACACCGGAATGAGCGACTGGCCGGCGCTGCGCAGCGACAGGCGCAGCAGATCGGCCACGCGCGTGAGGGTGCGCTGGGCCTCCCGCACGTCCATCTCCATCAGCTCGGCCACCGAGTTGAGCGCGTTGAAGAGGAAGTGCGGATTGAGCTGCATGCGCAGCGCTTCGAGCTGTGTGCGGGCGAGTTTCTGTTCGAGTTCGGTGGCGGCGCGGTCGCGTTCCCGGTAGCGCCGCACGAACTCCACCATGTAGGCCGCACCCAGAATGGCCCAGTAGAGCACCACCTGGATGTCGAGGTGGTTGACCACGGCCACCCGCAGCGCAAAGCGATAACTGGTGACCTGGCCGATGGCGCCGAACAGGTGGTCGAGCCAGGCAATGGTCAGCACGTTGGCGGCGCAGACCACGGCCGTGGCAGTCAGGTGCAGCGCCAGCCAGGGCATGAGGCGCGCCGTGTCGAGCTTCACCCGGTCCACGAGGGTGAGGATGACCTGCGACCAGAGGCCCCAGATCATCCAGGCCGTGCCCTGCCAGAGCAGGGCCGTGCCCAGGTCGTAGTGGGTGCCCGAGGCGTCGCCCACGAAAGCGAACTGGAGAGCAGAGAGGCCGGCCGGTACCACCCAGACCGCGGCAAAGAGCACGCGGGTCAGGCGGCGCAGCCGCTGCCCTTCATCGGCAATGGTCAGGGGAGGTGACGGGGCAACCATTCAGGCGGGTAGTGGTACGGAGTGCAGGGGCCAGGCGGTCCGGGACGGTCTGGGAAGTTCTGGAACCTGGCCCAAGAAGGCTACGTAGGATGCATGATGCACGGGGGGGACCACCCGTGCCACCCAGACGGGACCGGACGCGTCAGCGCTCGGGCCCGCCCGGTTCGAGGCTCATCGAGGCGCTCATCCTCCCGGCGCCGTCCCACGAGAGCTCCGACCGGCATCCGGGAGGGGAGATGTGCGTGTGCGAGTCCTGATCGTGGATGACGAGGCGCTGGCGCGGCAACGCGTGCGCCGTCTGCTGCAGAACGAGGCCGACGTGGAAGTCGTCGGAGAAGCGGAAACGGGTCGTGACGCGGTGGCGATGATTCGCGAACTGCAGCCCGACCTGGTGTGTCTCGACGTGCAGATGCCGGGCCTCGATGGCTTCGGGGTGCTGGAAGAGCTCGACGGCGGTCCCGTGCCCATGGTGCTGTTCATCACGGCCTACGACGAGCATGCGCAGCGGGCCTTCGATGTGCACGCCGTGGACTATGTGCTCAAACCGGTGGATGCCGACCGCTTCCGCGCGGCCTTCGACAAGGCACGCAAGCAGCGCGCGAATGCCGTGGCCGCCGAGCGGCTCGGCGAATTGCTGGAGACCGTGCGCCGGCTGGCCGATGGCAGCGCCGCGGCGGCCGGTGGGGTGGCGGATCTCGCGGCTGGTCTTTCGGCCGGTGGCGCCTCCGCTGCAGCGGGCGCGGTGCCCGGCGCCGGCAATGGGCGCTACGCCAGCCGCATCCTCGTCAAGCAGGACGGCCGCATGTTCTTCGTGAAGACCACGGAGATCGATTGGATCGAGGCCGACCGCAACTATGTGCGCCTGCACGTGGGCAAGACGGCGCACACCATCCGCGAGCGCATCAGCCATCTCGAGGAAACACTCGATCCGCGACTGTTCGCGCGCATCCATCGCTCCACCATCGTGAACCTCAATCGGGTGCGCGAAATGCAGCAGTGGTTCTCGGGCGACTACGTGGTCATCCTCGAGGACGGCACGCGTCTGCGTCTGTCGCGCCACTACCGCGACCGGGTGGAGAAGCAGGTCGGCGTCTGATCGACGTGGCACCCCGCGCCTGATGCGCGTATGGTTCTCGCATGTCTGAGGTGATGCACGCTTCCGCGGCCAGCTGGCGCGCCCATGTGGCGCACTGGCTGGTCGCGGCGCGCATGCGCCCCCACGCGCACAAGCCCATCGATCCGCTGTGGGTGCGGCGGCAGATGGGACGCCCACGGTTTGTGCGGCGCGCCATGGCGCGTGCCACCGGGGCGGACTATGCCATCGTTCGCGCCGAAGGGCAGTGGCCCGGTGGCGAACATGTGTGGGCGACACCACGCCACGAGGTCTCGCCCAATGCGGCGCGACCCACATTGCTCTACCTGCACGGCGGCGGGTTCATTGCCTGCTCACCGGAAACACATCGTTCGCTGGTTGGGGCGCTGGTGCAGCGTTTGGGTGCTGAGGCCTGGGTGCCGGCATATCGTCTCGCGCCGGAGCATCGCCATGCCGACGCGCTGGCGGATGTGCTGGGCGCGTACCGCATGCTGATTGAAAGCAAGGGCGTGTTGCCATCGCGGCTGGTGGTGGCCGGTGATTCCGCGGGCGGTGGCCTGGCGCTGTCGCTCGTGCTGGCACTGCGCGACGCCGGGCTGCCTCGGCCCGCCGCCGTAGTGACCTTCTGCCCCTGGGCCGATCTCTCGGCCAGCGGTGCATCGCTCGAGGAGAACTCGACGCGCTGCTCCATGTTTGCCGCCGACACCATTCGGCGCGCCGCGCAGCTCGTCGTTGGCAATGAGGATGCGCGCGATCCGTTGCTGTCGCCGGTGTTTGGCGACTATCGCGATTTCCCGCCGCTGCTGCTGCACGCGTCCACGCACGAGGTGCTGCGTGATGATGCCGTGCGCGTGGCGGAGCGTGCACGTGCCGCCGGGGTGCCCGTGCAGTTGCGTTTGTGGCCACGCGTGCCACACGTGTGGCAGTTCCTGTCGGCCGTATTGCCGGAAGCGGAGCAGTCCGTCAGCGAGGCGGTGCAGTTCATGACGGCGCAGGTTTCGCACGGGTAAGGTGACACAACGGAACACGCGCGCCCTCGTGTGTGACGATTCGTGACGCGCCCGTCCACAACGCGTCTCCCGGCAAACGCACCCACATGGCCGACGACATCTTTCCTCCGTATCGCCCACCCGACTGGTACCCGCTGCAGCGGGCGTTGTCGATGGTGTTCGGTGCGGCCGCGGTGGACGCAACCGCCTCGTTCTGGTTCATCGGTTACGAGAATGGGCCGGTGGATGTGGGGGAGCTGCGTCTGTACGAACACAGTGGCACAAGGCGGCGCATCGCACTCGATCGCACGGGCGGCGCGTATCAGTGGCACGACGAAGCCAGGGCCTACGTGCGTGTTGATGACGAAATGGCGCTGATCCAGGCTCTCGTCTGAGACGCAGGCTGCTGCGATTGCCTCGCGATGTGTCGCGCGATGTGTCGCGCGATGTATCGCGCGATGTGTCGCGCGTCACCGGGGCTGACAGGCCGGGCGCGGACCGTCACAGCCCCGGCACTCCAGTTACAGCGCGGTGCGGCCGATACTCCCCCGCATGCCCATAGACCGCAGCACAGGAGTTGCCGGCGCCGGCGCCCGACCCCTGCCACCTCTGCCTGGCGTGCGTCCGGTCACACCCGGGACGGCACTGGCGCCGGTGGCGCCCGTTGCGCCACGCGGTGGCGGTCTGGGCGAAGCGCTGCTTGGCCGAAGCGGTGTGGCACTGGGCGACCTGCTGCTCGCCGACGACGAGCTCACCCCCAGGCAGCAGGCCTCGGTGGTGGCCGTGGAGATGGGACTCGAGCGGGCCCGCGGCGCCCTGGTGCGACAGGATCCGGGCGAGGCGCTGGCGGCGCTCGATGACATCTGGCACCCCGAGCAGGCCAGCGAAGAGGGGTGGTATCTGCGCGCCGGCGCCCTCACGGCACTCGGGCTGCCCGGTGAGGGTGACCGCATTGCCGGCGACGGCCTGCTGCGCCGTCCCGAATCACGCGCGCTGCGTTTTGTGCAGTCCTTGGCCCGTGTGTTGACCGGTGATGTGTCCGGGGCCCGGCAGGTACTGAACGAGGCACTGGAGCGCACTCCGGACGATCCGGTGCTGCTGGCCCAGCAGGCCGTGCTGCTGGCGCGGCAGGGACATCGCAGTGACGCCCGCGAGGTGCTGCAGCGCCTGCAGGTGCACCATCTGCAGCATCCCGCCACCGACTGGGCGCGGCGCATGGTGCGCAGTGTGGAAGCGGATGGCACACGTCGGCAGGTGCGCGAGTTCACCGAGGCATTGGACGAAGTCTTCCCGTCTGACGTGACCGATGAGGCCAGTTCTGCGGATGCCACGGCGGCCTTGCGTTCAACAGACGCGGCGTCTTCAGGCCGCGCGCTCGACGATGCGTTTACGCAGTTGGGTCGAAGTCTTGTACGAAACGACAGGCAATCACTCGACACCTTGCTGCGTCCGCTGATTGTGGCCTGCTCTGCGGGCGGACACCTCGCGCGCTCGGCACCGGCCGAGCAGGTGCATGCTGCGCGCAGCCTGCTGGGTGTGCTGCTCGAACAGCCGCTCGATGTCGGAAGCGAGGCGTCGTCATTGCGTCGCGTGCTGCGTCCGTTGTTGCAGCCGCTGTTGCAGCCGCAAGCGAATGCGCAGACGGCGCCGCTGTCACCATCAAACCTGCTGGTGAACCTCCAGGCTCCGCTCCGCCGTGTGGCGCCTTCGTTGCCGTCCAATGTGCGCACGCTGGTGGAAGCCCTGGTAACCGGGGCCCTTGAAAGCGTCATGCCACGCAGCGGCGAACAGCATGCGCCGTCATCGGCGGGAGGCATTGCGGGCGATCGCCGCACGCCGCGCGCGACTGACCCCATTCGCGGCGTGAGCGGCGGATATGAAGCGGTGCTGCATGAGGAGCGCGATCTGCGCGCGCCGTTGTTGCCGGTGCGTCTTGGCCTCTCGCTGCTGGAGGAAACCGCGAGTGACCGGGCGCGCGAGAGTGAACGCGGTGCCGCAGATGGCGCTGCCTCGCGGAACTCCGGTGCCACCCCTGTGGTGCCCGACCCCTGGCGTGCGGGGGCGGTTCGTGTGGCGGACGGCGGGCGGACCGGTCTCACGCCCGATCGCCAGCTCACGCCGGTGTCGGTGCCGGGCGCCGAGCTGCGCGGAGAAGGCTGGGGCAGTGTGCAGGCGGCCCATCAGGGGATCCCCAGTCAGGCGGGCGCCGAGCGTGGGCCGGATGCGCAGGAGCGCGGTGGGCGTCAGGTGGGCCTGGCGGCCGTGCTGCTGGTGGGCGGCGCCATCGTGGCGGTGTCGCAGGGGGCCACCATTCTGGCGGTGGCGCTGGGTTTGGGCGCTGCCTGGGTCGGGGTACGGCGCGGTGGGGGCCGAGCCCATTAGATTTCAGGGCTGCGCCTGACGCGGCAGGGGTTGCCGCGCTTCTGCGGGCGCGTGGTTGGCTTCGACCCTGATTCTGACATGGCCCAGACCACTTCCGCGCCGGTTTCGGCGTTTCTCCGTCATCACTATCGGCACTTCAATGCCGCGGCCCTGATCGACGCGGCCGACGGATACATCCGCCACCTCGACCAGGGTGGCAAGATGATGGTCACGCTGGCCGGTGCCATGAGCACGGCCGAACTCGGTCTGTCGCTGGCCGAGATGATCCGCCAGGACAAGGTGCACGCCATCACCTGCACGGGCGCGAATCTCGAGGAGGACATCTACAACCTCGTCGCGCATGATCACTACGAGCGGGTGCCCAACTACCGCGACCTGACGCCGCAGGACGAGCAGCGCCTGCTCGAGAAGCATTTCAATCGGGTGACGGACACCTGCATCCCCGAGGCCGAGGCCATCCGCCGCATCGAGAAGGCCATTCTCGACGAGTGGACGCGGGCGGACCAGGTGGGCGAGCGGTACTTCCCGCACGAGTTCATGTACCGCATTCTGCTGAGCGGCGCGCTGGAGCAGTACTACCAGATCGATCCGAAGAACTCGTGGATGCTGGCCGCGGCGCAGAAGAATTTGCCCATCATCGTGCCGGGCTGGGAAGACTCCACGACGGGCAACATCTTCGCCTCGCACGTGATCGATGGCAACATCAAGAACGTGCACACGGTGCGCAGTGGCATCGAGTACATGATCTATCTGGCCGATCTGTACACGAACGTCACCAAGGAGGCCTCGCTGGGCTTCTTCCAGATCGGTGGCGGCATTGCCGGCGACTTCCCCATCTGCGTCGTGCCCATGCTTCACCAGGACCTGCAGCGCACCGACGTGCCGCTGTGGGGGTACTTCTGCCAGATCAGCGACTCCACCACGTCGTACGGTTCGTACTCGGGTGCGGTGCCGAACGAGAAGATCACCTGGGGCAAGCTGGGCATCGAGACGCCCAAGTACATCATCGAGTCGGATGCCAGCATCGTGGCACCGCTCGTCTTTGCGCTCGTTCTGGGGCAGTAGTTTTGTAACTGATTATCACGGATGAACGCGGATGGGGCCGGAAACCACAGGAGCAATCCTGATGTTTCCGGCCCCATCCGTGTTTTTCCGTGGTAGTCTGTTGCTTTCTGAACAGTGACCTACAGGCTATCGACAACGACTCTGGGGACGCGCAGCCGCTGCCCCGTCTGAATGCGATCGGTGCGCAACTGATTGAGCTGCCGCAGCACATCGGGCGAGGTACGGAAGCGCAGCGCGAGACCGGTGAGGGTTTCACCGCGGCGCACCACGTAGGTTTCATACTGCTCTGCGCGTGGCAGGGGCGCGCGTGTCACGTCATCGAGTTGCTGCATTTCCTGCGTTACGGCGCGACGGGCGTCGGAGGCCGCACGCGCAATGCGCGTCGCGCGGTCCCAGTCGTTGTCGTCCACCAGAAAGTCCACCTGTGTGAGCGGCGTGCGCAGCACGAGACCCCGCACTCGGCCTCCCCACAGCGTGCGCGGGTCGAGCGTGAAGGCGGAGGCGTAGGGGTAGCTCTCCACCAGCAATTCGAGTGGCCCCTCGTCGCGTGGCCGCAGCAGTGGCGTGGGAGGCGCGCCCACATACAGCAGACGGCGATCGGTGGCCACTACCCCGCCAAACGACTCGCGCCACATGTCGGTCCAGCGTCGCTGCGAGGCAAAGGCCTGCGCCACCACCCGCTCATCGGTCTCGAGCTGTGACGAGACCTCGGCCACAGCAGCCGCGCGCGCGGTGCGCCGCGCCCCGATGGGCGGAAACACGGCCGCTGCGGCCACCACCAGCACCGTGGCCACCAGGGCCGTCGCGCTGGTGAGCGCCACAAGCAGACGCACCCAGAGACTGCGTGTGGATTTGGCGGGAGCGGCCAGGGCCTCGGTCATGCTGGAAAGTAAGCAACAACGAGCTCTTCCCGGATCGTCAGCCGCTCACACATGGCATTATCCTGCGCCATGACCGCGCATCCCCCTTCCGCGTCCAGGGACGTCCGTCCAGACTTTCCGTCCATCGCTCGCCTCGGGCTGGCGCTTGTGATTGGCGGCACCATGATGGTGGCGCTGGCCTACATGTTGGCCTTTGCCGCGGCGCCGTGGCCCGCCCGCAGCGCCTGGCTCATGGCCGCGGCGCAGCCAGCCATCATGGTGGGCGCCATGGCGCTCAGTACGCGTGGCCGCAGTGCGCGCGACCGGCGCTGGGTGCTCACGCTGGTGGTGGTGGCGCTGAGTGTGCTGAGCGGGCTGCTGGCGGTGTTGCTCATGCCGGCCGAGCAGGCCACGACGCCGCTCTGGCTGGGCCTGCCGCCGCGTGTGCTGGTGTTGCTGGTGCTGGTGGTGGCGGTGCCGACGGTAGCGCTGCCCTGGGCCTACGCGAAGACCTTTGTCGCGGTGGCCGACAGTGAGTGAGCGCGTGCAGATGCTGACTGTTGCGCTGCTGTATTTCGCGGTGGTGGCTGGCATTGGCATCTACTCGGCGCGCCGCACCCGCAGGGCGCGGGACTTCTTTGTGGCCGGGCGCGGTGTGGGGCTGGTGACGCTGGCCATCGCGGCCATGGCCACCACGCTGTCAGGCTTCACGTTCATTGGCGGGCCCGGTCTCATCTATCGCGTGGGCCTCGGCGCCATGTTCATCATTCTGCCCGCCGCACTCACCAATACCATGGGTGCGGCCGTGCTGGCGCGGCGACTCCGCGCATTGGTGGACAAACGCGAAGTCTTCACCATTCCCGAGGCGCTCGCGGCGCGCTATCGCTCGCGCGCGGTGCAGGGCTGGTCGGCCGTGGCCATTCTGCTCGCGGTGGTGAGTTACATGGCCACCAACCTGCTGGCGCTGGGCCTGGTGCTCGAAAGCACGCTGGGACTGAGTCTTGGCCCGGCCATTTGTGTGGGTGCGCTGGTGGTGCTGGCCTATAGCGCGAGCGGCGGCATTCTGGCCGGACTCTACACCGATGTGTTTCAGGGCCTGCTCATGGCCGTGGCGTCGACGGCGGTGTTTGCATATGCGCTGGCCAGCGGCGGCGGTATGGCCAGCATGTCCCGTACGCTGCTCAGCGAAGCGCCCGGCTTCATTTCGCCGTGGGGCAGTCTCAGCCCCTTGGCCGCGCTGAGTTTCTTTTTTGTGTTTGGTATTGGCACACTTGGGCAACCGCATGTCGCGCACAAGTACTTCATGCTGCGTGATGCCTCGCAACTGCGCTGGTTTCCCGCCGTGCTCACGCTGGCCATGACGCTGACGCTGCTGCTGTTTGTTGGCGTGGGTGTGGCGGTCAAGGTGCAGGTGTTGCGCGGCGTCATGCCCCCGCTGTCGCACCCGGACGAGGCCACGCCGGCATTCCTGCGCGCCTTCACGCCGGGGCCACTGGCCGCGTTGGTGTTGTCGGCGGTGACGGCCGCCATCATGAGCACGGTGAATTCGTTTCTCAGCATTGGGGCCGCCGCCTGCACACGCGACTTGCCACGCGCGTTTGGCATGACACCGCGCGATGAACTGCGCCGCGGTCGCCTCTGGACCGTGGTGCTGACCCTGTTGTCGCTGCTGGTGGCCCTGCGCTCCGATACCCTCGTGGCATTTATCGGCATCTTCGGCTGGGGGCTGTTTGCCAGTACGCTGGTGCCCGCGCTGGCCATTGGCTTCAATTGGCCGGGCGCCACACCGGCGGCCGCGCTGGCCTCCATTGTCACCGGGCTGGTGGCCACGCTCAGCATCGAGTCGCTGGCCTATCTCGGGTGGTTTCGCTTCCCGTCGGGCGTGACCGCGACGGCGCTGGCCCTGGTGCTGTCGCTGCTGGTGTTCTTTGTCGTGAGCTGGTTTACGCGCAAAACAGCGGCCGATGCCTTGGATGCCGACCTGCGCGCGGTGATGGACGCCTGAAGCTGTCAGCTAGTGTGCTGAAGGTGTGAGAGTGGGCACAGTACCGATGCGAACACGCGTTCAGAAGTATACGCCAGCACGAAGCACGAGTTGGCCAAGGGAGGCACTCCATTGCGTGGAGCGCACGTTCGGCGGGAGCAGCATTGGCCCTCCGCCCTCCGTGCGTTGGGTGATGCGCGTGTGCGTGACGTCGGTATGCCACGCGGCCCCGAGACTCAGGTGCGACGTTACCATCCAATTGGCACCGAGTTCGGCAAAGAGCCCGCCGCCTGCAATCGTCGACCGCGTCTTCACGGAGTCACCTGACACCACGTACCGTTGCTCCTGCGTGCGCTGATCGCGCGACATCAGGACACCCAGAGTGAGCGATTGCAGGATCTGACGTGTCACGGGCCGATACCAGCGGGTGCCAAGACGCAGTCGCCCAAAAGTTTGGGATTCCGTCAGCAGGGCTTCGCCGGACTGCCAGGACACTCGACCCAGCACGTCCAACAGGAGCGCGCGACGTGCGCTGTGGAAACGGAGGGCGCCGACGCCTGTCGGATTCCCGAGATTGCTCCCGAGCGTGAACTCCGTGCCCCATTGTCCAGCGCGAAAGCCCGTTGAGTCAGACGCCGGCGCTTGCGCGCGCACAGCGAAAGCGGGGAGCAAACTGGTGAGAGCTGCCAGCCCAATCAATCGAAGTCGTCGCATGAGAACGTGAAGAAGTGGGGGGATCAATCAGGTCGAGCGGACACACGCGCACAGCGCCGCGTGCGCATTCCTCAAGTCTGCGTATCACGCCGTGAACCGTCAACCACGAACGACGGACGATCACAGAAACATTGTACCGATGAAGGTTGGCGACGTCTGTGACGCGGAGCACCATTGGCAAAGTGTCTCGCCCCAGCTTGCATCAGTAATGCAAGGTCACGATGCCCGTTCCGGCGGATAGTCCGGCGATTCCTCTCGGCCTGTACCTACTTGAATGGCAAACGATCCGAGCGAGAGGAAGTCATAGTCCGCGTACAATCGCCACGTGCCGTCTGGCTGACGAATGCAGCGTGCCACTTGTGGCGGTGCAACGCCCTCTGTCTCGCGGGCAAGCTCGTATTCCTCTTCTGGAAGTTCCGCGAGACTTGCCCCGTCATCGCTCGCTTGTGGTTGGCTCCTGTCGGCACCGATCCTGTACAATACATATGCCATTCGCGCACCATCTTCGACGGCACCGAGGGCGAGAAAGTCATACATCTTGTCGCCGAACTCCGCGGCGACCGCAAGCATCTCGGGCGCCGCGCGACCTGCTGCAACCTCGCGCTCCACGATGCGACGTGGTGAGCGCGCCTCAATCCATGCGGAGAACAGTTGTCCCGCGTCCAGCGAGCGCGCGGCCTCCACTGACTCGAAGCCGGGGAGCAGACGTTCCAGGCGTCGAGCAGGGTCGTCGTCCCGTCGATACTGGGCCGTCTGGTACTCCGCGACCTCCTTGGGCATGTCGGGAACCGCTTGCATGAGCTGTTCGACCGTGAGTGTTGCGTGGGACACGTGCGGGTCCAATTGACTCAAGACTGATCGCTGAAAGCTCCTCAGCGATACAGGATCGCACAGGCCGGCCAAACGGACGAAGTCTTGGGCCTTGAGTGCGGCGATCGCTTCCTGAAACACTCCCATCGCGTCAGTGCTGGTCATCGGCGTTCAAGAAAGACGAAAAGGCTTCCTGTTGTGCGATCAAATGTGCACGCTGCGCTTGCCCCACGTATGTGCTCCCAGCCTGCGCGAATCCCGCTCCAACTATCGATCCGGGGGCGTACCATGCCGATCGCTGAGCAAACGTTCGGTGAACTGTTGTCCCTCGGTCACACGACGAAGCTCCTCGCTCTGCGACTCCAGCTGTTGCTCGAGCAGCTCGATCCGCTCACGCAAGGCTTCCAACTCAGGAGCAGCCCTGCCGCGTCTCTCGAGAGCCCGAACAGCGCGCAATCCCAGGTACCCGGCACTTCCGAGTCCTGTCAGAAGGAAGAGCGGCCAAACCAGGACAAGGACGAATGCGAGAATTTCAGACATGTGTTGAAGGGAACTGAAATGGGCCGCCTGGTCAACCGCAACGCGGCAGCGTGCACGACGGCGTGCCCCACCGAGTTCCACCGGCCGCCGGGAATCTTCGCTCCGGGTCGACCAAATGAGCAAGAATGGTTTCTCAACTGAGCAGAGAGCGCAAGCCGGTAGCACCAACGAACGTTCATGTGGCGGGTCCGACGACGGGGCCAATCACAGCTTGCGTGGCATGGCGCGGGTGGGCGAGAGTTGTGCATGCCCCCGCGTCGTTCGTCATCGGCTGCCGATGCCCTCGGCCTGCCCGCCACCCAGCTCGACCTCTTTCCGGTCAAGCCGGTGGTGGACGTGCTGGACGCGCGTGCGGTGGTGGGGCCGCGCACCGGCGTCGAACATCTCGTGCGCGTGCGGCTCAGACCCAACGATGCCCCGCATCTGGTTTTTCACGATCGGCACGGCTGGTACTGCGAAGCCCATGGTCCGGGATGCGGCGCCGTGGCCCTCGCCCGCGAGGAAGTGAAGTGAGTGTGTCCGAAGGTCCGGTGTGGCGTCCGGTATGGGAGCCAAGCGCCAGCGAGCGTGAGCAGACCCGCTTGTGGCAGTTCCTCATGGACCTGCGCGCACGCGGCGTGACGCCTGCCGATGTCGAAGACAGTCACGCCCTGCAACGCTGGAGCGTGACGGAACCCGAGCGCTTCTGGGCCGAGATCTGGCGCGCTGCACACATCATGGCCGACGGACCGGGACCGGCCGACGCGCCGTGGACGAAGGTGCTGCGGGGCGGCGAGGTCATGCGACCGCCGCATGTGGTGGACGGTACGTGGCAGGGACCGCGCTGGTTTACCGACACACGGCTCAACTTTGCCGAGCATCTGCTGCGCCGACGCGACGACGGCACGGCACTGGTCGCGTGGAACGAACACGGGGCGCAGCGCCGCATCACGTATGCCGAGCTGCGTGTGCAGGTGGCGCAGTGCGCGGCGGCGCTGCGTGCGGCGGGTGTTGGTGTGGGGGACCGTGTGGCAGGCTGGCTGCCTAATCTGCCCGAGGCCGTGGTGGTCATGCTGGCCACGGCATCACTTGGCGCCATCTGGTCGAGCTGTTCGCCGGACTTTGGCACCAAGGGTGTGCTCGACCGCTTCGGGCAGATTGCGCCCAAGGTGCTGGTGGCAGCCGACGCCTACTGGTATGCGGGCAAGCGCGTGGACTGTCTGGCGCGGCTTCGCGAAATCGTGGCCGCGTTGCCGGGCCTCGCAGCCACCTGGGTGGTGCCCTACGTGGAGGCCGCACCGGCGCTCGATGGACTGCCTGGCGCGCAGCGCTTCGATGTGGTGCTTGCGGCGCACGCGCATACTGGTGCTGATGCTGGTGCTGGTGCCGGTGCCGGCGCGGAGGCGCACGAGCTGCAGTTCACGCGTCTGCCGTTTGATCATCCGCTGTACGTGCTGTACTCGAGTGGCACGACGGGCATGCCCAAGTGTCTGGTGCATGGTGCCGGTGGCACCCTGCTGCAGCATTGGAAGGAGCTCGCGCTGCACACCGACATCCGCGAAGGTGACGTGCTGTTCTACTTCACCACCTGTGGCTGGATGATGTGGAACTGGCTGGTGTCCGGCCTCGCGCTGGGGGCAACGCTGGTGCTCTACGACGGCGCGCCGCTCGCGCCCGATCCCGCCATTCTGTGGCGCATGGCCGAAGCCGAGCGGGTGCAGGTGTTTGGCACCAGCGCCAAGTACCTGGCCATGCTCGAGAAGGAGGGGCTGCGTCCGCGCGAGGTGGCCGATGTGTCGGCGTTGCGCGCGGTGCTGTCCACCGGTAGTCCGCTGGCGCCGTCCAGCTATGATTTTGTGCGGGAGGCCATCGGGCCGCGGGTGCGTGTGTCGAGCATCAGCGGCGGCACCGACATCGTGAGCTGCTTTGCCCTGGGTGACCCCACGGGCCCCGTCTACCGCGGTGAACTGCAGATGCGCGGGCTTGGCATGGCGGTGGAGGTGTGGAACGAACACGGGCAGCCGGTGGTGAACGAACCGGGGGAACTGGTCTGCACCAGGCCGTTCCCGAGCATGCCGGTGGCGTTCTGGAACGACCCCACGGGGGCCGTCTATCGCGCCGCGTACTTCGAGCACTGGCCCGGGGTGTGGCGTCATGGCGACTGGGCTGAGCTGACCGAACACGATGGCCTGATCATTCATGGCCGCAGCGATGCCACGCTCAACCCGGGCGGTGTGCGTATTGGCACCGCCGAAATTTACCGTCAGGTGGAGCAGATCCCCGAGGTGCTGGAGTCCCTGGTGGTGGAGCAGTCTTTGGGTGCCGTGGGCGGCACGGACTCACGCATTGTGCTGTTTGTGCGCATGCGTGAGGGCGAGGTGCTGAGTGATGCACTGCGTGACGTGATCCGGCGCCGCATCCGCGAGTTCACCAGCCCGCATCACGTGCCGCGGGTCATTGTGGCGGTGCGGGACATCCCGCGCACCATCAGCGGCAAGATCACCGAGCTGGCCGTGCGCGAGGTCATCCATGGCCGGCCGGTGAAGAACGTGGACGCGCTGGCCAATCCCGAGGCCCTGGCCCTGTTCCGGGACCTGCCGGAGCTGCAGGTCAGCTAGACACCGGGCGGGGAGGGCGCCCCCCACGCCAAATCCGGGGCAGTGGGGTATTTTTCAGGCATGTGGTTCACTCCGCCCGTCGAGGATCAGCGGGAGCGCGCCTGGATCGGCGCCCTCCCTCGCTCGCACATCTGAGTTCGGTCCGTCAGGGCACCTGCCACGCAGGTGTCCCCGGTTACACGGCGTGCCCCATTCCGGCGCGTCGGTTTTCTCACCGACTCATATCCGAGGTGTGCCTCATGGCCACGATGACGACGCCCGAGACGGGCATCGAGCAGGACGCGTTCCCCATCAACGGCACCGACTACGTCGAGTTCTACGTCGGCAATGCCAAGCAGGCCAGCCACTACTATCGTGCGGCCTTCGGCTACTCGCTGGTGGCCTATCGCGGACCCGAGACGGGCGTGCGCGACCGCGCCAGCTATCTCATGCAGCAAGGCAAGATCCGCCTCGTGCTGACCACCGCGCTGCAGCCCGATCATCCCATTGCCGAACACGTGCACAAGCACGGCGACGGCGTGAAGGACTATGCGCTGTGGGTGGACGATGCGCGCCTGGCCTATGACACTGCGGTGTCACGTGGCGCGATTCCCATTCACGAGCCGGTGGTGCATCAGGACGAGCACGGCGAAGTGGTGATTGCGGCCATTGGCACCTACGGCGACACCATTCATTCGCTCATCGAGCGCCGCAACTATCGCGGCGTGTTCCTGCCCGGCTTCAAGGCCGTGACGCCGCACTATCAGCCGGCTGATGTGGGGCTCAAGTTCGTCGATCACTGCGTGGGCAATGTGGAACTGGGCCAGATGAATCGCTTGATCGGCTACTACGCAGACGTGCTGGTTTTCCGCAATCTCATCACCTTCGACGACAGCGACATCAGCACCGAGTACTCGTCGCTCATGTCCAAGGTCATGGCCAACGGCAACGACCGCATCAAGTTCCCCATCAACGAGCCGGCCTCGGGCAAGAAGAAGTCGCAGATCGAGGAGTATCTCGATTTCTACGGCGGCCCCGGCGCGCAGCATCTCGCGCTTGCCACCGAGGACATTCTGAGCACGGTCAAGGCGCTGCGTGATCGTGGCGTGGAGTTCCTGAGCGTGCCCACCTCGTACTACGACGACCTGCAGCAGCGCGTGGGGCAGATCGACGAGCCGGTGGACGAACTGGCCAAGCTGGGCATTCTCGTGGACCGCGACCCGGACGGCTATCTGCTGCAGATCTTCACCAAGCCGGTGGAAGACCGCCCCACGCTCTTCTACGAGATCATTCAGCGCAAGGGTGCCACGAGCTTCGGCAAGGGCAACTTCAAGGCCCTGTTCGAAGCCATCGAGCGCGAACAGGAACTCCGCGGCAACCTCTGAGGCGCCCATGCCCATGTATCACCTGCTCGGCAGCGTGCCCCGCAAGCGGCACATCGTGTTCCGCCGTCCCGATGGTGGACTGTATGCCGAAGAACTGATGGGACACGAGGGCTTTGTCGGCACCTCGTCGCTGCTCTATCACATCCATCCGCCCACCACCGTGCTGTCGGCGCGCCGCGTGGGCAGTGTGGTGTGGGAGGAAGACCGCGATACGTCGCTGCGTCACCGGCATTTCCTCACCTCGCGCGCGCCCAAGGGC
>JACVCT010000412.1 GCA_016741895.1 Gemmatimonadaceae bacterium | reverse complement strand
TACCGGGACCGATCCACCCGGGGTCGTATGCGCGTCACCAATTCCACCATCACCCGCACCAGTCAGCTTCGCCTGCAGCAGGGTCTGCAGGGGATCGACCGTGTGCGCGACGACATCGCCACCGGCATTCGGGTTCGGCGCATGTCCGACGATGCCACGGCCGGCGGCGAGCTGGTGCGCATTGGCAGCTCCATGCGCGCGCTCAATCAGTTCCGGCGCAATGCGCAGATGGGCTTTGCCCGCGCGACCGCCGAAGAAACCGTGCTCGGGCAGTTCTCCGACACGCTGACCCGCGCCGCCGAGCTGGGAGTCACTGCTGCCAACGGCACCACGGACAACTCCACGCGTCAGGTCATCAAGGCCGAGATCGATCAGCTGCTCGATCTGTCCGCGCGACTCGGCAACACGCGCTTTGGCGACGAGTATCTGTTTGGTGGCACCCGTTCCACCGAGAAGCCCTTCACCGAACCGCCCCCCGCCACCGGCTCCTTCTCGGCGCTGCTGTTGGCCGGCAATCCCGTGGATCCGAGCGGCAACACGACGCTCGAAATCGGCGACAACAAGTTCGTCACGCCGAACCACAACGGTACGCAGGTGTTTCTCGACACGGACAGCCTGGCCGCGCTGCGCGAGATGTCCGACGCGATCGGCGCCAATGACGTCCCGCGCATCACCGCGGCCACGCAGCGCCTGCGCAATGCCCACTCGAGTGTGCAGGCGCTCATCGGCACGCAGGGCGCGCGCATCAACGAAATGGAAGATGCGCTGGTGAACATCGAAAACACCGAGTTCGACCTCAAGGCCTTCCGCTCCGACCTGCGGGATACGGAAGTGGACAAGGCCATGGTGGAGCTCGTGGGCAAGCAGACTCTGTATCAGGCCGCCATGAGTGCCACGTCGCGCATTCTCGGGCTCAGCCTCGCCAATTACCTGTAAGGACATGGAATCCGCCGTCATGGTCGCTCCGCAGGATCTGGTCGCCATCGCGCACCCCTTCGGCACGATCGAAGTTTCCCGTGACGCCCTCATGACCTTCCCGGTCGGTGGGATGTTCGGCTTCGAGAAGCTCACCACGTTCGCGCTGGTCCCCGCCGCCCGTCAGGGGCTGTGGTGGCTGATGTCGCCCACCTCGCCGCCGACGACCTTCGTGCTGGGCGACCCCTTCGTGTGCTTTCCCGACTACGCCCTGGACCTTGGCGATCTCGAGAAGTCGCAGCTCGAGATCGAGCGACCGGAGGATGTGCTGGCGCTGGTGATGCTCACGATTCCCGAGGGTGGCGCGCCCATCACGGCCAACCTGCGTGCACCCATCGTGTTCAACGTGACGCGGCGTCTGGCGGCCCAGGTGGTCAGCCGCGACGAGTCGCACGGGCTGGCCACCGCCATCGACCTCACGGTCTATCCGCGCAGCACCAACGGTCTGGACATGACCTGAAGCCGGGTCCCGGATGTAGATTTGCGCCAACGCGCGTCCACCTCCGTCCCGCCGTCATGTCCGACACACTCCCGCCCCGACGCGAAGACTTCCGGGCACCCGATGCCCGTCTGGATGGTGCCAGCCTGCTGATCACCGGCGGCACCGGGTCGTTCGGGGTGCAGTTTCTGCGCACGGTGCTCACGCGCTATGCGCCGCGCCGCGTAATCGTGTACAGCCGCGATGAGCTCAAGCAGTACATGATGCAGCAGGCCGAGCCCTTCAAGTCGCGGGCGTCCATCATGCGCTGGTTCATCGGCGATGTGCGCGATGCGGACCGTCTGCGCCGCGCCATGGAGGACGTGGACGTGGTAGTGCACGCCGCAGCGCTCAAGCAGGTGCCGGCCGCCGAGTACAATCCCTTCGAGGCCGTGAAGACCAATGTGCTGGGTGCCCAGCATGTCATCGACGCCTCGCTCGAGGCGCAGGTGTCACGGGTGGTGGCGCTGAGCACGGACAAGGCGGCCGCGCCCATCAATCTCTATGGC
>JACVCT010000060.1 GCA_016741895.1 Gemmatimonadaceae bacterium | reverse complement strand
CGGTTGCCCTCGGCCCAGTCGACAATGGCCCCCCCGCCGCCGCGCAGGCGGGCACGCGCCGAGCCAAGACCCCGGACGGCCGGCAGGCCCGGGGAGCGGGCGAGAATGGCGACGTGGGCGGTGGCCGTCCCCGCCTCGGTGGCGATGCCGGCGATGCAGTTGCGGTCGAGCTGCATCGTGAGCGAGGGCGTGAGGTCGTGCGTGACGAGAATGGTGTTGCTGCCCGGCGGCACGTCGACCGGATCGTGGTCGGGCAGTTCGAGCAGCAGCGAGAGCACACGGATGTGCACGTCGGTGAGATCGCCCACCTTCTCGCGAAGCATGGGCGAACTGGAGCGCGCAAAATGCTGGCGCCACTCGCTCATGACGATGTCGAAGGCCTTTTCGGCGCCGAGGTTCTGGCGCACGAGGGCCACGGTGTGATTGCTCAGCTCTCCGTCGTCGAGAATGGAGAGCTGCACGTCGAAGATGGCCGCTTCGGTGGCGCCGGCCTGGGTCTCGGTACGGGCCCGCAATAAACGCAGGCGCGCGCGCGCCTTGTCGAGGGCCTGCAGATAGCGTGTGATCTCCGCGTCAATGTGTGCATCGTCAACCAGCCGATGCCGGACCTCGGGCACCTCCCAGCGCAGGAGATGCACGGGGCCCACCACAATTCCCGGCGAAGCGGGAATGCCGCGGAGCACCGAAAGCACTAGCTCTCCCCGAAGCGCGACGCGACGAGCGCCTCGAGTGCCTGGAGCGCATCATCGGCGTCGGGTCCCGACGCCTTGAGCGTGATGGTGGCGCCGTATTCGGCGGCCAGCATCATGACGCCCATGATGGACTTGCCGTTCACCTCGAGGTCGTCGCGCGAGATGGTGATGTCGGCCTTGAAGCGCGACGCCGCCTTGACCATCTCGGCGGCGGGCCTGGCATGCAGGCCGTGTTTGTTCACGATTTGGACGGAGCGTTCAGCCATCAACGGACCACCGAGTAAAGGACAAAGGCCGCAAGCACCAGCAAGACGACGCGCCATCCTTCTGCGCGACCGTGCAAACGCACCAGCACCAGCGCGAACACCGGCGTAGCCACCGACACCGCCAGTGGCACAGGCGTCAACGGCGGTTCACCGCCGATGGCCCGATGCACCGCCAGAGGCAGTGCCAGTCCGCCCAGCACGGCCGAGACGCGGCCAATGTAGCGCGGACCATGTTGCAGCACCGGGTGCCCCAGCGCCTGCGCCACCCGCAGACCGTGGTGCCATCCCGCCCGAAGCGCCCAGTCCCGCAGGCCGAGATGTCCGATGTTGTAGAGTATCAGGAAAGCCAGCAGCACTCCAAGCGGCGGCGCCCCCAATCCAAAAACCAGGATGGCCACCAACGAGCAGGCCGGCAACCAGGCGGCCCAGACGAGGCGGTCGCCCACGCTACCCAGGGGGCCGCAGAGGGCCGTGCGGAAGCGTTCGATGCGCTCGGGCGGGACCTGGTCGAGCTCGGCACGCGCGAGGGCCCCAACCGCCAGACCGGCCAGATAGGGATGGGCGTTGAAGTACACCGATTGCCGTGCCAGTGCCGCCTTGTAGGCCGGACCGTCGATGCCGCCGGGCAGACGCCTCAGTGCGGGCTCCACGCAGAACCCCATGCCGTTGCCGACGAGGATTTCGTAGTTCCACGAGCCCTGAATGGCGAGGCAGCGCAGCAGCATGGTGGCGCGCAGCGCAGCCGGCAGCGCGGGACTGTTCACCAGCTGACTGGTGAGCACGGCCGGATTGCTGGACGGCGTGCCGCCCATTGGCGTACCACCTGGCGTGCCGGCGGGCATGGCGAGCTCAGGCACCCCACACCACCAGGGCCGTGCCCACGGCGAGCGCTGCCAGAAAAAGACGACGGGTGCCGCTGATGGCGTGGAAGTCCTTCCACACCGCGGCGGCCGCCACACCGGCCACACAGGTGATGACTACCGCGCGCGAAACGTTCTCGGGCAGCGTCCAGTTGGCGTGCACGGCCTCCGCCACCGGGACACCGATCAGGAAGGCCGTGGCACCGAGCAGCGCGCCACGTGCGAGGTCGGCGGTCATGCCAAACCCCTGCAGCCCCACCACCGTGTTGCGCGAGCCTGCGGCCAGCTGATCGAGCCTGGGCCGCGCAAAGCGCGCGATGAGCTGGCGATGCTTGACCATGGTCCAGCCACCGATCCAGGCAAACAGCACGCCCACCACGACGGCCACGGCAAAGGCACCGGTGGCCGGCAGGCCGTTGTCCGTGGTGCCCACGGTGGCCACGGTACCGGCCACCACCGAGCTGCTGCCCCATTCGGGATAGCGCGAGGCGCCCACGGGCAGTGACTCGAGCGCGAGGCACTCCAGCGCGGTGCCGCAGACCAGGCCCGCCTCGGGCGATCCGGCCAGCGCACCACCCAGGGTGGCCCCCACGATGGGCCGCGAGAGCATGGCCTGCGGGAAGCTCACCACGTCGAGCCCAATGAGGCCGGCGAGCAGGGCCACTGGAATCATGGAGGCCAGCAGTGTGGCGAGATCAAGCGGCATGTGCGCTCGCGGCCTCAGTCGGCGCCGGACGCGGCGAGAAATTCCTCGAGCGGCACGGCGCGCGCCGAGGGCACGTCCTGCGCCGTCACCACCACGCCGTGCGAGGCGATGTCGCGCAGCCCCTGCTCTTCGGCCGGCGTGAGGAAGACATAGCGCAGCTTGCCGAGCCGGCCGGGGGCGTGATGCACGCCACCCACGTTGACGGTTGGCACGAGACCGGGCGCAGCCAGCACCAGTCGCTGCATGGTGCCGATGTCGCCCACGAGCACAATGCCGGGCTGGGCCTGCTGCGCGTAGGCAGGCAGTTGCGCGGCGGCTTCGGCCACCGTGACGAAGTGCACCGTCATTTCCGGTGGCACACCCATGCGGTAGAGCTCCTGCTCCCATTCACTGCCGGCCACTTCGTCGTCAACGAGCACGATGAAGCGCAGCTCGAGCGGCTGGCCCCAGCCCACCACGACCTGACCGTGGATGAGACGGTCGTCGATGCGAAAGAGGGCGATGCTCACGTGCGCACCTCGAGGCCATACACGGCGAGCGACGCGCGGCCGCGCTCCACCGCCGTCTGCACGGCCGCGTGAATGGCCGCCTGCATGTCGCCCTCGGCGGGCAGATCCTGCATGGCAAAGTCGAGCAGCAGCGAGAGATTGATGCCGGTGACGAGCACCGTGCCCGGCCGCTCACGCACGAGCCGGCGCACGGCCATGGTGCAACTGCCGGCGGGCAGATCGGTGAAGATGACCTGCGCGCCCGTCTCGTCGAGGGCGCGTGCGATGGCGCCCTGGATGTCGTCGAGACAGAGTCCGGCGTTGGATACGGGCACAAACGCCGCGCCGCGCCCGGTGATCTGTTCGACGGCCGAGATGATGCCCACGGCAAACTGGCCATGCCCGGCCACCACGGCCCGCACTGGCATGGCGATCTGCTCACTCATGGCCGACACCCATGGCTGCTCCGGCTGCCTGCGCTCCCGATGCCACTACTCGTCATCCTCCTGAAGATAGCGCTGCACATCGGACTTGCGGCGCATCTGACCCATGAGTCGCTCGTTGAACGCCGTGGCCGAATCGTACCCGCGATAATAGCGCAGGAGATGGTTCATGGCGATCACCTCGGCGATGACCGTGATGTTCTTGCCGGGGTTGAGGTGCACGGTGATCTTCGGAATCTGCACCCCGAGGATGTCGATGGTCTGCACATCGAGTCCCGTGCGATCCACCGGGGCGTTGGCATCCCATTCCTCGAGCACCACGACCACCTCGAGGCGCTTCTGCTGACGCACGGCATGGATGCCGAAGATGGCCGGGATGTCCAGCAGGCCCACGCCGCGGATTTCCATGAAATGCCGCTGCAGCTCGTGTCCGCGTCCGATCAGCACATCGTTGCCGCGCCGTGACACGAAGACCAGGTCATCGGCCACGAGCCGGTGCCCGCGCTCGACGAGGTCGAGCACACACTCCGACTTGCCGATGCCGCTCTTGCCGGTGAAGAAGAGTCCCACGCCATACACGTCGGCCAGTGAACCGTGCATGGTGGTGACCGGCGCGAACTGGTCGGTGAGGAAGGGCTTGATGAGCCGGTAGAACTCCGCCGTCTTGAGTCGCGAGCGGATGATGGCCACGCCGGCTTCCTCAGCCAGGCGCATGAAGGGCTCGGGCGGCTCGAGCGCCTTGGTGATGAAGGCGCAGGGAATTGGGAAGCTGAAGAACTGATCGAGATGCGCAGCCCGCTGCGCGGCATCGAGCGATTGCAGGTAGGTGATCTCGGTTTCGCCGAGCACCTGAATGCGCTGATACGGGAAGCGGTTGATGTAGCCGGCGAGCACGAGTCCGGGGCTCGAGGCCTCGGGACTGGTGATTTCGCGATCGAGCCCCACGGCGGGGCCCAGCACCTCGAGTTCGAGCGAGTCCTTGAGACGCTCGATGAGCTTGCCCACCGTGAGACGCTGTGTCACGCCTTCCCTGCCTCCCTGTGCACCACTGCGTTGACCACCTCGCGCAGGTGGCTTTCGGTTTCCCGGGCCGCATTGTCCCAGGTGAAGCCTTCAGCGAACTGCCGCGCTCGTACCCCCAATTGTTCGACCCGTGCGCGGTCGTTGCCAAGTTGCTGCATGTAGGCCGCCATGGCCGCAATGTCACCGTGCGGAACCAGATAGCCCGTCACGCCGTGCTTGACCGACTCGCGAATGCCGGGCGAGTTGGAGGCCACGACGGGCGTGCCGCTGGCCGCCGCCTCGAGATTGGTGATGCCCCAGCCTTCCTTGGGCGAGGCAAAGAGCGTGGCCCAGGCCCGGCGCAGCAGCGCACACTTGGCGGCTTCATCGATGCGGCCCAGGAAGCGCACACGATCGGCCACACCGAGCTGCACGGCCAGCTGCTCCAGATCCGGGCGGAATTCCCCGGCACCGGCCACTTCGAGGGTGGCATCGGGCAGCGTGCAGGCAGCGAAGGCTTTGAGCACCAGATCCACACCCTTGTACTTCTTGAGGCGTCCGAGATACGCAAACACGGGCCGGTCGGCGCGCATGGCCGAATCGGGCGTGTAATGCGTGCTGTCGATGCCGGGGAAGATGACGCGGATATCGCGGGCCGCCAGTCCGCGGCTCACCAGATCGTCTCGGGTGCTTTCGCTGATGGCCTGGAAGGGGCGGCCGCGATACATGTAGGGCAGCGGACGTTCGGCCAGCCAGACGGCGGTGGCCAGCGGCACCGCGAGTTCCTGAAAGGCCGTGGCGCCAAAGAGATGCGGCACGAGGCCCACCACCTGCGGCACGCGCCAGGTGGTGGTGAACAGCGGCACCTTGTTGATGTCCTCGACGAGCAGCTGCAGGCCACGATCGGCCAGGTGCCGGTGCCAGTAGCGGCGCGCGAGGAAGGGGAAGGTTTGCCGCGTGCCCACGCGGTGCACCTCGATGCCATCAAGGCGGGCGCGCGGCGGACAGCCGGGCCAGCCGCCACAGAGCAGCACGACCTCGTGGCCCGCGGCGGCGAGGCGGCCGAAGATCTCGTGCAGATGGATTTCCGCGCCACCGGCCATGGGATTTTCGCGGCACTGCCAGTTGACGACCGCGAACCGCAGAGGCGCTGTCGTGGTGCCGGCGCTCACAACCGTCCGAGTTTCCGGGCGTAGGCGTCGAGCACTCCGTTCACGAAGCGCGCACTGCGCGCCGTGCCATAGCGCTCGGCCAGATGCACCGCTTCCTGCAGCACCACCTTGACGGGCGTTTCGTTGCGCTGCAGTTCGGCGGCAGCAAGGCGCAGCACGGAGCGCTCGATGGCACCCAGCCGCTCGAGTCGCCAGTTGGCCGTGACCTCGGCCAGCTCGGCATCGAGCCGCGGGCCATACTCAGCCACGGTGGCCACGAGCTTGGAGGCGAACTCGCGCTCGCCCTGATCGATGGCAAGGTCGTCGAAGACGGTGATGGCAATGCGCTTGAGCTGCGTGAGATCACGCAAATCGGCGGCGTAGAGCGCCTGCAGCGCGCGGGCGCGGCCGCGGGTTTCGAGGCGCTCGGTCTTGGTGGCAGGACGGTTGCTGCGCTTGCCACGGGCCGGAGCCAGGGGCTCCTGCGTGGGTGTGTCCCAGAAGGCGTCGTCGCGAAGGTCGGCCATCATGCCTCGTCCTCGTCTTCGCCGAAGCCGTCGGCAAAGGCCCGATCGAAGAGATCGAGCACTTCGAGGGCGGCCAGCGCGGCATCAGCGCCCTTGTTGCCGTGCACGCCACCGGCGCGCTCCTCGGCCTGGGCCATGGTATCGGTGGTGAGCACACCCATGGTGACGGGCACGTCAAAATCCCGCGAGGCTTCCATGAGACCGCGTGAGGATTCGTTGACCACGACATCGAAGTGCGGCGTGTCGCCGCGCACGATGGCGCCAACGGCCACGGCGGCGTCGTAGCGCTCGGTGGACAGCGCGCGGCGCACGGCCACGGGCAGTTCCCATGCGCCAGGCACCCAGCACACGTCGATGTCTTCGAAGCGCACCCCGTGCTCGACGAGCGCGCTTACGGCGCCCTCGGCGAGCGGTACGGTGATGCCCTCATTGAAACGGCTCGCGACGACAACGATGCGTCGTCCCTCGCCGCGCGGTTCTCCGGAAAATTCAGCCACGTCGATCTCAGACGGCGAAGAGGTGACCAAGCTTGGTTCGCTTGGTCTCAAGATAGGAAGCGTTCTCATCGGTGGACGGCGCCTCGATGCGCACGCGATCCTTGAGCACGAGCCCGTAGCCATCGAGGCCCACGAGCTTGCGGGGGTTGTTGGTGAGGATGCGGATGGACCGCACGCCAAGGTCGAGCAGAATCTGCGCGCCGATGCCGTAGTTGCGCAGGTCGGGCTTGAAGCCGAGCTGCTCGTTGGCTTCGACGGTGTCGGCGCCCTGATCCTGCAACTCGTAGGCCTTGAGCTTGTTGAGCAGCCCGATGCCGCGGCCTTCCTGGTCGAGATAGACCACGACACCCCGGCCTTCGCGCTGGATCATCTGCATGGCGGTTTCGAGCTGCCAGCCGCAGTCGCAGCGCTGGGAGTGAAACACGTCGCCGGTGAGACACTTGCTGTGCATGCGCACGAGCACGTCTTCGCCGTTCTGCACGTCGCCGTAGGCAATGGCAATGTGCTCGCGCGAATCGACGTCGTTGCGGTACCCCACGATGCGCCACTCACCGAAGGCGGTGGGCAGGCGGGCGTCGGCCACGCGATGCACGAGGCGCTCATTGCGCAGCCGATAGGCCACGAGCTGCGCAATGGTGATGAACGTCAGGCCGTGCTCGCGCGCGTACACCTCGAGCTGCGGACGACGCGCGGTGGTGCCGTCCTTGTTGAGGATTTCGCAGATGACGCCGGCGGGACGCAGTCCGGCGAGACGCGCGAGATCGACAGCGGCCTCGGTGTGTCCCACACGCTGCAGCACGCCACCATCGCGGGCACGCAGCGGATGGATGTGCCCCGGCACGCGCAGGTCGGCGCGCGTGGCATTGGGCTCGACGGCCACACGAATGGTGGTGGCGCGATCGCTGGCACTGATGCCGGTGGTCACGCCGTACTTGGCGGCCGCATCGATGCTGACCGTGAAGGCCGTGGACATGGCCTCGGTGTTGTGATCGACCTGCATCTCGAGCCCGAGGCGATCGGCCCACTGGTTGGTCATGGCGAGACAGATCATGCCCTTGGCTTCGAGCATGAAGTTCACCATTTCCGGCGTGACCTTTTCGGCGGCGCAGACGAGGTCGCCCTCGTTCTCACGGTCCTCGTCGTCGGCCACGACCACGAACTTGCCGGCGGCGATGTCGGCGAGGGCCTGCTCGACGGTGCCAAACACGCGCTCGTCGATCTCGGGCAGCTGCTGGGTATCAGACATGAACGGTGTCACTCCGAAGTGTGGCGTCGGCGAGCGCGTGCACTGCAGGCAACGCGCTGTGGGACGCCGCACCGTAAGGCGCCATGAGGCGCTGAATGTGCTTGGCCAGGACATCGACCTCGATGTGCACCCGGCTGCCCGCGGCGAGTTGGCCGAGGGCGGTATGGCGCCGCGTGTACTCGATGATCGAGAGCTGAACGCCGGAATCGTGCAGGGCGTTCACGGTGAGGCTCACGCCATCGATGGCAATGGAGCCCTTGTCCACGTACAGCGGCCGCAGGGGCTCGGGCACGTCCACGTCGATGAGCCAGGCGTCGCCGGACTCGCGCGTGTCGCGCACCACCCCCACGTCGTCCACGTGGCCGAGCACGAGGTGGCCACCGAGGCGGTCGCCGAGCTTCATGGCGCGCTCGAGGTTGATGCGGCGGCCAGCGGTCCATTCGCCGAGGGTGGTGCGTCCCAGTGTGGTATGCACGGCCGCCACCGTGAACCAGCCCTGGCCCTCAGCGGTCACGCCATGCTCGCGCACCGTGAGGCAGACGCCGTTGCAGGCGATGCTCTCCCCGTCGGTGAGATCGGTGTACCGGCAGGCAAGGCGCAGCTCGCGCCCCGCCGAGGTATCGGCGACGTGTTCGATGAGTCCCACGTCGTCCACGAGTCCCGTGAACATCCGGTGTTCCGTCTCCTTATCCAGCGTCATCCAGCGTCTGAAACAGCGTAGCGCGTCATCAGGTCGTCGCCGAAGCTGCGGCGTTCGAGCACCTGAAGGCGAGGCGCCTCGTTGGCCTCGCGCCCCGGCAGGCCAGCAAAGGCCGGCAGGGCTCCTGCTCCCAAAATGCAGGAAGCCTGAAAGATAATCAGATGGTCCACCAACTTGTCGGTCAGGAAGGCCGAACCGAGGGTGGCACCGCCTTCGAGGAAGAGGTGCCGGATACCACGTCCCCTCAGCCCCTCGAGGGCCTCCCCGAGACTCCGGGCCGACAACAGACTCACGCCACGGCTTTCCAGGGCCTCCACCCGCTCGGTGGGTGCCCCGGGGCTCACCACCACATAGACCGGCTGCTCGTGGGCCGTTCGGACGAGCCGGGACTCGAGCGGCAGACGGGCGAGGCGGTCGAAGACCACCCGCGCGGGCGGCACCCGCGGGGCTGGCGCCTCCCGCACCGTGAGCTCGGGGTCGTCGGCCAGGGCCGTGCCGATACCCACCGCCACCGCATCGGCCTCGGCGCGCAGGGCGTGGACGGCCGCGCGCGACTCGGGCCCGGTGAGCCAGGCCCGCCGGCGCGAGGGGCCGGCCACAGCGCCGTCGAGCGACAGGGCCAGCTTGAGGGTGACGAATGGCCGGTTGCTGTGCACGGCGGCGTGCAGAAAGGGCGCGATGCGCCAGCCGGCTTCGTGGGCCAGAAGCCCCTGCTCCACCTGAATGCCGGCGGCCTCGAGGCGCTCGAGCCCGCCGGCCGCCTTTCTGTTGGGGTCGCGCAGCGCACAGACCACACGCGCCACCCCGGCGGCAATGAGCGCCTCACTGCAGGGGCCGGTCTTGCCGTAGTGATTGCAGGGCTCGAGCGAGACATAGACGGTGGCACCACGCGCCAGCTCGCCCGCCGCCGCCAGCGCGTGCACTTCGGCATGTGCCTCGCCATAGCGCTGGTGCCAGCCTTCGCCCACGATGACACCATCCCGGACCACCACCGCGCCCACCTTGGGGTTGGGCGCGACCTGCCCCGCCCCGCGTTCGGCCAGTTCAATGGCCCGACGCATGAAGCGCGCGTGATCGTCGGAGGCGACGTCCACGCGCGCTGCATGCTGAGGCTGGAGCGACTCAGAATCGGACGGTGACACCGAGTGATCCGTAGCGATAACTGTCGTTGGCGCGCTTGCCGCCAAACTGATTGACGGTCTGCTCGATGGTGCCGGCGCTGGACCAGCCGTACTCCGCCACGATGCGCGTGATGGAGAGGCCGAACGACGCGTTCACGAAAGCGGTGTTGCGCGAGACCTTGTTGCGCAAACCGGAGAGCACGACCTCACTGCGCACCGGTGCATTGGCGATGCCCTCGTTCACGACACCACGCATGCCGGCCGTGCTTTCGATCTCGTCGCGGCCGATGCCCGCGGCCAGACCGAGCAGCGTGAAGCGCTTGCTGGCCACCAGCCGAAAGGTGTTGGCCGCGACGGCCAGGTTGCTGACCGTGAGCGAGTCATTGCCCGGCAGGTAGTCGAGCGTGACGGTGGGCAGCTTGCGGCGCATAGCACTGATGCTGACGCCCGGCACGAGGCTGGATTCCTGCAGCAGGCCAACACGCAGCCCATACGACAACGCGAAGTTGCCGTTCTGCGGCGCAAAACGCAGCGCGCCCTCGGAGACATCAGGCAGGTAGGTGACGCCGATCAGTGCATCCACGCCGCCGATGTTGGTGAGTCCGGCCGGCACGCCGGCAAACACGCCAACCGCCGCGTCCAGCGAGGGAACGGGCACATAGGTGCCTTCGGCACCAAAGTCATCGCTGCGCGCGCCGGTGACACTGAGCGGCACGGTGTTGCGCGGCAACTGCCCCTGCACCGCGCTCACGCGCAGGCTGATGGCGCGCTTGCCCCAGCCACCCATGGTGCCGCCCTCGCCAAGCACGGGGTTGCCGCCCGAGAGGGCCACACCCACCTGCGGCATGACGAAGGCAAAGAGATCGCGCGCCTTGGTGCAGGCATCGGCGCCCGATGCGAGCGCCGGCTGCACGGTGCAGGTACCGGTGCTGGTCTGCGCCGACGCCGTGGCCGCTGCGCTCAGCAGCGCCGACGCGGCCGCCGCGGCAGTACCCGCCAGCCTCCGCGCGGCACGCATCAGGTCACCTGGCCGTCGAGGCGCACGCGACCCGTTCCGGGCACGACACGACCCAGCTCCCACGCGGCAATACTCACCGCCGCCGCACGCGACGTGATGTGCGAGACATTGTCCCGCGATGTGATGACCACCATGCCCACCCCCATGTTGAAGGCCCGGAACATCTCGAGCGGGGCCACCTGCCCCGCCTCCGCGAGTACCCGGAATTCATTGGGGACGGTCCACGTGGAGGTATCCACGTCGGCATCCAGAGTGTGAGGCAGCGCACGATTGAGATTGCCCGGCAGCCCGCCGCCGGTGATGTGCGCCATGGCGTGAATGTGCCCCAGCACCGGCTTGAGACAGGGCAGGTAGGAGCGATGCACCTTGAGCATGACGTCGGCCACACTCGCGCCGTCGGCGCCCGGGAAGGCGTCATGCACGCCAAGCTCGAGTCGCTCAGCGATGATGCGACGCGCCAGCGAGTAGCCATTGGTGTGGAGGCCGTTGCCACCCAGCGCCACCAGCACATCACCTTCCTGCACACGCGCGCTGCCCAGCACCGCGTCTTCTTCCACGATGCCGGTGATGAAACCGGCGAGATCGTAGTCGGGCGGTGTGTACACCCCCGGCATCTCCGCCGTTTCGCCACCGATCAGCGCGCATGCGTTCTCGCGGCAGCCCGCGGCGACGCCCGCCACCACGCCCTCAACCACGGGCGGTTCGAGCTTGCCGAAGGCCACATAGTCGAGAAAGAAGAGCGGCACGGCGCCCTGCACCAGGATGTCGTTGGTGCAGTGATTGACGAGGCAGTGGCCGATGGTGTCGTGACGACCGGCTTCGATGGCGATCTTGATCTTGGTGCCCACGCCATCGGCGCTGGCCACGAGCAGCGGCGCCTTGTAGCCCTCGGGCACGCGGAACATGCCACCAAAGCCACCAAAGGCGCCGCGGGCGCCCGCGGTCATGGTGCTCTGTACCAGCTTGGCGAGACGATTCTTGGCGTCGTCGGCGGCGTCGATGTCCACGCCGGCACTGCGATAGTCGAGCGGGGTCTGGCTCATGCGCCGAGCTCCGTGTCGAAGGCCACGAGTTGACGGAACTCCTGCACGCGCTGATCGATGTCGGCGCGCGTGATTTCAAGCAGCCGGGCGTTGGAGAACTTCTCCACGGCAAACGAACCCATGGCCGAACCCACCACCACCGCGCGGCGCATGTTCTCGTCGCTCAGGTCACCCGTGGCCGCGAGATAGCCGATGAAACCACCGGCGAAGGAATCGCCTGCGCCGGTGGGGTCGAACACACTCTCCAGCGGATAGGCGGGCGCGAAGAAGATGCTCTCCCGCGTGAACATGTAGGCGCCGTGCTCGCCCTTCTTGATGAGCACGTGCTTGGGGCCCTTGTCCATGATCCAGCGCGCCGCCTGCACGAGGTTGGTGTGCTCGGTGAGCTGGCGGGCTTCGGCGTCGTTGAGCGTGATGAGATCCACGTGACCGAGCAGCTCCACCAGCTCCGGGCGACGCGATTCGATCCAGAAGTTCATGGTGTCGCAGGCCACGAGCCGTGGCTTGTCCACCTGCTCGAGCACCTGCAGTTGCAGGCGCGGATCGATGTTGGCCAGAAACACAAACGGCGCGCGCTTGAACTGCTCGGGGATCTTGGGCCGGAAGTGCGAGAACACCCCCAGATGTGTTTCGAGTGTCTCGGCCGAGTTGAGATCGTGGCGGTAGCGACCACGCCAGCGAAAGCTCGACCCCTCCGCCTTCTCGACACCGGCCAGATCCACCCCGCGCGCGGCCAGCGGCTCGAGCTTCTCCACGGGGTAGTCATCCCCCACCACGCCCACGAGCTGCACGGGCGTGAAGTGGGATGCCGACGAGGAGAAGTAGGTGCCGGAACCACCAAGCACTTCGTCGGCCTTGCCGAATGGCGTCTCGACGGAATCGAGGGCCACCGAGCCGACGACGAGAACGGGATTCCTGATGCTGCCCGTGGCAGTACTCACATGCGCTCCGGCGCCGACAGTCCGAGGATGCGCAGACCGGCGGCAATACCGAGCTGCGTGGCGCGCGCCAGGACGAGGCGCGCGCGGGTGATGGCCTCGGGCTCGCCGAGGACGTGATGCTTGTGATACCAGGTGTGCGCGCAGCGCGCGGTCTCGAGCAGCCAGCCCGCAATGCGATGCGGCTCGAGATTCTCGGCGGCGCCCTTCACCATGGCCGGGAAATCGAGCAGCTGCTTGACGAGCTCCACTTCGGCGGGTTCGCTGAGCACGCCGAGGTCCACGTCCTGACCGGTCACCGTGGTCGCGTCGATTTCACCGACACGGAAGATGCCGCACATGCGCGCGTGCGCCATCTGGATGTAGTACACGGGGTTCTCTTCCGACTGACTGCGCGCCAGGTCCACATCGAAGACGAGCTGCGAGTCGCCCTTGCGCATGAGGTAGAAGTAGCGCACCGCGTCGCGGCCCACCTCGTCGATGAGATCACGCACCGTGACATACGAGCCGGCGCGCTTGGAGATCTTGACCTCCTCGCCGCTCTTCATGACGGTGACCATCTGGTGCAGCACGTAGTCGGGGTAGCCCTCGGGGATGCCGATACCCAGCGCCTGCAGACCGGCGCGCACCCGCGTGGTGGTGCTGTGGTGGTCGGCGCCCTGCACGTTGATGGCGCGCGTGTAGCCGCGCTCCCACTTGGTGACGTGATAGGCCACGTCGGGCACGAAGTAGGTGTAGTCGCCGCCCTTGGCCGCGCTCTTCTTCATGACGCGATCCTTGTCATCACCAAACGTGGTGGTGCGCAGGAACAGCGCGCCTTCTTCCTCGTAGGTGTGTCCCGAGGCCTTGAGCGCTTCGACCGTCCTGTCCACGCGGCCGTCGGTGTAGAGCGAGCTCTCGAGGTAGTAGGTGTCGAACTTGACACCAAAGGCCTGCAGGTCGAGGTCCTGCTCGTGCCGCAGCGCCGCGACGGCAAAGGCGCGCAGGGCGTCGAGATCGTTGCCCTCGCGGTCCTCCGGGTACTGTGCCACGTAGCGCTCGGCGATCTCGCGAATGTATTCGCCGTGATAGCCGCCCTCGGGAATTTCGAGCGGCTGCCCCGCCAGTTCGCGCACACGGGCCTGCGTGCTTCTGGCGAGATTGGCGATCTGCGTGCCGGCGTCGTTGTAGTAGAACTCGCGGTCGACGTTCCAGCCCGTCCACTCGAGCAGCGTGCTGATGGCGTCGCCCAGCGCCGCCTGCCGCCCGTGTCCCACATGCAGCGGGCCGGTGGGATTGGCGGAGACGAACTCCACACACACACGCTGGTTGTGCCCGAGGTCCATGCGGCCCCACTGCTCGGGTGCGGCAAGAATCTGCAGCAGGCCACGCGCCTGAAAGCCGGGATCGAGGCGGATGTTGACGAAGCCCGGGCCGGCAATCTCGGCCGACACGATGCCCACACTGGCCGTGTCGAGCGCGGCGATGAGCGCCTCGGCAATGTCGCGCGGCTTCTTGCCGAGCGGCTTGGCGAGCGTCATGGCGAGGTTGGTGGCCCAGTCGCCGAACGCCGGATCACGCGGGCGTTCGAGAATGGGGGAGACATCGTCGGGCGCACCGAGGGTACGCGCCGCGCGCGCCAGTTCGGCGCGCAGGGCTTCAGCCTGATTCACGGCAGATGGTGCAAGAGGGCGTGCGACCGCGGCTGTCGAGCGCGTAAGCGCGCCCGACGGCGTGCGTCAGTCGGATTTGGTGGACGACGCGGCCGGGCTGGCCGCGGGCTTGCTGTCGCTCTTGGTGCTTGAAGCGCTACCGGACGCGCCATCGGACGACTTGCTGGACGTGTCGCCCTTGCTGCCACTGTCACCACCAGAGGCGGAGCCGGAGGCGGCACGCTGGTCCTTCTTGCCGTCCTTGCCGTAGTCGGTGATGTAGAACCCGCTGCCCTTGAACAGCAGACCGGCGCCGCCGGAAATGATGCGCGTGGCCACGCGGCCGTCGTCGAGCGTGACGGAGTCGGGAACTTCGCTGATCTTGAAGATCCGCTCGATGATCGTGCCGTCGGGCGCGCGAAACTCGTAAGTTGGCATGGCTACGAAAGTTGGCTGAGGTCAAACAGCCTTGAAAGGTAGCCAGTCCCGAAGCCGGGTTCAACGCCCCGCGCGGGCGCCGCTCAGCTGACCACGAGGGTGGCCGCACCCGGGGTGTAGGTGACCGTGAGGCGGGTAAGGTTGCTGGTGCGCTGGGGCGAGTCGGGGCGGTTGACGCCCTGGTTGTCGAACTCGGCGCCATGGTTGGGGCACTTGAAGCTGGTCCCGTTCACCACGTTGATGGTGGTGCCGGCGTGCGGGCATACCATGGAGAAGGCGGCAAAGCTGGTGGCGCTGGTACGCACGACTGCCACCGGCGTACCGGCCACATTGCCCACGCTGCCGGCCACCCCGCCCACATTGGCCAGGGCCGGCCAGGCGCCAATGTTCACCACCAGGCCCTGCGGCGTGACCGTCATGGTCACGGTGAGGGTCCGAGCGGTCACCCCATTGGCGCTCACGGTAACCGTGGCCGTGTAGGTACCCACCCCGGTGAGATTGGGGTTGACCGTGAGGCGGAGGTCGGCCGGCGCGGTGGTCTGCGAGAGCTCGGCGGACAGCCAGCCAAAGGAACCGGGTTCGTAGGCCACACGGGCCGACAAACCGGCGAGCGTTCCGCCACCGCCATTGAGGCAACGCACCACCTGCACGGGCGGAATGGCGCCGGCCGTGGCCGCAAACTGGAGGCTGGTGGCCGAGAGCTGCAGAACGGCGGGCGCGTTGGGGTCCTGAACTACGAGGGCCACCGACACGGACTGCGCGCCGTTGCTGGTGCCGGGCGCGGATACCAGCACGGTGGCGCGGTAACTGCCGGCGGGCAGCGTGCCGCGCTGCGCAGTGAGCGTGAGCCGCGCGGGCGCGGTGGCGGCGTCGAGCGAGACGTTGAGCCAGCCGGTGCGCTCGTTGGGGGCATAGGTGAGTGCCACCTGAATGCCGCTTAGTGTTCCGCCGCCTTCATTGTCGATGACGAGGGACTGCGAAGGAGGCGCCGCACCACCGATGGCCGCCGAGAAGGCAATAGTGGTGGCGGACAGACTGAGCGCCGGGGGCAGTGGGGCGCCACCAATGGTGAGCGTGCCATTGGCGTTGCGGCGGATGCCGACAGGCGCCAGGCTGGCCGTGGCCTGTCCACCCAACCACGTGCCGTCGAGGGCAAAGCGGGCGCCGTGATTGGGACAGGCGAAGCCGTTGGCCTGGGCGTTGACGATGGTGCCGCGATGCGGGCACACGAGCGAGAGGGCGCGGTAGGCCGCGCTGCCGGTGCGCTCGAGATAGATGGGCGCCGCCGCGCCACGCGACACAATGGTGCGTCCTCCCACCTGCCCCAGCTCGGGCACGGTGGCCGGATCGAAGGTGAAGGGCTCGTTGGGGAACGGCAGGATCTGATCGGGACCGCTGATGATGCCGTCGCCGCAGGCCGACATGGCCAGTGCGCCAAGCGAGAGCCAGGACGCCGTGGCGAGGAACTCGCGGCGGTCCACACCGGCGCAGCCGGCACAGGCGTGTTGGGTGGCGCCGGGTGTCGGCTCCCGCGGGTGGCAGCGCGGCGATCCGGTGGTGGGGGCCGCCGCGTCGCGGGTGTACCGCCGCTACACCGGGCGTATGAGGTGGGCGGTTGGCTCACACGAGCGATCCGACGAGCTGGTGGGCATAC
>JACVCT010000411.1 GCA_016741895.1 Gemmatimonadaceae bacterium | reverse complement strand
CCCGCGCCAGGCCACCAGCCAGGTTTCGGCACGCAACACGAGGGTGCCAAAGACCACCGGCCAGCGCTACTGCTGGGTGTAACGAATGTAGGCCTTGGCTTCCACCGACGAGCGTTCGAGCCGGTCGATCTGTTCGTAGATGGTTTGCAACGCCGCGGCATCGCGCGCCCGGAAATACTTGCCACCGGTGGACGTGGCAATCTCGGTGAGCAGCGGCTCGTCGATTTTCACGGGCCGATTCTCGTAGCGCAGTCCAAACAAACCACGTCCCACCGGCACGGCGGCCATGCCCTCGGTGCCCACGCCAATGGTGTAGATGCGAATGCCAAAGGCGCCCGCCGCCTGCGCCGCCGTGCGCGGATCGATGGAACCGCGATTGTTCTCGCCGTCCGTCAGCAGCACCATGACACGTGAGCGTCCCGGCGAGTTGCGCAGCCGGTTGGCCGCGGTGGCAATGGCGGTGCCGATGGCGGTACCATCCTCGAGCTGGCCGATCTGCAGATTGTCGATGGCCGCCAGCACCACCGGATAGTCGGTGGTGAGTGGCACCTGCGTGAGTGCCTCTCCCGAGAAGGCCACCAGTCCCACACGATCGCTGGTGCGACCCATGACAAAGCGCTTGACCTTGTCCTTGGCCACCTCCATGCGATTCTGCGGCTGGAAGTCCTCGGCCAGCATGGAGCTGCTGATGTCCACGGTCATGACGATGTCGATGCCGTCGCTGTTCACCCGCTCCGCACGTGCGCCCGAACGCGGCTGCGCGACCGCAAGCACCACGCCAGTAAGCGCGAGCGCGCGCAGCCACGGAATCCAGCGCGCCCCGCGCAGCACGGGGCGCGGACCGCGCGCCAGCACCGCGGCGCGCGAGAACGAAATGGTGGCCTGACCCGATTCGCGGCGCCTCAGCACCCACAACCACAGCCAGAGCAGCGGCAGCAGCAACAGGGCCTCGGGATGCGCGAGGTTGATGCCCGCCACCGTGATGAGACCACTGCGCGCCGCCCACCAGTCTGCCAATGGCAGCGCAGCAAACCAGTCCATGAGTCCGTCCATCAGGGCACACCCGCCGGCGGACCGCGACGATCCTTGCGCGCGGACACCGACGCGCGGCGCGCCGCCTCTTCTGCGGCCCGGCGTTCGGCATCAACGGCCTGCGCCGCGGCATCGGCAGCAGCACGCGCAGCCTCGCGGGTGGCGCGCTCGCTGGCCTCGATGTGCTCGACAATGGCGCGGGCCTCGTGCGCCAACTCCCGTGCACGCTCTGCACTCACAGGATGGGCCGCGAACTTGATGATGTCCACGTCGGCCAGCAGCGAGTACAAGCGGTCGTGTGGCACATGAGGATTGGACGCCACGGCTTCCAGCACTTCACCGCTTGTGAGCGCCAGATGCGCCGCCGGTACACGCGCCTCGAGATACCAGCGCAGCACATCAACCGCGAGCGCCGTCCAACGACCGGTTTCCCCGGCGTCGGCCAGACTGAGGCGGTCCAGGCGATCGAACTCGTGCAACGCCCGCGCATAGGGATCGAGTGGCAGCGCGGCAGGCGCCGCCACTTTGGTTCGCTTGCGGCGTCGCCAGAGCCAGGCAAGCAGCGCCAGTGCCGCCAGCACGAGAAGGGCCGGCCACCAGCGCTCCCACCACGGCACTTCACGCAGGTAGAGATCACGCGCCGGCTTGGGCACGTGCAGCGTGCTGTCGCCCGGCAGCACACTGCGCACGAACACACGCGCGTCGCTGAGCGGCACACGCAGACTGCTGCTGCCCACACGCACGGTGACATCAGCGAGGCCAATGGGCACCCGCCCCACATCCCAGGCGGACAGCGTGTACTCGGCCCGCTCCCGGCGTGTGCCGAGCTTGGTGCCTTCGTCCACGATGCGCAGTGGCGCGCGCATGTTGACCACGGCCGTGCTGTCCTTGATCTGCGGCCACTCGACCGTGGCGCCAACCGGTACGGCCACGGGGACCACGAAGACGAAGGGGTAACCCACCT
>JACVCT010000059.1 GCA_016741895.1 Gemmatimonadaceae bacterium | reverse complement strand
CCCCACCACACACGCGCCGCACGGCGTGACGCGTGGGAGCCGACGCTACTTCATGGAGTTGAGGCCGAACATGTTGCCCTCGGTATCCATGCAGATGGACACCCAGCCAAAGGGGCCAATGGAGAACCTGGGACGAACGACCGTCCCATTGGCGGCGACCACGCGTGGCTCCACGGCGGCGCAGTCTTCGACGCTGAAGTACACCATGGTGCCGCCCACCCCGGCGCGGGTGTGCGCGGACTTGACCAGTGCTCCGGCCGCACCGTAGGCGCTCATGTTGCCGGGAAAGCTGCGCATGAGAGTCTCGCCCGTCGGGTCTCCCATGGGTTCGAGGGTCTGCGCGAACACGGCCTCGTAGAAGGCGACGGCCCGATCCAGATCGTCCACGTAAATGTCGAACCAGCCCACGGCGTTGGGTTGCTGCATGTCCATCTCCTTGTGGTGAAGGGGAAGCAAGTGGACATGCTAGCCCGGTCGGCCCGGCCCGTCTTGTAGAAATCAGACATGGCTCGAAACGGTGGGGTGAGACCAGTGGCCTTCGGCTGGCGCATGTTGGGACATATCATACAATCTCACCATGCCCGATTCCCTCCCGTCGTGGATCTCCACAGAACAGTTCGCGGTGCTCGCGGACATCCTCGAGGCCATGAATCGGGCACAGCTGCCATTTCAGGCGACGGGTGGACTTGCCGGCAACCTGCATGGATCGGTGTGGCCGCTGCATGACCTGGATTTTGACGTAGCGCCGCCGCTTCTGTCTCGAATGGCGACAGAGTTCCGCGCGCAGGTCGTGTATGGGCCTGCTCCCTTTCGTGATGAAGAGTTTGCGCTCGACCTGCTCACGCTGCGGTTTGGCAGCGTGGATGTGGCGGACCTGGTGACACTCAGTGGAGCGCGGCATGTCCCGGGTTGAAGTTCGCGCATACGATGCCGGCTGGCCGCAGCAGTTCGCGCAGCTTCACGCGCTGATCTGGCCCGCGGTTCGCCACCTCGCCCTCAGTATCGAGCATGTGGGCAGCACGGCGGTGCCCGGGCTCGCAGCCAAGCCGGTGATCGATGCCTGCATCGTGGTGGCCTCACGCGACGAGGTGGCGGCCCTCATCCCGTCGCTGACCGCCATGGGGTACCAGCACCGCGGCGATCTGGGTATTCCTGATCGCGAGGCCTTTCGTGCGCCCGACGGCCTGCCGCGTCACCACCTGTACGCCAGTCATCGGGACAGCCTGAGCTGCCGAAACCAGTTGGGGCTACGGGACCTGCTTCGCGCCGACCCCGCGCTGGCCCGGGCCTATGGCGAGCTCAAGCAGCAGCTTGCCCGCCACCATGCGGACGATATGACGCGCTATGTCGCGGGAAAGACGGACTTCATTCTCGCCGCACTGCAACGCGTGGGGCTCACGGACGAGGAACTCGCTGCCATTCGTGCGGTGAATCAATAGGGCCGTTGACGCCCGATCCGCTTGCCGGCTTCCTGTTTCGGACGCATGCTATCCGCTGGACGTCCAGCGCAGATTGCGCGTTGCTGCTACGCACTACACAGCCTCGAGGATTGCTTCATGCTCGGCACCAGCGCGCCCGTTGCCTTCCTTGCCACCGCCATGCCGGATCGCGCGCGGGCATTTTATGCCGACACGCTGGGGCTGTCGGTACTGTCTGACGACGAGTTCTCGCTGGTGTTTGATCTGGCCGGTGTGCCGCTGCGCCTGCAGAAGGTTCGTGCACTGTCGCCGCACCCCTTCACCGCGCTTGGCTGGCAGGTGCAGGATGCCGCCGAGGTGGCGGCGGCCCTGCGCGCGCGCGGTGTGATCTTCGAGCGCTATCCGTTTCTGCAGCAGGACGCCAACGACCTGTGGGAGGCGCCTGGCGGGGCGCGTGTCGCCTGGTTCAAGGATCCGGATGGCAATCTGCTGTCAATCACGGACGTCCCGCGATAACGGGGAGAGTGCGCATGATGTCGCCGCATGGTTCCGCACCGTCTGCGAAGTCGTCTGCGAAGCCGACTGCTTCGCCGCTCGAGTCGCCACTCGCGTTGCCTCACGAGTCCGGCCCGGCACATCGCGCCTGGCGATACGGGGGCGGCGCGGTGATTGTCGCGGCGCTCGGCGTGTTCATCGTCTGGCTGGCCATGGGGCCGACGCACGCGGTGTCGAGCGCCGAGGCCTGTGATGCGGCGTTCAAGAAAGCACGCTCGAGGACGGATACGATTGCGGCGGCCCTGCTGTCGTTTCCTGATCCGAGCGGCCATCGTGTCAATCGGCGCTGCGGAGAAACACAGGACATCGTGGCGGCAGTTCCCTGGCGCTGAACGCGCGAGGCAACGTTCACTACACCGGCTCGCCAACCAGACGTCCCACGCCGGCCGTAAGCAGCAGGGCCAGCGCGCTCCAGACCACCACGCGGGCCGCACCACGCAGGCGACCCGCGCCACCCGCGCCGGCGGCCAGCGCGCCCAGCCCAGCCAGAGCCAGCAGTGATCCTGCCGATACGGTCATGACGACGGCCGTTGGCGGAACCATCAGCGCCAGCAGCAGTGGAAGCGCCGCGCCCACGGCAAACGTGGCCGCTGAGGCCAGAGCCGCCTGCACGGGCCGTGCCGACAGGGCTTCGGTGATGCCGAGTTCGTCGCGGGCGTGCGCTTCCAGCGCATTGTGTGCCGTGAGCTGCTCGGCCACCTGACGCGCGAGCGTGTCGTCGAGACCACGCGCGCGGTAGATGGCGGTGAGTTCGCCCAGCTCGTGCGCCGGATCGTCGATCAGCTCACGACGTTCGCGGGCCAGATCGGCCTGCTCCGTGTCGGCCTGCGAACTCACGGAGATGTACTCGCCGGCGGCCATCGACATGGCGCCCGCCACGAGTCCGGCAAGCCCCGTGACGAGGAGGCCGTGGCGCTCGGTGCCGGCGGCGGCCACACCCACCACGAGTGCAGCCGTGGAGACGATGCCATCGTTGGCCCCGAGCACCGACGCGCGCAACCAGCCGACGCGATGTGTGAAATGACGTTCGGGATGCACTGTACGTGGCATGACGACTCCGTTGAAGGATACAGGAGACGCTAGCACGCATTGTGCCGTCCGGCCAGTTGGCGAGCGCGGCGCTGCCGCGCGACCTCAGGGTCCGCTATCCGATGCCGATCTGCGTTATCGCAAGACGCCGCTGCCGCCTCCGCGGGCGCTGCCGCTGCCGCCACTACGCGCAACACGTGTGAACGCCAGGAACACGTTGCCGGGGATGGCGCCATACAAGCCATATCCAGCACCCACATAGAGACTGTTGCCCACGATGACCGGTCCGCCGACATCGAGTGATCCGCCGCGTCCACCGCTGCCGTTGACCGTCTGGTAGTCGCGCACCATGTCCTGATCCCACACGATGCGTCCGCTGCGGGCGTCATAGCCACGCAGATGCCCGTCGAGCGCGCCCGACCAGACGATGCCATGGGCCACGGTCACGGCCGCGCTCTGTGCCGGGCTGCAGCCCGGACGTTTGTCGCACACGGGAGCGGCAGCGCGCCACTGCAACGCGCCGGTGCGAAGGTCCAACGCCACGAGACCACCCCCGGCTGATGCGTCGGCCACGAGGCGCATGCCGCCGGGCGCGGTGGAGTCGGCCACAGCGGAGATGATCTGGCCTCCGTAGGCGGCAAACACCAGTCGGCCGTCGGTGGCTGAGCCCCAATGAAGGCCACCGAGCTTGCCACCCGGGCCCACCTGATACTCCCAGCGTGTGGCACCCTCGCGGTCGGGATCGAGGGCGCGCAGCATGCCGCTCTTCGCGCCAACGAGCAGGCTGCGTCCCCCGCCTGGCAGGTCCACGAGAATGGGGGGCTGCCCGATGTCGGCGTCGGGACCATCGGCCTCGGGGCAGTTGTACTTGCCGGGCACATCACAGCTCACGTTGTAGCCGTCGCGTGCGGTGAACTGCCGGCTCCACACCACGGCGCCGGTGGCAAGATCCATCGCCATCACGGCATCGCTGCGTGTGCTCTGCGGCGCGGAGTAGTTGTTGCCCGTGCCCACATACAGCCGCCCGCGTCGCTCGTCGACGGTGGGTGTGGACCAGACCGCGGCGCCCGAGGGACCAATGACGTCGGCGCCCGACTTGCTCTTGCCATTGGGTGTCGGGGTCTCGTCGATGGTGTAGGTCTTCCATTTCTGCGCACCGCTACGCGCATCGAGTGCCACCACGCTGCCACGGAAGGTGCAGCAGGCGTACTTGGGCTGCAGCGGCATGGCTGATTCATAAGACGACACGCCCACGTACAGCACGCCGCGGTGCAGTTGAGGCGTGCCGGTGACGATGGCCATGGGATGCGCATCGACACGCGCCGTCCACACAATGGCGCCGGTGCTGGCCTGCAGCGCCAGTACCCGTCCCATGGCATCACCCACAAAGAGCAGTTGCGCGGCGCCGCTGCTGTCGCTGAGTATCACCGCGCTGGTGCGCACCGGCGCACCAACAGCGGTGCGCCACCATTGACAGCCACGTTCGGCGTCGAGGGCCCACACGCTGCCCCCTTCACTGGTCACGTAGACGCGGCCGTTGGCCACGGTGGCCTGCGCGCGTGCGTTGGCCACTTCGCCCAGCCAGAGCGCCCAGCGCAGCACGAGCGAATCGGCCGAGGCGCGGGCGGCGGCGGTGCCTGCGCGGGTGTTGCGCACATTGCCGCCCCAGGTGGTCCAGCTCTCGCGCGAGGCCCGCGCGCCGTTGGACGTGCAGGCCGGGGCATCGAGCCGGGAGCGCGCCGCGGCGGCTGCGGGCGTGGCGGTGGATTGTGCGCGGGTGCCGTGAACGGGCAGTCCGTGCAGGGTGGTGAAGAACAACAGGCCGGTGAGACGACGCGTCAGCATGAGAGTGTGGGGCGGTAAGGACGGAAGATCCAGCGCATGTGGGGCGCTACGGGTGGGGCACTGCACCGGGATTCGCCCGCTGGCCTGTCATGTGGTGAGCGGCGGCATACATGTCGTGAGCGGCTGTCCGGTTGTGCGCGGGCCGTCTACACTTCGGCATGGCCAACGTCGTTGCCATGCCATTGGTGGACGCCGCGGCGCCCGTTCCCGGCGCGCGTCTGCGCACGCGCCTTGCCGTGTGGAGTGTGCCCGCCGTCATGGGGGTGCTGTACGTCCAGCGCTTGGGTGCAGCCCGCGAGCCGGGTGTCTCCACCTGGAAGCTCATGCTCATCGGGCTGTCCATCTGGTACGCCTGGGTGTTGTTCACGCCCATCGTCGAGCGCCTGGCAGACCGCTGGCCGCTCCGCGGCCGTCGGCTGGCGTGGCATGTGGCGTTGCATCTGTCAGGGTCCGTGGTCTTCACCGCGTTGCAGGCCTTCACAGCCTTCCTGAGCAGTGCACTGCTCGGTACCGCGCCGTGGTCTCTCGTCGGCTTTGTGGTGGTCGAGTGGTTTCTTGTGCTGCTTCCGGCCGGCGTCGTGGTGTACGGCGCCGTGGTGGCGTTTCGGCAGGCCACCGTGACGCGCGTACGACTCGAGCAGCGTGAACGGCATGCAGAACAGCTCATGCTGGCGCTGCGCGATGCACAGCTGACGGCATTGCGCGCCCAGCTGCAGCCGCACTTCCTCTTCAACACCCTCACAGCCATCACGGCGCTCGTGCGTGACGGGGACTCGGTGCGCGCGGCGTCGGCGCTCGAGCAGCTGAGTGTGTTGCTCAGGAGCGCTCTGCGGGCCAGCGATCATCACGAGGTTCCATTGCACGAGGAGGTCGCGCGGCTCGGGCCCTATCTGCGCATCGAGGAGATGCGCCTTGGACGTGAGGTGCTGTTCACGACCGACGTGCCGGCCGATGCGGCAGATGCGCTGGTACCGGCGTGGATTCTGCAGCCGTTGGTGGAGAACAGTGTGCGGCATGGACTGCGCACCAGCACCAAGGGTGGCGTGCTGCAGCTGACGGCCCGTGTCGCCGCGGATGCGCTCCACATCACGCTTCGCGACAACGGAACCGGTCTTGCGCCGAACTGGGAGCAGCGCGCGACGCTGGGTTATGGCCTCTCCAACTCACGTGCGCGCCTCGCTGCCCTGCACGGTGAGCGGGCGGTGTTGGAAGTGCGGCATGCTGCGCCACACGGGGTCGAGGTCACTCTTGTGTTGCCGTATCGCCGGGAGGCGACGTGAGGCCCGTCGCGGAGCAGACCACCGACGCGGTGTTGCGGCTGATGCTGGTGGACGATGAGCCGCTCTCCCGGCGCGCACTGCGGCAACTGCTGGATCTTCGCCGCGATGTGGCCGTGGTGGTGGAGTGCGCCGATGCCGCCAGTGCGCGTACGCGTCTCGACGTGGTGGATGCGGTGCTGCTGGACATCGAGATGCCCGGTGACTCGGGGCTCGAACTCGCGCGCGAGATTGGAGCGCGGCCGCTGCCGGCCGTGGTCTTCGTGACGGCCTTTGACCGCTACGCCGTACCGGCCTTTGCCACGGAGGCGCTGGACTACCTCTGCAAGCCGGTCACCATGCCGGAGCTCGATCGGGCGCTGCAGCGCATTCGTGCCCATGTGGCGCGTCATCGTCTGCCCGCGCCGCCCGTTCCGCCATCCCCGGCGCCTCTGTTCGTGCGGACCGGACGCACCGAGGAACTGCTGGCGCTCGATGAGGTGGATTGTCTGGAAGCAGACGATGTGTATGTGGCGGTGCATGTGGGGGCGCGTCGCTGGCTCGTTCGGCAATCGATGACCACGCTGCTGGCGGCGCTCCCGTCGCATGAGTTTCTGCGTGTGCATCGCTCGTGGATCGTGCGCCGCGGTGCAGTGCGGGCGCTGCGCAGCGGACACGGTGGCCTGCATCTGGTGCTGCACTCGGGGAAACAGGTGCCGGTGAGTCGGCGGCAGGCCGCGCGGGTCCGCGTCTGGCTGCGCGGAACCGGCCAGTCCGTACGCTGAGCCATTACTCGGCCAGTCGTCACTCGGCCACGCGTCAGTCGACCACTTGTCGCCGCGCCTTGCCGCTGCGAGCGGCGGGTGCTGCCTCGGGGAGCTATCGTAGGGAGCACCGTCTTGCAGCGCAGCCCACTTTCTCCTCCGCGTGCCATGACTCGATGTCTGCTTCTCCTGCTGGCGATGACGGCCAGCATCCTCGCGGCCTGCACCGCACGCGAGCCATCGCCTGGGGATGCGACACCGCCGTCCGCGCCGGCGCGCCATCTGTATGTGTTTGCCGGCCATAGCGCCTCACCCGGCGCGGGCGGCCACATGCATACACCCGTCACCGACTCCAGTCAGCCCAGTGACTTTCTGGCGGTGATCGATGTGGACAGCAGCAGTCCCACATACGCGCAGGTGCTGCAGGTGCTGCACACCGGCGACCGGGGCAGCATGCCACACCACACAGAGATGGTCATGCCCGACAGTGGCTGGCCCTTTGCGGCCAATGCCTATCTGGCAGAAGCGACCTATCTCATCGATGTGCGCCAGCCGACAGCACCGGTGCTCGCCGGTCGCATCGATCCGGTGCCCGGGCACCGCTATCCGCACAGCTTCGCGCGACTGCCCAATGGTGATCTGCTGGGCACGTATCAGTTTGGTGATGGGCGCATGAAGGGCGATCCGGGGGCGCTGGCCCGTTTCACGCGTGATGGGAAACTCATCCAGTTCCGCAGCGCTGCGGATTCCGCGTTTGCGGGACAGGCGCTGCGCACGTACTCGCTGGACGTGAGCCCGGCCACTGATCTGGTGCTGACGACAAGTGTGGCCATGGACCCGACGGACACCACCAGCGCCGACGTGGTGCAGCTCTGGCGCCTGTCGGATCTCACGCTGCTCCGGACAATGGCCCTGCCGAAGAGCGTGGGTGGTTCGACGTCACGCTATCCGTTCGAGGTGCGCTTCCTGCCAGACGGGCGGCACGCGCTGCTCAACACCTACTACTGCGGGTTCTATCTGCTGTCGGGGCTCGATGGCTCCACACCCTCGGTGGAGCCCGTGCTGTCGCTCTCGCACCCGCAGCACATCGGTTGTGCGGTCCCGCTGCTCGTCGGTCGCTGGTGGATTGTGCCGGTGGCCAGCACACGGGAGTATCACGTGTACGAGGTTTCCGACCCGCGGCGGCCTCGTCGACGCAGTGTACTCGCGGCCGACAGCAGCTTCGAGCCGCACTGGATTGCGCGTGATCCGGGCAGCGATCGTTTGGTGATGACCGCTGAGGGGCCACAACCCGGTGTGCGCTTGGCGCGCTTCGACACGGCGACGGGTGCGCTCACCTGGGACAATCGATTCCGTGAGCGGGCAGACGGGGCGCCGGGCATTCGCTTTGATCGCGCGACATGGCCCGATGGTCATGCAGGGCGCGCGGCCCCGCATGGTGCTATCTTCTCGCGACGCTGACAACAGGTTCCCAGGTGTCGCGATGACTCCGCTTCGAATCCTTCCGTATGAGTGAGCAGACTCCCCACGCCGACCGCAGTGCGTCGGCCTCGCACGTCGAGCGCCTGAAGGGTCAGCGCCTGTCCACGTTCACCTCGGGCATCGGCGTCATGGTGCAGCGGGTGCCCGACTCGCTCATGCTGCCGATGCCGGGTGTCACGCAGGGACTGCGGTATCGCTGGGCCTATTGGACATCCACCCTGCGCAATCTGCGCAGTACGCACGGACTGCGCACCGATGCCGTGGGCCTGTACGGCGCGCCGGTCACCATCACGCCGGCGCTGCGGAGCAAATGGCAGCGCCTGTTCAATGACACGGGAGACCTCAGTGATCCGGATGTGCCGGTGCCGTACCTGTACAACCAGAGTGTGGGGACACTGCTGTACACGCGGCTGATTGCCGATCTCGGCATCAACTTCCGCCACCTGCTGCATGTGCAGCACGAGACCAAGCACTGGGCCAGTGTCCCCGAGTGGGTGAACACCGACCATCAGGAGCTGCACGCCTCGTTGCGCGGGGCGTGGCGGCTCGGCGATGGCAAGGCCATGGTCGCGTTGCGCATCGCCATCCACCGTGCGCGGGCCGATGGCGGTCATCTGCTCGGCACCGTCAACGATCGCTTCATCATTCGCAATGTGCCGGACGGCGATCTCGAACGCCTCGAGTCGGGGCGTGCGCTGCTGCGCACCCTGGCGGAGCTGCGGCGCAAGGACCCGCAGCTCGATGCCACGCAATCGGGCAGCGTGGTGGGGGCCATCCGGATTCCATCCGACATGGGCAAGCGCTTCGGTCAGGTATCGGGCGACTTCAATCCGGTCCATACCACGGCCTGGGCCGCGAAGCTGTTTGGCGTGAAGCGTCCGTTTCTCCAGGGTCTCGGACTGCGCAACGCCATGATCCGGCAGCTGGCGCTGCACGGCCGGCCGCTGGTGCGCTTCTCGATGTCGTTCGCGAGTCCCGCCTTTCTCGATCAGACGCTGCGCGTGGTCATGCAGGGTGACGCATTCGAGCTGGTGGACGAGAGTGGGCAGGTGGTGGCGTTCGGCGCGGGGAACGAGGAGACGTGAACGGGGTGTTGGTCTTGTTCATCCTCCGCCCGTCCCACCATGATTGATCTTCTTGCCGCAGTACTCGCCCTGACTGCGACCTTCGCGTACATCAACGTGCGCTGGGTCCGGCTGCCCTCCGCCATCGGTCTGCTGCTCACGGCGCTGCTGAGCGCCCTGGGCACCAAGCTGGCCGCTGCGCTGGGGCTGGTGGATCTGTCGCCGGTCATCCGCGTGCTGCAGGAGATCGACTTCCGCGAAACCCTGCTGGAGGGCATGCTGGGGCCACTGCTTTTTGCCGGTGCCCTGCATGTGGACTGGACGGTGCTGCGCGCACAGCGCGGGCCGGTGCTGCTGCTGGCCACGGTGGGCACGGTGCTGGCCGCAGCGGCCATCGCTCTTGGCCTCTGGAGTCTGGCGCCGCTGTTCGGCTTCAGCATTCCGGTGCTCTGGACGCTGGCGTTTGGGGTACTCATCGCGCCAACCGATCCGATTGCCGTGGGTGCGCTGCTCAAGAAGGCCGGCGTCCCACCGCGATTGCAGGTCACCATCACTGGCGAGTCGCTGTTCAACGACGGTGTGGCCGTGGTGCTGTTCCTCGCGCTGCTCGGTGTTCTGGTGAGCGGCAGTGCGCCGGCCGTTGGCGATATCGTGAAACTGCTCGCGATCGAAGTGGGGGGCGGGATCGTGTTTGGCCTCGCGCTGGGCTGGGTTGCCGTGCGCCTGCTCCGAGCCGTGGACAACTATCAGGTCGAGATCCTCGTCACACTGGCCTTGGTGTCAGCCGGCTTCTCGCTGTCGCGCCACCTGCACGTGTCCGGCGTACTGGGCATGGTGGTCCTGGGACTGATCATTGGGCAGAGTGGCCGTGCCGTGGCTCTGTCACCGGTCACGCAGCAGCGTCTCGATGAGTTCTGGGAACTGGTGGACGAGTTTCTCAACGCGGCACTCTTCGTGCTGATCGGCGTGGAGATTCTCGTGCTCGATTTTCAGGCGCCGGCTCTGTGGTTGGGCGTGGTCATGATCCCGCTGACGCTCCTGGCGCGCTTCGCATCCATCGCGCTGCCGCTCGGGCCACTGCGTCGGCGCTACGACCTGCCGAGCGGCTCGTTGCGCTTGCTCACCTGGGCTGGAGTACGGGGAGGTATCTCCATTGCGCTCGCGCTGGCGCTCCCCGTTGGACCGGTGCGCACGACGCTGCTGGCCGTCACCTATGTGGTGGTCTGCTTCTCCATCCTCGTACAAGGCCTGACCATGGAACGCGTCGCCAAACGCCTGTTGTCGGTGTAAGCGAGCGCGAGGGGGTTCGTATGCGAGTTGCGGTCTTCAGCACCAAACCCTACGATCGCCAGTCTCTGACCGAGGCGAACGCCGCGCACGGGCACCACCTCAACTTCTTCGAGGCGCGCCTGACGGCCGCGACGGCGGCGCTTGCTGCCGGGTACGACGCGGTGTGCGTGTTCGTGAACGATCAGCTGGATGCCGACGCGCTCGCGATCCTGGCGGCTGGAGGAACGCGGCTGCTTGCGCTGCGGTCAGCGGGCTTCAACCATGTGGATCTCGATGCCGCCGCGCGTCTGGGGATCACCGTTGCGCGCGTTCCGGCGTACTCACCGTACGCTGTAGCCGAGCTGGCGGTGGCGCTCATCCTTTCGCTCAATCGCAAGATCCATCGGGCCTTTGCTCGAGTGCGCGAAGGCAACTTCTCACTCGATGGCCTGCTGGGTTTTGACCTGCACGGACGAACGGTCGGCATCGTCGGCACCGGGCGGATCGGTGAGGCCTTTGCGCGCATCATGGCGGGATTCGGCTGTCAGCTGATCGCCTGTGATCCGTCACCGAGTGACGCGGTCCGTGCCCTTGGCGCGCAGTATGCAGATCTGCACACGCTGCTGTCCGCGGCCGACATCGTGGCGCTGCACGCGCCGTTGACGCCGGATACGCGGCACCTGATCCGTGCCGAAACGCTGGCGTTGATGAAGCCCGGGGCCATGCTGATCAATACCAGCCGCGGTGGCCTGGTCGATACGCGCGCCGTGATCGCAGCACTCAAGCGCCGCCACCTCGGCGCGCTCGGTCTTGATGTTTACGAGGAGGAAGAGGCCCTTTTCTTTCACGACCTGTCTGCGCATGGCATTGATGACGATGTCTTCGCTCGGCTGGTGACATTTCCGAACGTCCTCGTCACCGGACATCAGGGGTTTTTCACCGTCGACGCCCTTCGCAATATTGCCGACACCACCATGGCCAACCTGACCGGGTTTACACAGGGCAGCGGGCCGGCGCATGTGGTCCCCGCCCCGGTCCCCCGTCGATGACGCCCCCGGTTGACACCCCCGGCCGGCTCGAGGCCGGGGGCGTGTCATCATCAGTCAGCGCGGGCGGCGACCGCGTGTCGCCTCGAACCCCGCTACGACGTCGAAGAGTTCTGCATCGATGCTGTCTTGGCGTACACGATGGTAGGCGGCGGTGAACTCGGTCAGCAGATCCTCGATGTTGCGGTCCGCACGCTGCATGGCCGAGAGGCGACTGGCGTGTTCGGCCGCCAACGATTCTGCAGCAGCCCGAAACATGGACGCGAACAGGTGTTCACGGATGAGGCCCCGCAGAACCTGCTGCTGCGGTCCCGGCGTTTCCGGCAGATTGCTGGTGGGCCACCGCGTGGCCGCCACCTGCTCCACCCAGAGCGCATCGAGCGGCAGCAGGCGGGTATGAGTGACCTCGTACGTGGCGGCCGTGGTTGGGCGACACCAATACAGGTGCAGGGAGGTGAAGCGGCCCGCAGCTCGCGCCTCCTCACTGGCCACCAGAATCTGTGTCACGAGCGACGTGATGGCTTGTACGGACGGGGGGACTCCGAATACGGCATCTGCTTTGAGGCCGGCATCGCTCAGGCGATCGTTGATGCGTTCTCCAACCACCCAGACGGCACTTGCTGCCGACACGGCGGAGTGATTGGTGAGCACGTGCTCTGCCACCACATCGTTGAAGGCGCCAACGAGTCCCTGATCCGAACCGAATACCACGAGTCCAGTGGTGTTGCGGGACGGCGCCGCCTGGTCGCGCCGTGCGAGATCAAGGCAGGCCTGCCTATTCGCACGCAGCGCCGCGCCAAGTCCGCGCTCCACGGTTTCGGCATAGTGGGACACCGCGCGGGTGGCCCGCTCAAACTCCACGATCGAGGCGCCGGCAACCGCCTTCATGGTCCGCACCACGCCTTGCAGGTCGTTCGCCCGCTCGATGAGGCGACGCAGCCCTGCGACCGTCTCGCTCATCGGGGCGCGGCGTCTGCGGTGAGGGCTGCTGGCCGGTTGTCCCGCGCATCCGGCGTGGACAGCGCTGCCTTCAGTACCTGCAGGATGGTCTCACGCGCCTCATCGCTCAATCGCTCGCCGGCTTCGAGTGCGGCACGCTGTGCTGGTGGCAAGGCCGCCAGCGACGCGCGAACTCTTTGTTCCGCGTCCGGCATTTGCTCAAGCGGCACCACATCGAACAGGCGCGCAGTCAGAGCCAGCAGCACCAGCAGCTGCTCCGCCAACGGTATCGGTTCAGCCTCGTGTTGCTGGAGACTGGCGCGGATGCGCCGGCCATGCTCAAGAACGGCCTGTGCGTCATCGTCGAGTCGCGCTCCAAAGCGCGCAAAGGTCTCCAGCTCCTCGAACTGCGCAAACGCCAGCTTCAGATCGCCGGTGGCCGCACGATACGCCGGATGCTGAGCGGCGCCGCCCACGCGCGATACCGACCGGCCCACATCCACCGCGGGTAGCACGCCCAGTTCGAACAAGGTCGGCGACAGATAGATCTGACCATCGGTGATGGAAATCAGATTGGTGGGAATGTAGGCCGACAGATTCTGCGCTTCGGTCTCCACGATGGGCAGTGCCGTCAGTGACCCACCGCCCAACGACTCGCGCAATCGTGTTGACCGTTCCAGGAGACGGGCATGCAGGTAGAAGATGTCACCGGGAAAGGCTTCGCGGCCTGGGGGACGGCGCAGCAGCAGCGAGAGCTCACGGTAGGCCCGCGCGTGCTGCGTGAGGTCATCATACACGATCAGGACATCCCGGCCCGCTTCCATGAAGTCCTCTGCAATGCTGGTGGCAGCAAAGGGTGCGATGAAAGCCAGTCCAGGCGGTTCGTTTCCTTCAGTGACCACAACCACGGTATGGGCCATGGCATCATGATCACGCAACACGCCGACCACCTTGGCCACGCCGGCGGCACGTTGACCGATGGCGCAGTAGACGCAGATGACTCCCGTGTCCCGCTGATTGATGATTGCGTCGATCGCAATGGCGGTCTTGCCGGTCTGGCGATCACCAAGAATGAGCTCGCGCTGGCCGCGCCCAACCGGTATCAGTGCGTCCACCACCTTGATGCCGGTTTGCAGGGGAACGGTGACCGGTGCACGATCGACAATGGCCGGTGCGGGACGTTCGACGGTCCGGCGTGTCGTGGTGGGTACCACCCCTCCTCCGTCGAGCGGTCGACCCAGTGGATCGATGACACGCCCGAGCAGTCCTGCTCCGACCCCGATGTCCATGACCCGGCCTGTGCGTTCCACCCGATCCCCGGCACACACCGTTGACTCCTCGCCGAAGAGCACCGCGCCAACACCGTCCGGATCGAGATTGAAAGCCATGCCCAACTGACCACCGGGAAACCGCAGCAGCTCCTCGGCCCCCACCCCGGGCAGGCCACGAATCTGGGCGATGCCGGCTCCGACGCTCTCCACTGTCCCGATGTCCTGAAGGGTGAGCGTCGGACGGGTCGTCTCCCTTGCGGTGGCGATATCACCGGCAACCGTGTCGAGCACGCTGTGCAAGACATCTGGAACGTCCGGACGGTGCGCCGACGTGCTCATGCCACCGCCGTCGCCAACTGTTCGGTGGCGCGCTCGATTTGCTGGAGGTAGTCCGATGCACTCCAACTGACACGATGTCCGCCCACCGTGATCTCCAAGCCGCCGAGCAGGGCCGGGTTCACCGCTGTGGACACCGGCATAGTGTCCCCGACGAGGTGACTCAGTGCGAGTCGCAACGCCTCCTCCTGTTCCCCGGTGAGGGGGAAGGCACTGTGCACCGTGACACCGAAATCGGCATCGGCAGGCGAGACGTTGGCGAGCCGTTCGCGGTCCGCTTCGGGGAGTTCGGCGAGTCGTTCGATGAAGCGTGTCACCAGCAGGGACTCGAGTGTCGCTCCCGCCAGATCGCCCACCACTTTCCGGGCGAGGTCGAAGACCTGCGCCTGTGCGTGACGAGCCAGCACCGCCCGCTGCTCGACCAAGGCCCGGTGCAGCGCCGCGCGTTGCGTCGCTCGCTCGCCGGCCGCCTCATTGCGCGCATCCGTCAGCAGCCGTTCCCGCTCGCTCGCAGCGTCGCGCCGGACGTCCTCCCACAGCGCCCGTTGCTGGCGCGCCATGGTTTCCCGCTCCGTATCGAGCGCAATCTGCGCTTCTCGTGCGGTTTGCTGTGCCAACTGCGCAGCCGCCAGCTCTGCCGTGACGCGTTGTTCGCGGGCGTCGATGGCGTCGAGAATGGGACGGTACAGAAACCGCCGCATGAGCGCCACCAGAATGACGAAGTTGATCGCCTGCGCGACCACGGTGAACCAGTCGATGAGCATCCGCGATGTCCCGTCAGCCGCGCGCGAGGCGTTCGACCACGAAGTTCCAGTACGGATTCGCGAAGAGCAGGATCATCGAAATGACGAAGCAGTAGATCGCGGTGGACTCCACCATGGCCAGTCCGACAAACAGCGTCCGGGTAATGGTCGGAGCCGCGTCGGGTTGTTGGGCCAGCGCCGTCAGGGCGGCGGCCACCGCGCGTCCCTGACCGATAGCGGGCGCCAGGGTTCCGATGGCCGTCGTCAGTCCGGCCAGAACGATCGACACCATGCCAATCACCGTGAGGTCACTCATGAGCAGATCCGAGGTGGGAGGGTTCGGAAACACGATCGGCCGGTGGCCGAGCAGAGGACGCACCGGCCGCCTCGGCCTGCGCGCGCGTGGCCGCCGCCATGAACACGGCAGCCAGAATGGCGAAGATGTAGGCCTGGACCATGCCGGTGAGCAGGCCGAACAGGGTGAGAATGGCCGGAAATACCAGCGGGGCAATGGTGAGTACGATGGCCATGATCATGGCGCCACTCATCATGTTGCCGAACAGCCTGATGGCGAGTGCCAGCGTGCGTGACAGTTCGCCGATGACATTGAACGGGAGCAACAATGGCGATGGCTCGAGATATCCGGCGAGATAGTTGCGGAACCCGCGGGACATGATCCCCGAGGTGGGCACCGCCACGAACACCAGCAACGCCAGCGCCGTCGTGGTGGATAACGAACCCGTCGGCGCCACGAAGCCCGGGAACACGGTAAGCAGGGCCGACACTGCGATGAACAGGAACAGAGTCCCGAGGAAGGGGAGGTATCGGCGTGCCGGTTCGAGACCCACGTCGCGCGTCTGGCTTTCGATGGTGGTGACCACGACTTCGAGCAAACCCTGCCAGCGCGGAATGTGCACGTCGGTTTGCAGACGGCGCGTGATGAGCATGGATCCAATCGTCATCACACCCATGATCAGCCACGTCATGACGACTGTGAGGTTGATCGGCCAGCGCCCAATGGACCAGAGGATGTATTGGTCAGGACTGAGATCCATGGCCCTCTCCCACGTACGGGTCAGACGACGGGGCGCGCGCTGCGCCAAGGTAGCGCAGGCTGAGCACACGCGCGGCGATAAATCCGACGAGTGCCCCGACCAGACGAAGTGGGGCCGCGTGGCCGATGAACCACAAGCCGGCACACAGGAGACCCAGTCGCAGCAACGCACTCAGCGCAAACCATCCCGCCGGCCGCTCCAGTTGTGTCACGCGCTGGACCGTCAGCCAGAGTCCACCAAAGAACAGGCCACCGAGGATCAGGCCGGCCACCACACCCTGGGCCATGCTGAACAACGGCGAGGTCACGGCAATGTCCGACATGACAGCATCAGCGATCACGGGGCACCGCCTTGTGTTCGTCGTGTATCGCGTCCGTTGCGGAGTCCTCATCCAATGCCGTCTGGGCCGCCTCACGAGCAATCCAGTGCCAGGCATTCATGCAGCCGAGGCAGAGTCCTGCAACCAGCAGGGCCAGCGTAAACGAGCGCCCTCCGGGGTTGCGCTGGTCGAGCCAGCGACCCAACCCCGCGC
>JACVCT010000410.1 GCA_016741895.1 Gemmatimonadaceae bacterium | reverse complement strand
CCGGGGGCGTGCAGGGAAACCCGGGTGGGCATGTCCCCGTCCTCGAGATCCGAGCCCCGTGCCCCTCGCGCCCGCCTGTGTCCACCGGGGGCAGCACGTGCAGGCTCGCGGCCACGAGGGCGTAGGTTACCGAGGGCAGGTCCGCCGGCGTGTCCGCGCTCGTGAGCGGCGCCGCGATGCCGCGCATCCACTGGCGCACACTCAGGTACTGCAGCGCCGGGAACAGATCGCTCAGCGCGCCCTCCCAGAACAGTACGTACACCAGTCCACTCACCAGCGCGCGTCGTGTGAACAGCGCCAGCGCCGTGAACAGCGCCGCGTAGGTGAAGCCACCAAAAAACACCGACACCGTGTAGGCCGTGGTCACGCCCTCGGGATCACTGCTGCCCGCCGCGAGGGTGCCCGTGCCCCAGACCGCCAGGGCAGACAGCGCGCCCGTCAGCACGGCGGCAAAGCACACGCGCACCAGCACGATCCACCAGCGCGGCGTGGTGGTCGTCACGAGATACAGCAAGGTGCCGTCTTCCGACTCGGCGCTGAACGCGCTCGTGCCCAGCAGCAGCGCAATCAGCGGCGTGGCCATGCCACCCAGCAGGCTGTCATAGCTGCGCACCAGAAACTCCACGGGGTCGCCACTCAGGCTGCCACGCGAGGCAAAGATCATCGCAAACACCATCGGCAGGAGCAGCAGCACCACCAGCCCCGTCACCAGAAGCGCGCCACCCGTTCGCGCCCAGGCGAGACGCACGAGCACGCGGGCGCTGCCCAGCCAGTTCACACGCACTGCAGTGCTCGCGCTCATCGATGCTCCACCAGGTAGGCGAACACATGTTCGAGGGACTCGTCCGTGGGCTCAATCCCCAGCAGGGTGATGGGAACGGCCGGCGGCGTACGCGGTGACGATGCCGGCGAACCCGCACCGTACGGCAGACCCATCGCCGCCTGCAACACATGCCGCGAGAACGCGGCGTAGTCCGTGGTGCGCACCAGCAGCGCATCCGCGTCCACTTCCACGCCAAGCACGATGGGATCGGCCACCAGACGCGCGGCCAGTGCGCGCACATCGCTGGCCCGTACCCGCACCGTATGCGGACGATCGGTCATCATGCGCCGCAGCGCACGATAGTCGCCGCTGGCCGCCAGACGTCCGGACAGCATCACCAGAATGCGCGCCGCCACACCCTCGATCTCCTCGAGAATGTGACTCGACAGCAGCACCGCCACACCCGCATCGGCGCGCTGCTCGAGCAACTGCATCATGTGCAGGCGCTGCCGGGGATCGAGACCATTGAAGGGCTCGTCAAGCAGCACCAGCGAGGGCTCGTGCACCAGCGCGGCCGCGAGCTTGGTGCGCTGCCGCATGCCCTTGGAGAACTCCTGCACCGGGCGATCCGCCGCCGAGGCCATCTCCACTTGATCGAGCGCCCGCGCCGCCGCCAGACGCACGTCGGGCAGCCCCAACAGCGTTGCCCGTGCTTCCACGAAGGCGCGCGCGGTCAGCATGCCGGGCAAGGCTTCGCGCTCCGGCACCAGCGCAACGCGCGAGAAGATCTGCGGACGCTCGTGCGGCACCTCACCGTACACGCGCACGCTGCCACTCGAGGGCGGCAGGAGGCCGGCGGCCATCTGCAGCAGCGTGCTCTTGCCGGCACCGTTGGGCCCCAGCAAGCCGGTGATGCCCGCGTCCACCGTGGCCGTGATGTCATTCACGGCCACCACGTCGCCGTACCAGTGGGACACGTTCTCGAAGACCAGCGCGGGATGGCTCATACGTTGTTGCCCATTCGCTGCCCGATCATACGCTCAGCCGGCGCACACGCCACACCAGGCCGGCAATGGCCAGGGCCCCAATGCCACCATAACTGGCGAGATAGATCCACACCGCCGGCGGCGGCGCGAGTTCCATGGCGCGCGAGGGCTCACCAAAGAGCTGCAGCCCGGGCGGGCGATAGCCCCCCATGGGTTGCGGCACGGCCCCCAGTCCCCCGGGCCGGCCCCCCCCCTTCCCGAGC
>JACVCT010000409.1 GCA_016741895.1 Gemmatimonadaceae bacterium | reverse complement strand
ATGCAGGGTGGCGCCGGTGCTGGGCAGTTGCGCCCGCACGGCGGACGAGAGCTGCTCACGCTCGGCCGCGGCCCCGATGGACTCCACCAGACGCGCGGCCGCACGACCTGTTGGCGCGGCAATGGCCACGGTGCGTGACGGATCGGCATGGAGCAGCAGAGCCAGCATGCGCGCGGCCACGGTGGTCTTGCCGGTGCCCGGGCCACCGGTGACGAACACCAACGGCATCTCGAGCGCGGCCCGCGCCGCAACGGCCTGCCAGTCGGTGGCGCCGTCGGCATGCGGAAACAGGCGCGAGAACTCGGCCTCGAGCCCGGGAGCGTCAACCGCCACGCGCTGCCGCACACGACGGCGAATGTTCGACGCCAGGCGGCACTCGGCCTCGTGGTAACGGGCGAGATAGAGACGGGTCCCGTCCAGCACCAGCATGGCCGGGGAGGTCGCGCTGTCGTGCCGCGGCATGCCGTCCACGACACGGCACAGCGGACTTTCGCGCAGGGCCTGCTGCCACGATTCCAGCGCCGGCCAGGTCAGTTCGCGGGATTCCGCCGCTCGGTCGTGCGTAAAGCGCAGCGTGGTGCCCGCCCACGTGCTCAGATCTATGCAGCTGTGTCCCTGCGCACGTTCGCTGCTGAGCAGCAGGGCCGTGTCATGCAGCAGCTGCGCGTTTGTATTCGCATGCGAGTTCGTGTGCGCTGCCGCCGGATGGGTAAGGCGGCGCGCGATGAGTCGGGCGAAGGCGCGATCGATGGCCTCGCAGGCCACGACGGGAAGCGGCGCGATGTTCACGTCGTCCCCGCGGCTGGAGTGTGCTCACCCAGTGCGGCACTCAGGGCTTCAATGAGCGCGCGCGGAGGCCGATCCACGTACCAGCCCTGCGCGGGCGCGGGATTGAACGACCCGAAGCCACGCAGGAAGGCGTAGGCGGCGCCGCCGAGATGTCGCTCGTAGTCGTAGTCCGGCACCCGATGCCGCAGGAAACGGTGCGTGGCCGTGAGATAGAGATGGTACTGCAGCACGTAATGATGATCGACCATCACGGCACTCAGCGCCTCGGCCGAATACGAAGCCGCCGTGATGCCGAGCTGATTTGATTTCCAGTCCACCACCCACCAACGCCCGTCGTGCTCGAAGAGCAGATCCACAAAGCCGGTCAGATAGCCGTGCAGCTGCGTGGGACCCAGCGCGCGCAGGGTCTCTGCGTAGCTTGCCACCGGCCCCACACCGTGCTGCGCAAAGGCTGCCGCCAGTTGCTCGCGTGTGACCAGCGCGTCCTGCTGCCCCATGGGCAGCAGAAACTGCCACTCGTGCCGCGCGCGGGCGCTGCGCAGCTCCCGCAGCGCAAACTGCGGCAATCCCCAGGCCTCGAGTGGCAGCGGCGTATCGAGCGTGCGCTGCATCATGTCCACCACGGCCGTCACGCGCGGATCGGCATCCGGTGGTGATGACAGCAGCCCGGCCTGCTGCAGGTGCTGCAGCACCACGGGCCGCAGGGTTTCCGGCGAGGCATCGAAGGGGCTGTGTTCAAACACGGCATGCAGGGCGATACCGGCCTCACGGCCCGCCGGAAAGGCACGGAAGTCCTCGCGCGGCAGATCACGTGGCGAGCGCAGCGGCGCCTCATCACCCGACACGATGGCGGCATCTTCTTCGGGATCATCCACGTCCCGGACTGCCGCGACTCCTGCCTGTGGCCGCGACAGTGAGGTGAAGCTCGCGATGCGATAGGTGTCGAAGCGGCGGGCGGGTGAGGGATCGTCGGGCAGCACACGAACGACCGGCGCCGGCTGTGATGTGGCCGATGAACGTGAGAGCGACGGCACCAGCATAGAGTCCGCGATTTCCATGGCCATCAGATCAGGCTGCGCCGCCACGACCGCCTCGAGATGTGCCTGCCAGGCCTGCGGATTGGCCGCGAGCACATCGGCCATGGGCTGCGCCGACGCCGCACCGGTATCGGGGACGCCACCGACGCCGGAATCGAACAGCAACCACGAAAGCGCGCTCTGGGCCCCCACGTCGCCGCGCTCCCG
>JACVCT010000408.1 GCA_016741895.1 Gemmatimonadaceae bacterium | reverse complement strand
GCCAGCTGATCAATCAACCCCTCGGGCAACGCCGCCAGCGTGGGATCTGCGGTCTTCTTCCGTCGAGCCATCCATCCTCCGTCGTGATACAGAGTTATGGCTCATACACAGAATTTCCGACACCCTCGGAACCCGTGCTGCATTCGCGTGTAGTATTCGATTGGGAGTCGCGTCCCGACAACAGGAGTGTGTGCGCAGCCTTTGCTGCGCGCGGACTCTGTCTGTCGGGGCGCGTTTTTTGTTGCCCATCACTCAACCTCGGTTCACCACCGATTCACCAACCACTCACTGGAGACAACGATGAACACGCTTCCCGACACCAACGCACATCTCAGCATGACCGACATCCGCTGGCTGGTGAACGAACTCAATACCGATCGGGCACGTCTCGCGCGCGCACTGGCGCTGATGGACGAGACGCTTGGCGACGAGGCGGCCACGACACGGGCGCAGCTGGAGTCACAGCATGACGCGGTGCTGGCCGCGCTCGATCGGGTGGCCAGAGGCAGCTATGGCCTCTGTGAGCGCTGCGGCGAGGCCATCCCGTACGGGCGCTTGCTCGTGATGCCGGAGGTCAGGCATTGCGTGGGCTGCCAGCGCTAGCTCGGCTTGGGTCTTGACGGTCCGTCAAATGGCGCACAGATTACGCCATACGACGGGAACGGGGATTTCATGCCAGCGGATACGGTATCAGCGATGCTCGGCGGAGCGGCCGTCCTGGGCGAGGTCGTGGAGAGTGATCTCGACCTCGCCATTCAGGTGCGGCAGGGGCTCCCCTCGGCATCGTTGCAGTATGTGGCCAACGCGCTCAAGCCCATGATGACCCGTGAGGCGGTGTACGCCATTGTGGGCAGTGAGCGCACCTTGCAGCGCAAGCAGAAGTCGCGAGAGCGTCTTTCGGCGGCAGAGTCCGACCGTCTGGCGCGACTCGCGCGCATTGCCGTGCGTGCCGGCGAAGCCCTGGGTTCACAGGAAAAGGCCAACCGCTGGCTGGTGACACCCAATCGCGCACTCGGTGGTCAGACGCCCATCGAGCTGGTACACACCGATACGGGCACGGTGCTGGTCGAGGACGTCCTCGATCGCATCGAGCATGGCGTGATCGGTTGAGTTTCGTCTGGCGTCTTGCCCGTTCCCGCTATCGCGCACTCGATGGTGAGGGGGCGCGGCGCGCCGGTGGCCGCTGGAACAGCAAAGGCGTCGCCGTGGTCTACGCCTCCAGTACGCTGTCACTGGCCGCGCTCGAGTTGCTCGTGCACGTCGATCCGGCCAGCGCACCAGATGATCTCGTGGCACTGGGTATCGAGGTGCCAGACGACCTGCTACCCACGACGCTCGCGCATGCTGATCTGCCGCATGCGTGGCGGGCCATTGAGCCGCCGGCGGCGTGCCGTGCAGTCGGTGATCATTTTGTCGCGCGCGGCGAAGCGCTCGTTCTGTCGATACCTTCGGTGATCATTCCGCAGGAGCGCAATGTGCTGATCAATCCGCAGCACGCGGACATGTCACGTCTGCAGGTCGTGCACGAAGCGCCGTTTCAGTTTGATCCGCGGTTGCTGCTTGGCTGAACGTGAGGCGGGGCGACCGCAAGAAATGCCCCCGTCCGCCACGTCGTGAAGCAGGAGGAGACGAGTCGCCGACATGGTCGACGACTCGTCTTGATACACTCCTTCGCGAGGCGGAGTTTGGCTCGGTTGGTGCCTCTTACTTGCTGACAGCGGGGGCCGGCGCTCGCAGGCCGACCACCGATCCCACCCACTCGATGGGCCAGCCGCGCGCGCGGTAGCGCGCCAACAGCGCGTCATGCTGCGCCTGATGCTGCGGTACGCCGAAGAACGGACTGTAGAACCAGCGATGCGTGGGCGAATACAGCACCATCGCGCCGCTGGCGTCGGCAAAGTCCACCGGCTCCATGTAGAGCGAGTCACTGCCAATGCGCACCCAGCGTGCCGCTGGCACGTAGGTGGTAGTGGCGGGCTTGCCCGGCACCCAGGCCAGGCGGCGCGTGCGCCGCGCAGGGCCGCCCACAGACACGAC
>JACVCT010000407.1 GCA_016741895.1 Gemmatimonadaceae bacterium | reverse complement strand
CGTGATCGCCGCGTGCACACCGAACTCAACGACTGGTGCGATCGCAAACTCGGCCCCGACTGGGCCAATGCCGCCCTCGACGGGTTTGCCGGCGCGCCCGACGTGGATTTGAGCGAGTTCGACGAATCGTTCTACGGCCACTGGCTGCTCCACCATCGTCCCGCAGCGAGCGGTCAGGCCACACCCGCCAAACAATGGCTCGAGGCCCAGCGCGCGCGGCACGGGCATCGCATGGACGGCGACATCGACGCCCTCATCACCGCGCTCGGTGAATCACGCGTGGGCTTCTGGCGCATCCAGGACGTCGAACCCGGCGTGGGCTACACCCTGCACGACCTGCTCAGCAACAGTGCCGCCTTTGTCCACGATGACACCGGCGCCCTCGGCGACATCGTCGATGACGTCTGCCTCGCCTATGTCACCACGCTCGACGATCTGCAGATCGTGACCGGCGCCTATCTCGACCTGCTCCCGCGCGAGGAAGCCGAGCAGGTGGTGGAGGCCCTGCGTGAGGCCGCTGGCATGCAAACCCAGACGGCAACCGCCGCGCCACTTCGTGCGTTTCTTGGTGACTACCGCAATCACATCACGCTGCGCAATCTCTGGCACACGCATGCCAACGCCTACTGGGAGGCGCAGGATCATGACCACGAGCAGCACGATCAGGACCTCGGCGTGCTCGACCCGCAGGACCCACGAGTGACCGACGACCGATGAACCGACGCGACTTCGTGACCTCCACCACCCTCGCGGCCGCCGCCCTCGGACTGCCCGAGGCCGCGCACGCCCTCGACACCACTTCACCGGCTCCCGCCATGTCCGATTCCACGCAGGCGACGCCAGACTCGCCGCGCGCCACCCGCAAGATCCTCATCGCCGGCGGCGGCTTCCGCACGAAGTTCATCGGCTACATGGCCCAGCTCACCGGCAAGACGAGGCCGCGCATCTGCTACCTGCCCACGGCGAGCGCCGACAGTCCGCAGTCGGCCCTTGGCTTCTATCAGGCCTGCGCCCCGCTCAATGTCGAGCCCTTCGTGCAGAACATGTACATCGAAAGCCTCTCGCAGACCCAGGGCTTCGATGAAGTGCTGCTGTCCATGGACGCCATTGTGGTGAGCGGCGGCAACACGCTCAATCAGCAGGCCATCTGGAAGGCGCAGGGCGTGGACGTCATTCTGCGCGAAGCCTGGGACCGTGGCATCGTGCTCGGCGGCGCCAGCGCCGGCTCCCTCTGCTGGTTCGACGAGGGCACCACCGACTCGCGCCCCAAGGCCCTGTCCATCGTGAAGTGTCTGGGCTTCCTCAAGGGCAGCCACTCGCCGCACTACGACGCCGAAGCGGGACGCCGGCCGCTGTATCACAAGCTCATCGGCTCCGGCGAGATGCAGCCTGGTTACGCCTGCGACAACGATGCCGGCATCTACTTCGAAGACAACACCGTCAAGCGCGTCGTGCACACGCGTGCCGAGGCCAAGTGCTACTACGTGAGCGTGGTCAACGGCAAAGTCGAAGAGCGCGTGCTCGAACCGGAGATGATCTGAATGGGCGCAGCACGCACAGCGGCACGCAAAGCCACCCTGTACGGCTTCAAGTCCTGTGACATGGTCCGCAAGGCCATGAAGTGGCTCGACGAACACCAGGTGGCCTACGAGTTCGTGGACTATCGCCGGGAGGCACTCGACCCCAAGGTCGTGGACGACTGGTTTGCGCGCGCGGGCTGGGAGAACGTCTTCAACCGCAACTCCACCACCTTCAAGGAGCTGCCGGAGAGCGAGAAGACCGGCATCACTCCCGCCAAGGCCAGACGCATGATCCTGGCCGAAACCAACCTCATCAAGCGTCCGCTGCTCGACACGGGGTCGGACATTCTGCTCGGCTTCAAGGCCGAGACATGGAGCAAGGCGCTGGGCAAATAGGCGCAGCACTGGCGCCTCCCCGGGCGGTGATCCACCTTACACCGCAGCATGAGCCTCGCCGCCCGCCGACGCCCTGCCGTTCGCGGTGTAGTCCTCGATCGCTCCCTCGAGGAACTGCCCCCTTTCCGG
>JACVCT010000406.1 GCA_016741895.1 Gemmatimonadaceae bacterium | reverse complement strand
GGTGAGGCCCGGGAACAGCTGCAGGGGTCGGCGGCGTCCGACTGGGTGACGGCGGAGTTCCCCGCGCGGGGTGGCCACGTGGGCTTTACCGCCGGCGGTTGGCCGTGGGCGGCCTGGTACTACGGGGAATGGCGGGCGGCCGAGTTCCTGGCACAGGCCTTTGCGGATGCGAACCGCTCCCGGTTTGCCTAGACTTCCTCAGTGCTGCGTTTTCCTGAACGGTACATGACGTGACGGCTGTTACTCTCGCATTCCTGCTCACGGGGCTCGTCCTCGGCGTGGTGGCCATGTTGCATGGCACCGAGCGCCGCGCGCTGCCGCACGGCGCGCCGCATGAACGGCGCAGTGAACACAACCCGGCCGCCGAGCCGTCGGCACTGTTCAACCTGTCCAGCGTCGCGGCCTTTGCCTTTGCCTTTGGGCTGACGGGCTACCTGCTGACGCGCTACGCCGACTGGCCCTGGTACGCCCAGCTGCTCGTCGCACTCGCGGCCGGTGCTGCGGCGTATGCCCTCCAGGCGCTGCTCATCGCGCGCTGGGCCATTCCCAGTGCGCGCGCCGATCAGGTGGATACGCGCTTCCTGCTGCAGGGCACGTTGGCGCGCGTGGTGGACGCGGCGCCGGCCGGCGGCGTGGGGCGCCTGGTGTACACGCTCGACGGCGCCGAGTACCAGCTGCCGGTGCGCGCCATGGATGACCAGGCGCTGGCCGTGGGCACGGAGGTCGTCATCGACCATCTGGACGAGGGCGTGGCCGTGTGCGAGCCCTGGGCCATCGTGGAGCAGCGGCTCTGATGCCGGGCCGGTGGAGCTGGACGGACGCGGCCATCTTCATCGCGGTCATCAGTGCGCTGCAGCTGGCCATGTTCGTGCTGCTCACCAAGGTGTTCTGCGGCATGTTCCCCGAAGGCGAGCGCTGCCCGGTCTGCGACGAGCAGACGGCCGCGGTGGAACGCAGCGGGTGGTGGAAGCTCTTTGCCCGCCGCTTCCGGCGCAGCTGGTGCCTGGCCTGCGGCTGGGAAGGCGTCCTGCGCCGCAGTGATGCCTGGATGCGTGAGTCGCGCAGGCGCGATGTGCGCCATGCCCTCTGGCGCGCGCGATTTCAGCGCGTCTGGTCCATGGCAAACAGCCGCAGCCATTCCGGCCAGTTGCCACTCAGCTCGAAGAAGTCATCGTAGTACACGAGCCCCGCGTCCTCGAGCTGGGCGATGAGATCCGACGCGGAATCCTCACCCACCAGCGGACCGATGACGATGAGTCCGCCCTCAACGCGGAACTCCTCCGGCGTGAGATTGAAGGCCTCGTCGATCTGGCTGCGGGTCAGCTGGACCCGTTCAAAAGCCTCGCGGCGGATGAGCACGCAGGGCGCGGTGTGCGATAACATGAGGGGCATACGTCTCCAATCTGCGGGCACGCGGCGCGGGCCGGTACTCCTGCCACCCGTTTCCCCGTTTTCGCTGCCTCGTTTGTCTGTTTCCCCGTCACTCTCCGCGCTGCGCTGATGTCCTTCGCTGATGCCATGATTTCGCCGGATAGCGCCACGCTCGAGGCCCACTTTGATGTCATCGTGGTGGGCGGCGGCCATGCCGGCACGGAGGCCGCTGTCGCGGCGGCGCGCAGCGGAGCACAGGTGGCGCTCATCACGGGCGCGCTCGAGCAGATCGGACAGCTCTCCTGCAATCCGGCCATCGGCGGCATCGCCAAGGGCACGGTGGTGCGTGAGGTCGATGCCCTGGGCGGCATCATGGCGCGCGCCACCGACATGGCCACGCTGCAGTTCCGCATGCTCAACCGCGGCAAGGGGCCGGCGGTGTGGGCGCCGCGCGCGCAGTGCGATCGCGGGCTCTATCGCCGCGCCGTGCGGCAGTTGCTCGAGGCGCACGCCAATCTCGTGACCATTCAGGGCATGGTTGCGCGACTGCTCTTCGATGGCGGCGCCGGCGGCACGCCACGGGTGGCCGGGGTGGAGACGCGCGAAGGCCGCCGCTTCGGCGCGCGTGCGGTGGTGCTGACCACCGGCACCTTCGGACGAGGCACCATGCACATCGGCACCGAGACGCGCATCAGTGGCGGCCGAGCCG
>JACVCT010000058.1 GCA_016741895.1 Gemmatimonadaceae bacterium | reverse complement strand
AACCGAAAAGCCACCACCAACCCGCGCTCTGCGCCGCCCAGTCGCCGCGCTGCCGATGCGTGATGGGGCCCCAGCCCACCACGGTGCGAAAGCGCGCCCGGGTGAGCGCCACGTACAACAGGCGGCTTTCCTCCGCGAGGCGCTCGCGATCGGCGGGGGCCTGACGCGCGACACGTCGGGGCGAGCCATGATCAAGCACCACGCCATCTGTCTCGTGCACCAGCACCGCGGCATCGGGCTGCACCGGGAAGGCGCTCCACAGTGTGGGGCAGTACACAATGTCGTACTCGAGCCCCTTACTCTTGTGCACGGTCACGATCTGCACGGCATCGGCATCACTCTCGAGCCGCAACTCCGTGATCGGACGATTGCCGGGACGCTCCCCCCGTTCCGCGGCCTCGGCCATCTGCGTGCGCAGCCAGCGCAGCGTGCCCTCCACATTGAGGTGCTCGCTCATCACGGCCGCATGCAGCAGTTCCTCGAGATGCCGCAGATTGGTGAGGCGTCGCTCGCCTTCCGGCTCACGCAGCAACCGCTCCGTCACCCCGCGCTCGGCGTACCACTGCTGCAGCATGGGCAGCAGACCGCGTATGGTCCAGCGCTCGCGCAATGCATCCACGGCGTCGGTGATGCCCGTCCATGCCGATTCGGCTTCCGGTGTGGCCAGATGCAGCAGGTCCGCGTGCGACAGGCCCCAGAGTGTGGTGCCCAAGGCAGCGCGCAGCCGCGCCACCTGCCGCGGTGAGGCAATGCCCTCCAGCACCAGCAGCAGCTCGGCGGCCTCCTCGGATTGCATCACGTCGCCAAGTCCGGACACCACGGCCGGAACGCGGGCCTGCCGAAGCACGCGGGCCATTTCAATGCCCTCACTGGCCGAGCGCACCAGCACTGCCAGCTTTCCGGGTGTCCAGCCGTCGTCGATGTTGCGCACGATGTGCCGCGCGCAGGCAGCGAACAACAGGCGACGCGCCTCGGTGGCGGCGGTGAACGCCGGTGCATTCCCCCGACCGGTTGCCGGCGGCACGAAAAGCCAATGCAGCGCGTGCGGCCCGTCCGGCAATCGGGCCGGCTCGGCGGCATGCGTGGCCGCTTCGGCCCGGTGGTACGCTATCCCGTCGTCGGCGAAGGGCTGCCGACGGCGCGCAAACAGCGCGTTCACGGCCTCCACCATGCGCGGCGTGCTGCGGAAGTTCCGCTCCAGCGTGAACTGGCGTTCGGCGGTGTTGGCCGCTTCGAGATAGGCCTGCACATCGGCGCCACGGAATCCGTAGATGGCCTGCTTCGGATCGCCGATGAGAAACAGCGGACAGCCCTGCAGTGCGGTGCGGAAGATGGCGAACTGATGGCTGTCCGTATCCTGGAACTCGTCGATGAGAGCGGCCTGAAACTGCGCGCGCACCGCCCGCGCCAGCAGTCCATCGGGGCCCTGCTGCGCCAGCGCTCCGGCCAGGCGCTGCAGCAGGTCATCAAAACCCAGCGCCGTCCGGCGGGTCTTCTCGCTGTCAATCCAGCGACGAACGAAATGCACACAGTCCGCGCGCAGCGCCTGTTCCATGCGCGCGCAACACAGCAGGAGTTGATCGGCGGCCTGCACGAGGGGTTGTGCGGCGAGGTCCAGCACGGCCGCCTTGCCGGCGTTGCTGCGCTTGTTGAAGTCCTTGCTCAATGCGTCGGTACTGACGCGCCGAGCCAGCGTCAGCAGGCTCACACCCGGCAGTCCCGCCAGCTCCGATTCGCGCACGGCATCGTCCAGCTGGGCAAACAGGGCGCGACGGCCATCTGCCGTGACCAGGGGTGAGCTGGTGTTGAACGGCTTGTTGGCCAACCACTGCTCGGCTCCGTCCGCGCCAAGTGCGCGCCAGGCTGCTGCGAATGCCGTGGCCTGCTGCAGCAGGGTGGCGCGCACCTCGCTGGCCGCTTCGTCCGGATCGAGCCGCACATCAGCCACGCGTTGCGCCAGTCGGTAGTCGGCATGAAAGCGATCAGGCGTCCAGCCTTCGGCTACCACCAGGGCGGCGAGGAATCCGTCGTCATAGACCCAACGCCGCCACCAGTCCTGCAACGCCAGACGCTCGAGATCCTGCTCATCCTCCAGCAGATCGGCCTCGAAGGGCGTGCCGCTCTCCAGCGCGTACTCATCGAGTACCCGTTTGCAGAAGCCATGAATGGTGAACACGGCCAGCGCATCGAGTGTGGCCACGGCGTCGCGCAGGCGCGCAGCCGCGTCTTCCCGCCGCCCCACCGCCATGGCGTTGAGGATCTGCACACTGGGTTGTGCCTGATCCACCGTGTCCGGCGCCGCAAAAACCCGCTCGGCAAGTCGCAGTTCCTGACGGATGCGCGTGACCAGTTCGTTGGTGGCAGCCTTGGTGAAGGTGACCACGAGAATGTTGGCCAGCCCGTCCACCATCCACGCGCCATCGCTCCGCCGCTCGAGCAGCAGGCGCACCATGCTCTTGGCAATGTTGAACGTCTTGCCCGTGCCGGCGCTGGCCTCGATGAGCGCAATGCCCGGCAGGAACGGGGAGCGATCGGCGCGGAAGGGTTCACGGGCCACCATGTCGCCCTGTGCGGACGCTCGCGTTCCGGCGCTCATGCGGGCGTGACCTCGTGATCCTGCCAGAACACGTCGCACCACGCACTGAACTCGGTCCAAAGCTGGTCAAGCGGACGAAGACCGCGCCACAAAGCCTTCACGTAATCATCGCCGCCGTCGGCGCCGATGGCATACTCACCGGTGGCCTCGAAGTCACGCAGCAGACGGGCCTGGTCCACCCCCGCCTTGCGCTGCATCTCGCGGTATGCCCACGCGCTCTGCGGGAAGAACGGCACCGGCATGCGGCTCATGATGCGAAAGCCCTGCACCAGCGCATCCAATCGCCTGTGGGCCTGCGCGGCACTCAGCGGAGACAGCTTCACCGCGCCATCGGTGCCGTACAGCCAGGTCACCCCGCCTTCGGCCGCAGCCGCGCGGAGCACATGCAGCACCCAGGCCTGCAGATGATCGCGCGCCTTGAGCTTTGCCGCGCGCACACACCACTGCCCACCATCCACCTGCAGGTCGAGCGTGCCCTGCACCTGCCAGTCGGCTCCCGTGATGTCCACCGTCATGGGAGGCTGCCGCTCGGCGGCGCGCAGGCGACCCAGCAGTGGCTGGATGTCGTGATGCAAACGCTGCACCCAGCTCGCGCCAAGCGCCGCGGGTGGGAGCTCCCCACCGGCCAGCACGAAGTCGAGGAAGGCCTCATCCACGAGCTGGCCGTGCAGTGTCCGCTGCAGAAACTGCTGCTGCATGCGCGTGCGCAGCAGCGGGTCCACCGTCAGCGGCTCCACATCGTCCACCCGATCCGCCCCGCGGCGCACATCCATTTGCAGCACGCGACGGCAGTACCAGCGGGCCGGTTGTGTCCAGGCGTCCACGAGGTCCTCGACACTCACGCGCAGCCAGGGTTCGGGCGCCCGCTGCGGATCCCGCTCCAGTGGCGGCACCACCGGCAGCGGATGGAGAAAGGGCGTGGCCAGTTCGCCGCGATGCTGCGCCGCGTGCACCCCACGCGCCATGCTGGCATCGAAGGTGAACAACGCCTCGTGGTGGTTGGCCGAGGCTGCGAAGTACGCAGGGCTGAACGGCTGCAGGTGGTGTTGCACATGCAGGCGGGCGCGCGCCGTGCCTGATGACTGCGACATGCTTCGCGACGGGACCGATGCCTGCGATCGGGAGTCCGGCGAAGGCTCCACCACCTGCACCGTGGCATCGAGATAGTCGAGCAGTTCGGCCACGACGATGGAGGGCGCCGGCTCGCCATTGTCCACCTGGGAACGGCCCACGTACGAGAGCAGCAGGCGATCCTCCGCACAGAGCAGCGTATCGAGCAGCAGCTGCCGGTCGTCGACGCGCACCTCGCGATCCCCACGTCGGGGCTCGAGGGCGATGAGATCGAAGGCGGTGCGCCGCTGCCGTCTGGGGAAGGCGTCGTCACTGAGGCCCAGCATGGCGATGATCCGGTGGGGCACCGCGCGCATGGGCTTCATGGCGCAGAGCGTCATGCCGCCCGTGAGGAAACCGCTGGCCTGCTCACCGTCCTCGAGACCGGCGCGCAACCATTCGCGCACGATCTCGAACGGCACGGGCAGATCGCCGACATGCTGCGCCGCCTCGGACAGCGTGGTCATGCTGCGCCGCAATTCGTCCAGCGCCTGACGCTCGTCGTCGCTCTCCGGCTTGACCAGCCACGACAGCAGGGCCTGCAAGGTGTCGGACCATTCGCGCAGCGACTGCACCGTCCTGCAGCGGTAGCGCCACGCAAAGACCTGTTCCACCCACTCCACGAAGTTGCCCAGCAACACCGTGTCACCCGAGGTGTCGCCGCCCACCGGCCGCACGCCATCGAGGACCTCAGCCACATTCCCGACCGCGTAGCCCACCAGCAGGCGATCGAGACCCTGCTGCCAGGTGTGGTCGTTCACGGCGGGCAGGTCGTACTCGGCCGCACGCGCCGCGCCGTCTTCGCCCCAGCGGATGCCGGCCTGACGGACCCAGCCGGCAATGCGATCGAGTTGCGCACCCGACACAGCCGCGGCGCGACGTACGGGTGGTATGAACAGCAGGTTGAGCAGTTCGCTGGCCGTGCCGCGGGCCGTGACCAGATCCAGCCACTCCCGCAGCGCACGGGCCGGCGCCACTTCGCGGGAGAGCGCCCGGTCCGCCACGCGGAACGGAATGCGCGCCAGCCCGTCGTGTTCGTTGGCGAAGATGGCCTCGGCCAAGGGCGCGTAGGTCTCCACGTCAGGCACCATGATCAGCACATCGTGCGGCCTGAGCGTCGGGTCGGCCGCGAAGGCATCGAGCAGCTGATCGCGCAGCACTTCGAGCTCACGAAGTGGCGAGTGACAATCCTGCACGGTGAGCGAGCGATCGCCTGGCGTGAGCCGCGTGGGCGGGGTCTCATGCAGGCCGGCACGGAGGGCGTGCTGGAGCTGGTGCAGCAGACTGCTGGTCTGGGCGGGCGCGCGCGCCGTGTCCATCACCGACACGTGCGTTTGCCGCAGGTCGATGGGCACACCCGGTGTGGGTGCCGCGAGATCCTGCAGCAACTCACGGGACGCAGCCGCAAAACGCGCGGTCAGCGGATGTCGTGTGCGATGCTCGCGCCAACTGTCCACGCCCGGCGACAACACCGCGACATGCACCGGCACGAAGCGGGCCACCGCTTTGAGCAGGCGCACGAACACGGGCGGCAGGGTGGACACGCCAAACACCACCACACGCGGCGGCAGACCAGCGGGCGCGACTTCGGTCTGCTCGAGCCGGGCAATCGTGTCCGTGAACCAGCGCGCAAAGTGCATGGGGCGTTCTCCGCGCAGGAGATGCGCCCAGAGCGCCGCCTGCCAGGCTTCGGCCGGCGACGTCGTGGTCAGCCGCCCGTCTTCCCAGGCCAGCATTACATCGGGACGATACAGCCGGTACTCGTCGAAGCGCGCCGTGATGCTGCGGGCGAGACCAAAGCGTTTGCGCTCGTCAGCGTCCTCTAGGTACGCGCGCAGCGGACCGCAGGCGGCGTGCGTCAGCAGCGCGGGGTCGCCCAGCGCCGCGTACAGACGCCAGGTGAGGGCCGCTTCTTCAAATCGGGTGTCGAGAGGCTGGGGCCTGTGCCCCGCAAACGCCGCATCGCGCTGCAGGGCCTCAGCCAGCGAGCGACAGAAGCCCGCCGGAAAGGGCATGGCCAGGCTGGCCGCGCAGCCCCGGCGTTTCGCCAGCTGCTGACGCACCCAGCGTTCCATGCCAAGACTCTGCACGATGATGGTCTCGTCGTCAAACGGCGAGAGCGGACGGTCTCGCAGGTGTTCGTCGAGATGCGCGAGCAGCGCCGCCGGTGCGTCACCGGTGACGAGGTGCAGGCCGGCCATCGTATTCAGTCGAGCGCGCGATCGGCGGCCAACACCGCCTGAAGCAGCACATTGGCGCCATTGGTGATGTCGGCGGCGTGCGAAAACTCGCGCGGGGAATGACTGATGCCGCCCACGCTGGGAATGAAGATCATGCCCATGGGGCCGAGATGCGCCATCTCCTGCGCATCGTGCCCGGCGCCGCTGGGCATGCGCTGCTGCGTGAAGCCGAGCGTGGTGGCGGCGCCCTGCACGAGGTCCATGACCCGCGCATCGGCGAGGGCCGGCTTGCTGTCCGTGAGGCGCGAGAAGCGGAACTGCGTGCCGGTGGCCGCACCGATGTCGCGACCGAGCTGTTCAAACGTCTGTGTGAACTGTTCGATGGTGCGCTGTTCGATGTCGCGCAGATCCACCGTGAGCACCACCTGCCCGGGAATGACATTGGTGGTGTTGGGCGTCACGTTGACACGCCCGACCGTGGCCACCTGCCGTCCGGGCACGCGCCGGACGGCGTCATTCACCGCCACCGTGAACCGTGCCGCGGCCAGCATGGCGTCCTGCCGCTGATCCATGGGTGTGGCGCCGGCGTGGTTGGCAAAGCCGGTGATGGTGATCTCGAACCAGCGCAGTCCCACGATGCCCTGCACCACGCCAATCTGCAGACCGGCCTTCTCCAGCAGGCCGCCCTGTTCGATGTGCAACTCGAGATAGCAGTGCACACTGCCGGCCTCGCGGTGTACGGAGGCCAGCTGCGCCACATTGCCACCGATGAGCCCAATGCCCTCGCGAATGGTCTTGCCGCTGCGTGCGACCTTGTCGAGATCCGCCTCCGACACGAGGCCGGCCCAGCAGCGGCTGCCGTAGGTGCCCCCCTCTTCGTTCTGCCACACCACGACCTCGAGGGGATGCACGAGCCGCCGCTGGCTTTCAGCCAGGGTCCGCGCCACCTCGATGGCGGCAAACGATCCCACCGGGCCGTCGAAGTTGCCGCCGTCGGTGACCGAGTCGATGTGCGAGCCGATCACGATGGGTTTGGCGTCGGCGCGTGTGCCCGGCACACGCGCGACAATGTTGCCGGCGGCATCGATGCGCGGCGTGAGCCCGCTCTGCCGAAAGAGATCGAGGGTGAAGGCCCGTCCTTCGAGATCGGCCGGCGAATACGCCACGCGGTTGATGCCGGTGGCGGTGCGCCCCACCCGATCGAAGGCCGTGAGCCAGCCATTGAGACGCTCGCCATTGACGCGCAGCGTCTGATGGATGAACGCGCCATCCGGCCGCAGGAGTCCGGTACGCGGCCAGGCTGCGAGCGCCGCGCTCCCCAGCAAGGCCTGCTGCACAAAATCCCGTCGATGCATGAACCCGCTCAGTCGAGGGTGAGAATCTCCGCGCCGGCGGCGCGCACCACGATGGTGTGTTCCTGATGCACGGCCAGCGCGCCATTGTGCGTGCGGTAGGTCCAGCCGTCGTCGTCCTCCACGACGCGGGCCACGCGGGCCGCCAGCATGGGCTCCACGGCCAGCACGAGTCCCTCGTGCAGCACCATGTCTGCCTCGGGATCATCCCAGTTGGGCACCGACGGTTCTTCATGCAGGGCGCGGCCGATGCCGTGACCGGCGAGTTCACGGAACACCCGCCCCCCGTGGCTGCGCACACAGCGGTCAATGGCAGCGCCCACATCCCGCACCCGGCGCCCCGGCCGCGCCGCGGCCACCCCGGCGTCGAGCGCCTCGCGCGCCGTGCGCAGCAATTGCGCGGCCCCCTTGGGTGGTGTGCCCACCGCCACCGTGCGCGCACTGTCGGCCATGTAGCCGTCCAGCTCCAGCGTCACATCGAGCGTGACGAGGTCACCGGACCGTAACACCCGCGGCCCCGGAATGCCGTGCACGATCTCGTCATTCACGCTGATGCAGGTGAACCCGGGGAAATCATACGTGAGCTGAGGCGCCGACCGCGCCCCCTGCGCCGTGGCCAGTTCTCGGGCCACGGCGTCGAGGGCGGCAGTGGTGACACCAGGCGCAACGGCCGCGGCCATTGCGTCCAGGGTCTGTGCCACCAGCTTCCCCACACGCCGCATCCCGGCGAGCTCCTCTTCCGTTCGAATGGTCATGCCCCGAGTATAGCGTGAAGGGCCTGACCCTGCCGCCCGGTTGGGACCAACGGCCCTCTGCCCACGCGACTCCGCTGCTCCGCACATGACCCTGCCGTCCCCGTCCGACCCCGGCGCGTCCCGCGACCGCGGCTCCTTCGCCACCACATCCGCCGAGGAAAGTGATCTTGGCTTCGGGCGCGTGGTGGCCAACAACGCACGGGGACGCTTCCTCACGCGCAGTGGGCAACCCACCGCTCGCAAGCTGGGACTGCGCGGCGCCCGCACCGGTCGCGCCTACCTCGCGGCGCTGAACACATCGTGGCGGGACTTCCTGATCTGGACCGTGGGCGGCGTTCTGCTGGTGAACGGCCTCTTCGCGCTGGCCTACCGTTCGCTGGGCCCGGACGCGCTGGCGGGCAGCAGCACGCTTGGCCTCGACGATCCCTTCCTGGCTGCTTTTGTCTACAGCGTGAGCGTGTTCACCACCACCGGTGTGGACGGCATGCATGCGGTGGGGGCGGTCGCGCAGTCGCTCACCGTGGTGCAGGCATTGCTCGGTCCACTCGTCGGCATGGTCATCGCCGGTCTCGTCATTGCGCGACTCACCCGCCCACGCGCGGAACTGCGGTTCAGCGACTCGGTCATCATTGCGCCGTACGAGGGAGGCCGGGGCCTGATGTTCCGCTTCGTCAACGAGTCCATCAGCGAACTGACCAGCGTGAACGCGGCCGTCTATCTGACCTGGCTCGAGACCATTGACGGCGTGCGCGAGCGGAACTTCCACCGCCTGACGCTCGAGCGGGATGACGTGGCCTTTTTCCCGCTGCACTGGACGGTGGTGCATCCCATCACCGCCGACAGTCCGCTGCGCGGCGTGACCCCGGAACGGCTGCGCGACGGTGATGCGGAGATACTCATCCTCGTCACGGCGCATGAGGAGACCTTCTCCACCCGCATCTCCGTGCGCCACTCCTACACCTGGGAGGACGTCACCTGGGATGCGCGTTTTGCCAGCATTTTCATCGAGTCCATGGACGAGGCACTGGCCATCGATGTGGAGCGCCTGAGCCGACTGGATCGTCTGCCGGAGGGCAGCACGCGCATCGCCCCCGCTGCGGAAGGCCCCATGGTTCCCTGAACATCGGGGCCGCGGGGGCATCAGTGCGCGTGCGTGTGCCCGCGCATGGCGTCGAGATCCAGTTCTTCTTCCAGCGTGCGCAGCACCTCATCGGAGATGGCGCCCTCGTTGCGCAGCCGCAGCAGCAGGCGCCGCTCCGCTTCGCGCATGCGCGTGCGCAACGCGTCGCGGGATCTGGCCCGGCCGGCCGCATCGCCATGCGTGCCCGTGGCGTGTGAGCGTTCCACCCGTTCGCGCAGTTCCGCGCGCAACCAGCTCGCGTCCTCCGCCGACACCGTGCCGTCGCGCACGGCATCCTCGAGCTCGTCCTGCGCGCGGCGCGCGGCTTCCAACCGCGCCAGGCGCTCCTCGTGCAGGTGATGGGTTTCCGGCGCAAAACGGAACCAGCGAATGAGCGGCGCCAGTGTGCAGCCCTGTACCACCAGCGTGAACAGAATCGCCGTCATGGTGATGTAGAGCAGTTCCTGACGGTACGGAAACGGCGAGCCATCGGCCAGCGTCAGCGGCAGGGCCAGCGCGGTGGCAAGCGACACGATACCGCGCATGCTGGTCCAGGCCACCAGTGACACGGCCTTGGCCGAGGGAACGGGTTCGTTGCGCGCGATGGCCGGCGACAGAAAGCGTGGGCACCAGGTAGCCACCGGTACCCACACGAGGCGTACGGCCACCAACACCAGGCTGATGATCAGCCCCGGGTAGAGCAGCGACGGCAGGGTCGCCAGCGTCGTCGAGCGCAGCAGCGCCGTGAACTGCATGCCGAGCAGCACAAAGATCATGGCGTTCAACGCAAACACGAGCAGGTCCCACACGGCCCGCGCCTGAACACGCGAGCGAGGCCCTACCGCGGTCGACAGATACTGACGCGTGTACAAACCGCCGGCCACGCAGGCCAGCACCGCCGATACGTGGAGTTCCTCCGCCACCAGCCAGGCCACGTAAGGGCCAGCCAGCGTGAGCAGCACTTCGGCCATCTCGTCGCGCGTACGCCGCGCGGCCTGAATGAGCAGCCAACCCGTGGCCAGGCCGATGAGCACACCGACGCCGGCGTCGAGAAAAAAGCGCACCATCGACTCGGCGATGCTGAACACGCCCGTGACGGCCGCCGCCACGGCGGTGCGGTAGAGCACAAGCGCCGAGGCATCATTGACGAGGCTCTCGCCCTCGAGAATCACGATCACCCGCCGCGGCACGGGCAGGCGCGACACCACGGCGGCGGCGGCCACGGCATCGGGCGGCGACACAATGGCACCAAGGGCCACCGCCACGGCCCAGGGCATGTCGGAAAAGAGCCAGCGCGCCACAAAGGCCACGCTGACGGTGGTGACCACCACAAGGCCGATGGCCAGCAGACCAATCGGGCGCCGATTGGCCTTGAACTCGCGAAGCGAGGTGAAAAACGCCGCCGCCCAGAGAATGGGCGGCAGGAACACGAAGAACACCAGATCGGGCTGCAGCGTGGGCACCGTGACACCGGGCAGCGCCGCGAGGCCGAGGCCCGCGAGCACCTGCAGCACTGGTGGCGGCACCGGCAATCGCCGGCCGAACGCCGTCAGTGCCACCACCAGCGTGACAAACGCGATACCGGCGAGAATCGGAGAGTGGTCGGTCATGGCTGGTGCGAGAGCGGCGAGGGGCGGTGGTGTCGTTGATGCTGCAGGGCCGGCCATATTTGTGCAATGCATCCCTGCCACCCGAGTGCAGGGATCGACCCGTTCGTTCCCGGTGGCCCGTCATGTCCGCTCTGTTCTCGCCGTTCACCCTGCGTGCCGTCACCCTGCGCAATCGCATCGGTGTCTCGCCCATGTGTCAGTACTCCAGCGTCGATGGATTTGCGACGGACTGGCATCTGGTGCACCTGGGCGGCTTTGCCACCGGGGGCGCGGGTCTCGTGATCTCCGAGGCCACGGCCGTGCTGCCCGAGGGGCGGATCTCGCCACATGATCTGGGCATCTGGCAGGACGCGCACGTGCCCATGCTGCGTCGCATCACCGACTTTGTTCGGGCACAGGGCGCGGTGCCCGGCATTCAACTGGCGCACGCCGGGCGCAAGGCCAGCACGAAGCGCCCCTGGGAAGGTCAGGGTGTCGTGCCCCCTGAAGACGGTGGCTGGCAGGTGGTGGGTCCCGATGACGTGGCATACAGCGCCAGCTATCCGCAGCCACGCGCCATGACGGAGGCAGACATTGCCCGCGTGATCGAGGCCTTTGCCACCGCCGCACGCCGGGCGCTCGACGCGGGCTTCGTGGTGGCGGAGGTCCACGCGGCGCATGGCTATCTGCTGCACCAGTTCCTCTCGCCACTCGCGAACTCGCGAAACGATGCGTGGGGCGGATCGCTGACGCATCGCATGCGGCTCACGCTCGAGGTGGCGCGCGCGGTGCGCGCGGTGTGGCCCTACGATCTCCCCGTCATCGTGCGCCTCTCGGCCACCGATTGGGCCGAAGGCGGCTGGAACATCGAGGACAGTGTGACGCTGAGCCGGGAGCTTTCCGCGCTGGGTGTCGATTGCATCGATGTCTCATCGGGCGGTCTCACCGCGGCCCAACAGATCGACGTCAAACCCCTGTATCAGGTGCCCTTCGCACGCCGGGTGCGGGCCGAAGCGGCGCTGCCCACGGCGGCGGTCGGACTCATCACCGAACCGCAGGAGGCCGAGCAGATTGTGCGCGATGGCGACGCGGACCTGGTGCTGCTGGCGCGCGAGCTGCTGCGCAATCCGCGCTGGCCGCTCGAGGCCGCCCACCAGCTCGGCGTGGACGGCCCCTGGCCCGACCAGTACCTGCGGGCGCGTCGCCGACGCTGAACGCGGGGTCCCGGCGCCGGGCACGCGCCCGACAGGCAACCCTCGGGTTCAAGGCTGGTGACACAGTCATATCCCGGCCACGCAGTTCATGGCCCTGTGTCACCTTTCGCTTCAGCCCATCATGCGACGCATTCTGCTCATCGCCGCCGCGTCGGCGTTATACACGATCTCCGCTGCGGCCCAGGCCGCTCCCTCCACCACCGCACTCCTCGGCAAGTGGAACGCCGAATGGGAATTGGGGCGCGTGGTGGAGAACGAGGTCGTGACCCCCGTCATGGCCAATGGTGTCATCACCATCGAGACCCGTGGCGATTCGCTGCTCGCCACCATCCAGGTCACCAAGCGCAGTGATGGACGGCCCCTGCCGGCCAGCGCCATCACGCTGAGCGGCAAGGCGTCGGCGCGCGGCGCCGAGTTCGTGCAAAAGCAGACCGTCCGCATGAACCTGAATGGCGAAGAGATGACGCGTGAAATCACGGTCACCTGGACGCTGAACGCGAGCGGCGATCAGCTCAGCGGAAGCATGCTGCGCGAGATGCCCTTTGTTAGCGAGACACCGGCCCCCTCGGAGATCAAGGGGACACGGGCCAGCTGACGGCCGATGTCTGACCAAAGTCAGACATCGGCATTCAGGGCGTCACGCCGCCGAGTGCGCAGATGTGCGCCCACTCGGCGGCGCTGACGGGCACCACCGACAGGCGACTCACCTTGATAAGTGCCATGTTGGCGAGCGCCGGATCCGCCTTGATGTCGGGCAGCGTGACGGGCGTCTTGAACTTGGCAACCGCCTTCACATCGACCATGAACCAGGTGGGGTGTGAGGGATCGGAGTCCGGATCAAAGTAGTCGTGCGAGGCATCGAAGGCCGTGTGATCCGGATAGCCTTCCTTCACGATTTCGCAGACGCCCACAATGGCCGACGGTTCGGCGTTCGAATGGTAGTAGAACGCGCGATCGCCCTTCTTCATGCCGTCGCGCAGGAAATTGCGCGCGCCGCTGTTGCGCACACTGTCCCAGCAGGTGGTCTGCCTAGGCGCCGCCACCAGGTCGTCGTACGAGAACACGTCGGGCTCGGACTTGATGAGCCAGTAGCGCCGTTCACCCTTGCTGCGCGGTGCGAACACGTGCGCCCAGGCGCCCTTCTCGTAGGGCGCCGACTTGGGGATCTTCTTCTTGGCCGGCATCTGCGTGGTCAGTGCATGCAGCAGTTGCCGGCGCCGCAGCCGCCCATCGGCGCGGCCCCACGCGCAGCACCAGGTGCGGCGCAGGCGTCGGCACTGTTCGGCATGAACGTCACCAGCCCACCACTCAACACGCGTCGTACAGGAACCGGCCGTTCGGGATGCTGGGTGAGCGGCGCATCGGCCATGGACTGCCGCAGTTCGAAGCGCTCGACGGGCTCGTCGGGCGCAGCGGGAATCGTTTCGTAGACGTAGATGGGCATGGGAGTAAATTACTGCATCATGAGTGAGTTCTGGAACGCGCGATTTGACACCCCGGAGTACATCTTCGGCACGGCTCCCAACGCCTTTCTGGCGACCCAGGCACACCGGTTGCGGCCCGGCCAGCGTGCGCTGGCTGTCGCCGACGGCGAAGGTCGGAACGGGGTGTGGCTCGCCGAGCAGGGGCTCGAGGTGCATGCGGTGGAGGTGGCGCCGAACGCCATCGCCAAGGCCAGACGTCTGGCGACGACGCGCGGCGTGACGGTGCAGATCGAGGAGGCCGATCTGCTGACCTGGGATTGGCCGGAGGCCGAATTCGATGTGGTGGCCGGCATTTTCTTTCAATTCGGCCAGCCGGCAGAACAGGCGCAGATCATTGCCGGCATGAAGCGGGCGACGCGCGCCGGTGGTCTGGTGTTCCTTGAGGGGTACTCACCACGACAGCTGCAGTATCAGACTGGCGGCCCCTCGAACCCGGCCCAGCTGTGGACCGAGGATCTGCTGCGCGCATGGTTTGCAGATTGGGAGATCCTGCACCTCATCGAACACGAACCGATCCTCAATGAGGGCCGCAAGCACGTTGGGCGCTCGGCCGTTGTGGACGCGGTCATGCGACGTCCGGATTAGCGGCTCCGCGAGGTGGCGGCGGCGCGACGAGGCGGTACATTCGCGCATGCTCTACACCACCCGCACTCTCCTCGCCCCGCGGTACGGTTGGTCCTCGCGTGTGCAGTCGGCCACGCTGGCCTTCTGGGCTGTGGCACTCCTTGCCCACGCGCGGGTTGTTCACTCACAGGACGCGTCCGGACAGCGCACGTCAGTGCAAGCCGCGACGAGTCGCGCATTGCCCGGTGTGCTGCCGCGCATGACGCTGCCACCGTCAGACCTCGTGGCGGCCAGCGACCGCATCTTCGCGTCGTGGAACTCCACGACCAGCCCAGGATGTGCCGTGGGTGTGGCGCGCGGCGGCACGGTGCTGCTCGAACGTGGCTACGGCATGGCCGATCTGGCGGGCGCACGCGCCATCACACCGGCCACCGTGCTCGAGTCGGGGTCGGTGGCCAAGCAGTTCACGGCCACGGCGGTGCTGCTGCTGGCTGCCGACGGCAAGCTCTCGCTGGACGCCGACGCGCGCACCTGGCTGCCCGAGCTGCCGGTGTACGACCGCCCCATCACCGTGCGCCACCTGCTCACGCACACGAGCGGTCTCAGGGAATGGAGCAACCTCGTGGCCTGGCAGGGCTGGCCGCGTGGGACGCGGGTGCACACCCAGCCCGACGTGTTCGCGCTCATCACCGCACAGCGCGCGCTCAACTATCCGGTGGGCGCGCACTACTCGTATACCAACTCGGGCTTCCTGCTGCTGCGCACTTTGGTGGAGCGCGTGGCCGGTCAGTCGTTCAGCGATTTCACCCGCAGGCGCATCTTCGAACCGCTGGGCATGCAGCACACCGCCTGGCGCGACGACTACACCCGCGTGATGCCGGGATTGGCGCAGGCCTATCGCCGAGTGGGGAATGACTGGCGCCTCGACATGCCCTTCGATCACATCATCGCCGCCGGGGGCCTGTGGACCACGGTGGGCGACTGGCTGCGCTGGAACGAAGCGCTGACCACGAAGGCCCTCGGCTCCGCCGTTACCGATTCACTCACGCGTCGCATGCGGCTCAACAACGGACTCGAGATTGCCTATGCGCTGGGTCTGACCGTTGAGCGCTACCGCGGCACCACCGAAATCGGACATTCGGGTTCCACCGCCGGATACAGCACCTATCTCGCGCGCTATCCCGAGCTGAACAACCTGTCCATTGCCGTGCTGTGCAACGCAGCCGGCGCCTCGGCCACCGCCTACACACACGCGCTGGTGGACGCGCTTTATCCCGAACTGCCGCGAACCTCGGCACCCGACACGCTGCCACTCGACGTGCCGGCGCTGCTTCGCTGGCGCGGACTCTACGAGGACACGCGCTGGCACAGCGTCACACGACTGGACACGATTCGCGGGGTGCTGCGACTCGGTGAGACGCCGCTGCGCGCGCTGGCCGACGGAACGCTGCAGGCGGGCAACCTGCGCGTGCGGCCGTCCATGGACAGCGATGGACGCACACCGACGCTGCGCTTCGTCACCAGTGATGGTGATTCGGTGGTGTGGCGACATCGGGCCGAACAGCCCTGGACGCCGACCGCCACGGAACTCGCGTCACTGGCTGGTCGCTATCACAGCGACGAAATCGGCAGCACGTTCACGGTGAGCGTGCGTGGCGATCGCCTGATCATGAGCCCGCGTGCCGGCGTGGAACGCATGCTCACGCCCACATTCCGCGATGCGTTTGCCAGCCCCGGCGAAGCCGTGTGGTTCACCCGTGATCGTCGCGGTCGCGTGACGGCCATGCACCTGGGCGCCTCGCGCGCCTGGGACTTTGTGCTGACGCGTCTTCCCTGACCTCGTCTTTTCGCTTGCTGCCATGACCGCTGTTTCGACGTCTCCTGTTGTACTCATCACCGGGGCCGCCACGGGCATCGGCGCCGCCTGTGCCCGCGCCTTTGCCGGTCGTGGATGGCGCGTGGGAGTGGCCACGCTGCCGGCCACCGTGTCCGACGCTGAGCAGGTTGCGGCCGCCTGCCGCGCGCTGGGCAGCGAGGCCCTCGTGCTGCCACTGGATGTCACGGACGACGCGGCCTGTCGCGCTGCCGCGGCAGAACTCGAGGCAGCGTATGGGCGCATTGATGGGTTGGTGAACTGCGCCGGCGTGACGCGATTCATTCCGCATCACGACCTGGAGGCGCTGCCGTCCAGCGAGTTCACCCGCACCAACGATGTGAACGTGATGGGCACCTTTCACATGATTCGCGCCTGCCGCGGCGCGCTCGAGCGCAGCGGACGCGGCGCGATCGTGAACTACTCGTCCATCGCGGGCCTTTCCGGCGTGGGCTCGTCGGCGGCCTACGCCGCCAGCAAGGGCGCGGTCATCAGTCTCACGCTCTCCATGGCCCGCGCTCTCGCGCCGCACATTCGCGTGAATGCCGTGGCACCGGGCTATGTGGCGGGTGGGCTGCCCAGTCGTGTGCTCGATCCGGAGGCGCTGGCCGCGGTGGAAGCACGCTATCTCGAAACACAGCCGCTCAAGCGTCTGCTCGTACCGGACGAGGTGGCCGACCTTACGCTGTTCCTGATCGACGGGCCCGTCGGCATCACCGGCGAGATCATCCGCATCGACAACGGGCTGCATCTCAATGGCTGACGCGACCCGCATTGCCTTCATCGGCACCGGTCTCATCGGCACACCCATGGTGGAGCGCCTGCTCGAGTGCGGCCGCCAGGTGGTGGTGTGGAACCGCACACGCGACAAGCTGGCGCCGCTGCTGGACGCGGGAGCGCAGACGGCCGCGAGCGCGCGTGACGCGGCGCGTGACGCCGCGCTGGTTTGTCTCTGCCTCACGGACACGACGGCCGTGGAGGAAGTGGTCTTTGGTGTGGACGGATTGGCCGCGGTGCTTGGCCCGCAGCATCTGGTCATCGATCTGTCCAGCATTGCGCCCGACGCGACACAGCGCATGGCGCAGCGC
>JACVCT010000405.1 GCA_016741895.1 Gemmatimonadaceae bacterium | reverse complement strand
TCCGCCTCCTTCAGGACCGCGATGATCTGGCTATCGGTAAACCGCGATGTCTTCATGGGAACCTCCTCGGATCAGTGTACGAGAAAAGTCCACTTTTGGCGACCGCTCTTTTCAGGGGGGATTACCCACCGACCGGCGCATACTCGTAGTCGTCCGGATCAATGCGCACGTCGGCCGGCCGCGCCGGTGAGCCCGGCAGCGGACCCGTCTCGGGCTGACCCTGACCGAGGTTGCACCAGTCCGCGGCACCCGGCGTGTAGCCGTGCTCACGGGCGCGGTCCATGACGTAAATGACGCCGGTGCGCGGGACCGGGCGGAAGGCGGGGATGTTATCGGACATACTCGAAAGTAAACACAACTCACAACCCGCTACCCGAACGCAAAACCAGAAACTGATCAGTTCCGGGTCTTGAGCTTGAGTTCCGTGTTGTGGGTTCCGTGGGGCGCTACGGCACCACCGCCCGCACCGGCTCCACCTTGCCCCCCTGCTTCACGTGGACGTCCATCCACGCCACCCAGCGCGCCCAGAGATCGAGATCACTGGCGTAGGTGGCCACGCTGTGATCCTCGTACGGGTACATGTACAGCGAGGCCGGCTTGCCCAGACCCTGCAGCGCGGCGAAGAGCCGTGTGGAGGACATCGGGGCCGTGCCCTGATTCTGGTCTTCCCAGGCATGATAGAGCAGCAGCGCACCCGCGATCTTGTCCGCGCGCAGGAAGGGCGACATGTCGAGGTAGGTGGCCTGCGCCTGGAAGAAATTGCGACGCTCGCTCTGGAAACCGAACGGCGTGAGCGTGCGGTTGTACATGCCGTCGCCGGCAATGCCGGCCTTGAAGTTGGGCATGAGCGACATGGCGTTCACGGTGCTGAACGCGCCGTAGCTGTGGCCACCCAATCCCATCCTGTCGCGATCCACGAAGCCCGAGTCGACCACGGCGTCGAGCACCGCGTCGAGATTCTCCTTGAGGTCACGCGTGTAGTTGTCGTTCATGCGACCCGCGTCACCATAGATGGGGATGTCGGGCTGGATGAAGGCATAGCCCTGCGACACCCACATCTGCATGCTCGACGCCGGACGGGCCGACGGGACGACCGGGAAGGCATTGATGTTGGTACTCCACTTCGTGCGCTCGTAGTCGCTCGCACTCGTGAATTCGCGCGGATAGAACCAGATGATGCCCGGCAGCCGGTTGCCCGGCTTCCAGTCACGCGGCAGCAGCACGTCCACCCAGAACTTCGTGCCGTCGCGCGGGCGAGTCACCTGAAAACGCCTGGACAGCGCGCCGCTGACCTCGGGTCCGACATCGATGTTCCGGGTCAGTTGCTTCGCGTCGCTGCTGCCCGCCGTACGCAACCACACATCGGGCAGTACGGTGCGCGATTCGCGTGTCACCAGGAAGCGCGACACATCACGGTCAAGCGCGGCCACGAAGTCCTCGAACATGTCGGACGGACTGTCCATCACGCGCGTGCGATTGCGCGAGGCAAGCTCCAGTCGGTCAACCCACGGACGCGGCGCCTGCTGGTGCCAGTTGGCGCCCGGTGCCCGCGTGCCGCTCAGTGCCACCTGTTTGCCATCGCCCGACAGCAGGATGTACGTGGCGTTCCCCACACGACGCGAGAGCAGGGTGCCCGCGGTGGAATCCGACGTGGCATTGGCACCGCCGCCAAATCCGCCACCGGGCCCGCCGCCAAACCCACCGCCCGTGGCCGGCAGGCGCACGTTGCGCCCGAGATTGTAGCGCTCGGCCGGATTGCCCACGCGCACCGCGATGACCGCGCCGCTGTCGCTCACAAAGAGCGTCGTGCTGTCCACCGAGTACAGGGCGTTGCTGAGCTGCGGGCCGCCCTGATAGAGCACCGTGGTGTCGTTGGCGCCAAACGGCGGACGCCAGAGCACCAGCTGTGCGCGTGGCGCCTGCACACGAATGGCCGTGCCACCCGCGGCGCCCCGTGCCGAGGGCCCGCCCTCGCCACCATTGCGTGAGGACGGCGTGGGGGCGCCCGCGGGCGGGCCGCGCGTCGGCAGGGCAACGAGGCCCGGGCCCACGGGCTACACGGCCGGGGTTGGGGTGCGGG
>JACVCT010000404.1 GCA_016741895.1 Gemmatimonadaceae bacterium | reverse complement strand
CTGCAGCTCGGCGTGGCGCTCGAGCTTGTCTTTCGCCTTGGGTATGAGCGATTTGAGGAAGAACTGCTCGTATACTGCCCCGAAACCGCTACCAATCTGTCGCGACGCGCGCGCCAGATCGAAGGGCACGGACATGGCGACCGCGCCGTCCATCAGCTCAGTCGCTGCCGGTCCGAGTTCGCCCAACAGCTTGCAGAGCACGTTGCCGCCCAGCGACACACCTACCACCCCAAGTGGGGCCGTGGGATGGCGCTGCCGGAGTCGCTCGAGCACGAGGCGGGCGTCGCCGGTATCGCCGGAGTGGTAGGAGCGCGGCAGGCGGTTGGGGGCCGAACCACAGCTGCGGAACAGCAGCAGCTCCGCAGCCCAGCCGCGTGTGCTGGCTTCGCGGAACAGGGCGCGGACGTAATGCGAGTGGGTGCCGCCCTCGAGGCCGTGGAGGACCAGCAGCCGCGGCTGGTCCTCGGGTGATGCGTGGGCCTGGCCAGCGGCCGGTCCTCTTGGCGCCAGACGCACCAGCTCGACGAAGTCGCCGTCGGGGGTATCCCAGTGTTCGCGCGTGACGGGGAGTGCGCTGCTGCCCAGTCGGGGTTCCCGTCGGCCCAATCGCCCCCAGAGCGTGGCCGAATGGGGGTCGGGCAGCCACCAGGCCGGGTCGTACACGCGCGTCATGCCGCGAATGCTACGCACAGGCCGCACGAATCCCAACGGTCCGGGACCCGAGCACGTCTCGCCTGCCCCCTCGCGCGGGGCTGCGCGGCACGCGAGGTTGCGCGGTCGAGCAGCGCGACCCGATCGCTGCGCCGCCTCCCTCCACCGTTCCCCGCGTGCTGTCCCGCCTCGTTCGCAATCTCACGTTTCAGGTGCTGGTGGCCGTCTCGCTTGGCGTGGCGCTGGGGGTCGTGGCTCCCGACGCGGCCAAGGCACTCAAGCCGCTTGGTGACACCTTCATCAATCTGGTGAAGATGGTCATCACGCCCATCATCTTCCTCACCATTGTGCATGGCATCGGCAGCATGGCCGATCTGCGCAAACTGGGGCGGGTGGGCGGCAAGGCCGTGCTCTACTTCGAAGTCGTCTCCACCTTCGCCCTGGCCATTGGTCTGGTGGTGGTGAATGTGACCAAGCCTGGCGCAGGCCTCGACATCTCGTCGATGGCCACCGGCGATGTGAGCAAGTACACCAGCGCCGGCGCGCAGCAGAGCACACTCGAGTTTCTGTTGCACATCGTGCCCAGCAACATCGTGGCGGCGTTTGCCGGCGGTGAACTGCTGCCCGTGGTGTTCTTCTCGATTCTCTTTGGTGTGGCACTCACGGCGGTGGGCGACGCGGGCCGTGATCTGATGGACCTGCTGGTGCGTCTGCAGGTGGTGTTCTTTCGCATTGTCGCCATCGTGATGAAGGTGGCGCCCATTGGTGCCTTTGGCGCGATGGCCTACACGGTGGGCGCGTTTGGCCTCAAGACGCTGCTGCCGCTCGGGCGCCTGATGCTCGACGTGTATCTCACCATGGCCGTGTTCATCTTTGTGGTGCTGGCGCTGATCTGCCGCGCCTACGGCTTTCGGCTCTGGCGATTCCTGCGCTACATCCGCGAGGAAATTCTGCTCGTGCTGGGCACGTCCAGCAGTGAGGCGGCACTGCCGCGCATGCTGGAGAAACTCGAGCGCTACGGCTGCGCAAAACCGGTGGTGGGGCTGGTCATTCCCACGGGCTATTCGTTCAATCTCGATGGCACGAGCATCTACCTGAGCATGGCCGCGATCTTCATTGCGCAGGTGTATGGCATTGATCTGTCGTGGGGCGAGCAGCTGACGCTGCTGGGCATTCTCATGCTCACCAGCAAGGGTGCGGCTGGCGTGACGGGATCGGGCTTTATCGTGCTGGCGTCCACGCTGGCCGCCACGCGCACGGTGCCGGTGGAAGGCGTGGCGCTGCTCCTCGGTGTGGACCGCTTCATGAGCGAGGCGCGGGCCATCACCAATCTCATTGGCAACGGCGTGGCCACGCTGGTCGTGTCGCGCAGCGAGAATGCCTTTGACGATGAGAAGCGGGCGATTGCCGAGGCGGAGGCGGGGATTACCG
>JACVCT010000403.1 GCA_016741895.1 Gemmatimonadaceae bacterium | reverse complement strand
CGAGTGCACCGCGAAGGCGAAGTCCAGCGGCGTGGCGCCCTTGGGCAACTGGATGACGTCGCCCGTGGGCGTGAAGACGAAGATCTCGTCCTGATACAGATCGAGCTTGAGGAACTCGAGAAACTCGCCCGGTGTCTCGGCATCGAGCTGCAGCTCGAGCACCTGACGGAACCAGGCCAACTGCCGGTCCAGTTCATCCGCGTTGCGCGTGTTCTCCTTGTACAACCAGTGCGCCGCGATGCCGTAGTCGGCCGTGCGGTGCATGTCGCGCGTGCGAATCTGGATTTCGAAGAGCTGCCGACCGGGCCCGAACACGGTGGTGTGCAGCGACTGATAGCCGTTGCTCTTGGGCTGCGCGATGTAGTCCTTGATGCGCTCCTGCACCGGCGTCCAGCCATCGTGAATGACACCCAGCGCGTGATAGCACTCGAGCACATTGGGCACGATGACACGAATGGCCAGCAGGTCGTAGATGTCCTCGTAGGGACGGTCCCGCTGCTGCATCTTCTTGTAGATGGACCACAGGTGCTTGGGACGCCCCGTGACTTCCACATCGGCAATGCCCGCTTCGGCCAGCCGCTTTTCGAGCGGCTCCTTCATCTGCGAGATGAGCGCCTCACGCTCACCGCGCTTGGCCGCCACCAGCCTGGCCAGCGTTTTGTAGGCCTCAGGCTCGAGATGTTTGAACGACAGGTCCTCGAGCTCCCAACGCACCTTGGCCATACCGAAGCGGTGGGCCAGCGGGGCGTAGAGGTCGCGCGTTTCCTGCGCAATGCGCCGCCGCTTTTCAGGAGCCAGCCAGTCGAGCGTGCGCATGTTGTGCAGACGGTCGGCCAGCTTGATGAGGATGACGCGCGCATCCTTGGCAATGGAGAGCAGCAGCTTGCGATAGTTCTCGACCTGCCGCTCCTCCCGCGACGACATGGGGAGGTTGGCGATCTTGGTGAGACCGTCGACGATCTGCGCCACCTCGGCCCCGAACTCCCGCTCCACATCGCTGATGGACACGTCGGTGTCCTCGACGATGTCATGCAGCAGACCACAGGCCACGGTGGTGGTGTCGAGCTGCAGGTCGGCCAGAATGCGCGCCACTTCCACGCAGTGCGAGACATAGGGCTCGCCGGAATGCCGCACCTGCCCCGCATGGGCCACGTCGGAGAACCGATAGGCGCGCACGAGCAGGTCGTGGTCGAGCCGATCATAGGCGCCATCGGCACCCGGCCCGAACCCCGGAATCATCTCGTGCAGCGCGATCGTCGTCACAACAGGCCTGCCTCCGCAAAACTGACATAGCGACCACGTCCGACAATGACGTGATCATGCACCGGGATGTCGAGCAGGCGCCCGGCCGCCACCAACTGCTCCGTCACCGCGCGATCTTCTGCACTCGGCGTCGGATCACCGCTGGGATGGTTGTGAACCAGGATCACCGCGGCCGCCCGCTCGGCAATGGCCTCGCGAAAGACCTCGCGCGGATGCACCAGCGACGAGTTGAGCAAACCCCGCGTGACCAGCACATCCCGCTCAAGCCGATGCTGCGCGTCGAGGATGGCCACGTGGAATTCCTCCACCGGTGCATCCTGCAGCCGCGGTGCATAGGCCGCCGCCACATCACGCGGCCCACGCAGTGGCATTCCAGCTTCGCGCGCCTCACCCGTCATGCGTCGACCGAGTTCGAGCGCCGCCTGCACCACCGCCGCCCGCGCCTCACCCACGCCATGCGCCCGCGTGAGCGAGGCAAAGGGCATGGCCGCAAGACGCCCGAGCGACCCCCCACACTGATCAAACACCTGCTGGGCGCAGCTCAAGGCGGACGCCCCGCGCGGCCCCGAGCCGAACAGCAACGCGAGCAGCTCCGTGGTGCTCAGGGCCTGGGCCCCGAGCGCCCGCAAGCGCTCACGCGGCCGTTCGGCAGACGGCAGCTCCTTGATACTAAGACGGGACGCGGGAAACTGGCTAGCAGGATGCTGAAAAAGCTGGCGTCCCCTCTGGTGCGACGCCAGCGTTTTTGTATAATGGCGCGACTTCAGCCAGAGGCGAGCGATGCGGGGAGACGAGCGCGTGCAGGGGATGATGTTTGCG
>JACVCT010000402.1 GCA_016741895.1 Gemmatimonadaceae bacterium | reverse complement strand
CGGGGGGGAAAACGCCGCGCGGGCCCGATGCGGGCCACGAGGTAGAGGGCGTCGAGGGGGCGCGGACCTGACGCACTCTGTACCCAGGCCAGTTTGGGTGGCGCTTCCCCGTGCGGCTCGATGGGGCCCAGCGGGTCGCGGAGTTCGCGCGTGATGCCCAGGGTGTCGGCTGCGCTGGTGACCAGCACGTGCAAACGTCCGTCGGTGCCGCCTTCCGGCGCCGACACCCAGGCCGTGGCCCGTTCACCACTCGGGGCGATGGCAAGTATGGGCGCCGCCCCCACCACGGTCATGGCGGAGATGGCGCGCGCACTGTCAAAGGCCACTGTCAATGCGGCGGTCGCATTTCCGTCGCCCGTCGCCGTGTTGTTGGGGCGTTCCGCGCTGCAGGCGGTGACCAGGAGCACTGCGGCTGTCGTTGCGGCTGTCGTTGCGGCTGTCGTTGCGGCTGTCGTTGCGGCGACGAGAGGCACTCGTGACGCACGACGCATGCGGTGGGATATGCGCTGCGGTTGCATGCTCAGCGCCCTCCCGTGGACAGCGTGAGTCCGGCATTGATCGCACGGCCGGCGCCCGGGAAGAAGAACCGGCCATTCCCGCTGTTGGCGGCCACGGCGGCCACGTATCGCCGATTCAACATGTTCTCCACGTTCACGAACACTTCGGCGCGCGAGGCGCCGGTGCGTGTGCCGCGCAACTCGGGCAGCTTGTAGGCCAGTGTCGCGTGGGCCAGTGCATAGCCCGGCGCGGCACCAAAGTTCACCGGTACAATGGCCGGTGGACGACCGCTCTGCGTGACCTGGGTGTACAACGTGCCACGCTCGGTGTTGGCGTTGTCCACGTACACGGCACTCTGTGCTTCGCCCCACAGCGTGATGCCAAGCGACGAAGCGGGGCGGAGGCGCAGCTCCACGGCCGCGCGCTGCGACGGGACGCCGGGAATGCGCTTGCCGGCATAGTTGGCCGCCACCGACTGCCCCTGGGCATTGATCTCGCTGCCGGTGAACTGTGTCATGACGTAGCGCGCGTAGGTATACGACGTGACCACGTCCATCCACGGCGCCACCAGGGTGGTGGCGCTGAGTTCGAGACCGGTGCGGCGCGTGCGACCCACGTTTTCGAAGATCGTGCGCGGGAACTGCACGCCCGGGATGACCACCGTGCGCGAGAGGAACTCACCGTTCACGTTGGTGCGATAGAGCGCCGCATCGAAGAGCACACGGTTGGCGAGCAGGGTCCTGGCACCGATTTCGTAGTTCACCAGCGACGACGGCTGCAGGTCGGTGTTGATGCCGCGCAGCGTGTCGGGACTGGCGGTCAGCTCGGAGTTGGTGGGCACCTCGAAGCCGCGGGCCACACTCGTGTACACACTGGTGCCGGGGCGCAGGTCGTAGCGCAGTGCCACACGCGGCGAGACCTGATCGAAGCTCTGCTGCACCGACTGCGACGGGCGGATGCGGTCGTCGATGTCGTAGCTCACCCGGTCGTAGCGGGCGCCGGCGGTGAGCGTCGCGCGGCCGCGTGTGATGTCGGCCGACGAGAACAGGCCCACGCTGGGCAGCACGATGTACTGATTGGTGCAGGGCAGGGAGCGGATGTTGCGCACCGGGTCGTTCACGCAGGGCGTGCTGCGACCCTGACGGCCTGCCACGTTGGTCCACTGTCGTGAGTCTCCATACCAGCGATCGACATCGAGTCCCGTATTGAGACGCGTGGTGATGGCCTGATCACCGCTGCCGGCGCGGAAGCCGATGGCATGGCGCAGACCGCCCTGCACGCGATGCGTGTTCTGATCCACCACGCGAAAGATCGGATGGTCGATGGTGCGCGCCGTGCCGAAGACGAACGCATCCAGTGAGCCGAATCGCTCACCCAGTCCCTGCGACGCCCGCAGGCCCGCGCGATAGCGCTGCTCGCGGCGGGCATAGGCCCCGGTCACATTGAGCGGGTCCGCGGCCCAGGGTTCGTTGCGCCAGCCGGCGTCATTGAGTGATCCGGGGATTTGCATGTCGAGATCGCTGTAGCTGAAGTCGACACCAAGGCGGGTGGCCTGCGTGGCGGGCGCTGAAGGTCGGTCCAACTGCCGCCCCCAGTTGAGGCGAACGTTGGCGCGCTGCATGGTGTTGGCG
>JACVCT010000057.1 GCA_016741895.1 Gemmatimonadaceae bacterium | reverse complement strand
CCCATGACCCAGTGCTTGTTGCCACGAGCTCCAGGTGACCACGACATCCCCTGCGACAGGCTGGCCTCGAGGTATGCGCGCGCACTGTCGCTGCTCCGCGATGGCGACACGGACAGGAAGTCGAAGAAACTGGCCCGCAGCGCGATGCCCTCCGACGCGGGCACGCCCAGTTGCCGCGCGGCCTCGCGCATGACCAGGGCCGCCGAGTCGGGTCGCCCGACCATGGCAAGCGCCTCGCCCACTGCGGCCCATGCATACAGCGCATGCGGATCGACATTGCGCCATTGTGTGGCCACGCTGAGCTGCTGCCGGGCACTGGCCAGTTGCGCCGCCCTGCGCCGCGCCGTGTCGGGGAGCTGGCTGTCCGCGAGCACTCGTCCATCCACCATGTACCACCGTGTCGCACGCTGCGCAAACTGTCGGTGCAGTTCGACCAGATGGGAATAGGCGAGATGAAACGATGGGTCGAGCTGCAGCGCGCGTTCGAAACCCATCTTGGCGCTCGTCATGAGCGAGGCGAAGCCCGACGCGTTCTGTGTGCCGTAGTGCCATTGGCCATCGGCGAGACCGTACCACGCATCGGCAGAAGTGGAATCGAGGGCCACGGCCTCGCTGTAGGCGGCAATGGCCGCGCGGAAATCACTGTCCTTCTGCGACTGCTCGCGGCCGGTGAGTGCGGTCCACAACCAGCGATGCGCCTCCACCAGGTGGCGGTCGCGCGGTGGCAGTCGCGCGGCGTAGCGTACGGCAATCTCGGCGCTGGACGGTGTGGAGTCGGTGAGACCGTTCCAGCCGCGCGTGATCCCGCGCTTGTACCACGCGAGGGCGAAGGTGCTGTCGAGCGCCACCGCGTCGCTGAAGGCCGAGTCGGCTCGCAGCAGCTCCCAGCGGTTCAGCGCGCGCAATCCATCGAGATAGCGACGATAGGCCGCCAGATCGGTGGTGGTGGCCGCCGTGAGCGAGACGGGCGTGGACCCACTGGGCAAATCGAGCAGCGAGGTGGCGAGTTGATCGAAGGCACGACGCGGATCGTCGCCACGCGCGAGTGTGACCTGCGCCGTGCGCGGCGTACTCTGGCGGCCTGCATAGTGCCGCGCGACCACTACCAGAGAATCCCCAACGGGTGAAATCTGACCGAGTACAAAGGCACCGGCATGCACGGCAGCGGCGAGGTCCTGTGCCTGCGACAGACTCACGCGCAGGTCGCTCAGCTGACGCTCGGCCAGCACGTCGAGCGTGCGCTCGTAGTCGGTGACCTCGAGATCCCTCCACTGACTGAGCGAGAGTGTGAGCATGTTGACCGCGCCCTCGCGCAACCAGGCGAGATCGGCCTGACCGGCGGGAACATCGAAGGGCAGCACCAGCAGGCCACGCGCCGGTGGCGAGGCACTGCGCCACCACATGGCGGCGCCGGTGGTACAGAGCACGGCCACGACTAGCGCCGCCAGCAGCTGCCGTGTGCGGGTGCGCCGTCGGTGCATGCCATCACGCCGCATGCCGCGGAGACGCTGACTCACCGGATCACTGCCGCTGTCACCAGCACCCATACTGTCGGACTCGCGTGAATCCACAGCGCGCTGCAGCACCTTGCGCATGCTGCGGGCGTCCGGCCATCGGGCATGCACCTCCTTGGCCAGTGCCCCGTCAATGGCGTCGGCATAGGCCTCGGCCAGTGCGGTAGCACTTGGGTCGGGATCAGACGTGGGCCCATCCGCCAACAGGGCATCACGCAAGGGAGGCGCGGCGGTCGTGAGTTGCTCCACCAGCATGGCTGCCGGATGCGCGGCCTTCACCACGGGCTTGCCGGTCACGAGCTCGTAGCCAACGAGCGCCAGCGAATAGAGATCACTGCGCCCGTCGAGTGTGCCCACGCCGTCGATCTGCTCGGGGCTCATGTAGCGTGGTGAACCCACGATGAAGCCCGTGCCCGTGTGATGACTGGGCTGCGCGAGCGCGCGCGCCACACCGAAGTCGGCCAGCAGCACGCGTCCCGTCTCGCGCTCCACGAGAATGTTCTCGGGCTTCACATCGCGGTGCACGACGTCGCGGCGATGCGCCGCTTCGAGCGCGCCGGCGAGATCACTCACCATGTCGAGCGCCCGCGCCACCGGCACCGGGCCCGTGCGGGTGATCAGCTCGCGCAGCGATTCGCCATCCACATACTCCATGGCGAACCAGAGAATGCCTTCGGCTTCACCCGCGGCAAACACCGACACGATGTTGGGATGCCGCAGCGCGGCCACCACCCGCGCCTCCTGCAGGAATCGCTCGCGCGCGGCGCGCCCGCCCAGATGATCGGCGCGAATGACCTTGATGGCCACATCACGCTGCAGGGTGTCGTCATGCCCGAGATACACGGTGCCCATGCCGCCTTCGCCGAGCACCGCACGCACGCTGTAGCGACCGGCAAGGGCCGCCCGCACGCGTGCCATGTCCGATGACGCGTCGTCAGGCTCGTGCTGCTCGTGGGATGCGGAGGGGCCTGACGTGGTCATGCGCGAACGGCGGGAGAACGGGGAGACTCCAGGGTCGCCCAATTCTCGGCCGCCGTGCCGACGCTACCAGCGCCTCGTGACCGACTGCCGCTGCACACGGACCAACGGCCGGTGGGCCGCCGTGACTGACGGCCGGCCCGGGACCGATGGCTGCCTTGTTCGACTCAGCGCGCGGTCATGCCCGGGCACTGGTCGGCGCCCACGGCGTCGGCCTTGCCATAGCTCGAACGCAGCACCTGCGCGGGCTTGCCGTCGCGGGCCGGCACGACCGTGAACATGCTCGCGTAGCTCGCGTCACAGATGTCGGGCAGCTTTGGTCCGCCCAGGGCATTGACGATGGCCGGCACGGTGTTGGAGTGCCCGACCACGAGCACCACGCCACTGGCCTTCATGACCGCATCGGCCACGTTCTTCACGTGCGGCCCCTGCAGCGGGATGACCGTGGGCGTGACGCCCACACGCTTGGCCACCACCGCGGCCGTCTCCGGTGTGCGCTTGGTGGCCGACACCACGATCGTGCTGGGCGAGAGATGCGCGAGCGCGCTGTCGAGCGCGTGGGCGCGGGCCACCCCGGCTTCGCTGAGCGAGGGATCATTGGCGGGTGTGGGCTGCTTCTCGCCATGCCGCACGATGATCACCAGTGAGGGCTGGGCCACGGCTGCAGCGGGCGTGAGCGTGAGCGCAGCCGTGAACAGGGCGGCCACACTGGTCAGCATCTTCAGACAACGGGCAGGAAAGAGGGCCATGGCATCCTCGGGGCAAGTGTAGTCAGGCGCTGGTGACATGCGTGAAGCGCCGCTCGATACGATGAGGAATCTACCCGGCAAACGGTTGAGCGTGCGGACCGACAGCCTGCGCGGTAGCTTCGTGGGCATCCCCTCCCGGAGCCCGCATGCGGTCCGCTTCTCCCGTGTCCGTGTCGCTGGTGGCTGTGGCCACCGCGCTGTTTGCCACACAAGTCTCGCGCGCCACGCCGCCGCTGGTTGCACAGGACGCGGTGCCCACGTTCGCGAAAGACGTGGCACCCATTCTGTACCGCAACTGCGTGTCCTGTCACCGGCCGGGGGGACTCGGCCCCTTCTCGTTGCTCGACTACGACAGTGTGCGCGCCAACGTGGAGGATGTGGCCAGCGCCGTGGCGGACGGCTACATGCCGCCCTGGCATGCAGACGGGCCGCGCGACGTGTTCAGCAACGACCGGCGTCTGACCGAGCTCGAAAAGTCGGTCATTGCGCGCTGGGCCAAGGGCGGTGCGCGCCCTGGCAATCTCAAGCAGTTGCCGCCGCGCCCCAGCTTTTCCACGGGCTGGGAGCTGGGCAGCCCTGATGCCGTGGTGGAGATGGCCGAGTCGTTCACGGTGCCGGCCAGCGGCACGGTGGACTATCAGTACTTCGAGATTCCCACGGGCTTCACCGAAGACAAGTGGGTGACCGCCATTGAGTTCATGCCCGGCGCCCGTGAGGTCGTGCATCATGTGCTGGTGTACGCCAAGGTGCCCGCGCCCTCGGCACCTGCGGTGAACACGGCGGGTGCGGCATCGTCAGGTGCGGCGCCCGCGCGTCCTGCCGGCGCCCCCGCGGCCAGACCGCGGCCACTGTTCGAGAACAAGGCCGAGTACGAGACGCCGCCTGATCCACCGCGCCAGCCGGGCGACAAGCATCCCCCGCCACGCCAGCTGGGTCAGCTCATTGGTGGCACCGCGCCCGGCACCAACACCATGTACATGCCGGAGGGCACCGCCATCCGGCTGCGTGCCGGCACGGTGATCACGTTCCAGATGCACTACACCGCGCACGGTCACGAGATGAGTGATCGCACGAAGATCGGTTTCCGCTTTGCCAAGACACCGCCGCGCGAGGAGATGCGCATGAGCGCGTTCATCAATGGCCAGTTCACCCTGCCCGCCGGTGCGAAGGATGTACCGGTTCGCACGGAACTCGAGCCCACGGATACGGTGCAGATTCACGGCCTCCTGCCGCACACCCACCTGCGTGGCACACGCTGGAAGTACGAGCTGCGCATGCCCGATGGCAGCACACGCCCGGTGCTCGACATCCCGCGCTACGACTTCAATTGGCAGACGTACTACTTCTTCAACAAGCCGCTCACCATTCCGCCCGGCGCGAAACTGGTGAGCACCGCGTGGTACGACAACTCCGCATCGAACAAGCACAATCCCGACGCCACGAAGGATGTGCGCTGGGGCGACCAGACCTGGGAGGAGATGCAGTACACGGCATTCTTGTATACGGTACCATCCCGCCGCTCCCGCTAGTCAAACTCCCGCCGTTGCCTGCTACCGCAGTTCCCGCTGTTTGCCTGTCCCGCCCACAGTCCCTTCCCGCCCCTCACCTTACGCCGTCCACCTTACGAAGTTCGTTCGTTCTCCAGTAGCACACGCTTTCTCTCCACCCCCCATCGGTATCCCCCCAACCCCCCATCCGCCCGCAGCGCGCGGTGACACGGCACCAGCACCGCAATCCGGTTGGCACCACAGGCACTGCCCACCGCGCGCACCGCGTCCGGATGACCGATACCCTCGGCGATCTCGCCATAGCTCACCACGCGCCCCGGCTTCACACTCAACAGGAAGCGCCACACCTTGATCTGAAACGCCGTGCCGCGCAGATCGAGTGGCAATGCCGGACTGGGCGCGCGCTCCAGCACGTGCGCCTGCAGCGCGTCCATCCAGGCATCGAGCGGTTCGCGCGCGGCCTCTGAGGCCGGCACCAGTTCCGCGCGCGGGAACTGTGCCGTCAGGCGAGCCACGAGCGCATTGGCGTCGTCGCCGAACTCCACCTGGCACACGCCGCGCGCCGTGGCCGCCATGAGCAGCGCGCCAAACGCCGTATCCCGCACGGCGTAGGTGATGACCTCACCCGCGCCACCCGCGCGGTAGGCCTGCGGCGTCATGCCCAGTCCGCCCGTCACCTGCTCATAGACGCGGCTGGTACTGCCGTAGCCCGCCTCGAAGGTGGCGTCGAGCACCGAATGCCCCTCACGCAGCCTGGCCTTGAACTCCGTCAGCCGCTGAGCCGACTGGTAGGCCTTGGGACTCACCCCCATCACGCGCACGAACTCGCGCTGGAAGTGCGACGGACTCATGGCCGCCTCACGGGCCAGCCGTGACAGGGGCAGCGACTCGTCCGCATGCGCGGCGATGTAGGCGGCCACCCGTTCCATGCGGGCCACCAGCTCGGGTGACGGATCGGATACGGGGGCGGAGGATACGGTCGGGTTGGACATGGGCCTCGGGAAATGTGCAGGGAACCTGCATTCAAACCAATGCGACACCGGCCCGGGCGGCGCTCCGATTCTTGCGGGATTGCGCGGCAGCCCGCAGATCCCAGACATGCCCACTCCCCGCTCCGAAGCCCGCGCGTCTCTCCGGGCCCTCGGCCTGTCCCTGACGCTGTCCGTCGTGGCGACGGCATCCCCTCTGGCCGCCCAATCCAGCGTAGCTCCGCCGGCCGCCTTTCGCGACCCCAACCGGCTCGCCACACTGCGCCGCGCCATGCCGGCCGTGGACAGCGTCATGCGTCGCTTCATGGCGCAGAGTCGCGTGCCCGGCATCGCCTATGGTGTCGTGGTCGACGGCCAACTGCTGCATGTGGCGGCACACGGTCTGCGTGATGTGCCGCGCAATGCCGCCGTGGACACCAGCACGGTGTTCCGCATTGCCAGCATGACCAAGAGCTTCACCGCGCTCGCCATCCTGCAGCTGCGTGATGCCGGCAAGCTGGCGCTCGACGATCCGGCCGAGCGTTATGTGCCCGAGCTGCGCATGCTCCAGTATCCCACCAGCGATGCGCCACGCATCACCGTGCGGCACCTGCTCACTCACGCCGCGGGATTTCCGGAGGACAATCCCTGGGGTGACCAGCAGCTCTCCGCCAGCGAGGCCGATCTCTCGCGCATGATGCGCGCAGGCATTCCCTTCTCGAATGTGCCGGGCGTGGCCTACGAGTACAGCAACTTCGGCTTCGCCATCCTCGGCCGCATCGTCGTCAATGTGAGCGGCAAGCCCTACGCCCGCTATCTGCGCGAACACATTCTGCAGCCGCTCGGCATGACCTCCACCACCATGGAGTCAGCTGAGGTGCCGGAGTCGCGTCGCGCGCGCGGCTATCGCCTGCAGGACGGCCAGTGGCTTGAGGAACCGGCGCTGCCCGATGGATCCTTCGGGGCCATGGGGGGCATGCTCACCTCCAGTGCCGATCTCTCGCGCTGGGTGGCCCTCATGCTGAGCGCCTGGCCACCGCGCGACGGCAATGAATCGCCCGTCCTCAAGCGGTCCTCGCTACGCGAGATGCAGCAGGTGTGGCGCAGCGCAGCGGCCAGCGCGTCCTACGCCAATGGCACGCTGTCCCTGAACAGCGGGGGCTACGCCTATGGTTTGCGCGTGTCGCAGAACTGTCTGTTCAGTCACATCGTGGCGCATTCGGGTGGACTGCCCGGCTACGGTTCACAGATGCGCTGGTTGCCCGAACACGGCGTGGGCATCATTGCGCTGGGCAATCTCACCTACACCGGCTGGGGCGCGCCCATCGATCAGGCGCTCGAGGTGCTGCAGCGTGCCGGAGCGCTCGAGCCGCGCGTGGTGCAACCGGCGCCCGTGCTGACGGCCATGCAGCAGCAGGTCACACGACTCGTGCAGCGCTGGGATGCCGCGCTGGCCGACAGCATCGCGGCCATGAATCTCTATCGTGACGAAAGCGCCCCGCGGCGTGCCGCGCAGATTGCGCGACTGGTGGACGCCGCAGGCGGTCAGTGCGAGCCCGAGGGCGAGATCCTGGCTGAGAATGCGCTGCGTGGCGTCTGGAAGCTGCGCTGCGCGACTGGCGCCCTGCGCGTGGGCATCACGCTGGCACCAACCGTACCGGCGCGTGTGCAGCAGCTCACCGTCACCAGCATGCCGCGTGATGGCAGCCTGCGCTCTGCGCCCTCGTGCCGACAGTAGGCGCGGCCATTAGTCCGAGTCGCGCAGACCCACGCCGCCAACGGGCTCCATCTCGAAACGCTCGCCGAAGCCGGCAATGAGCGGCATGGCGCGCTGGATCACGGCGCGTACTTCGGGAATCTGCAGCGAGGCGGCGTGATGGGCCTTGCTGGCCCAGACCTCGGTCACCCAGATGGCGTCGGCGTTCTCGATGTCACGACCCACCACATAGCTGCGGCATCCCGGCATATCCGTTGACGCCTCGAGCATCAGCGCGAGCAGTGCGTCACGCTGCCCCGGCTTGGCGATCATCTTGCCCATCAGTCCGTACATGGTCTGCGTCTCCGTTGGTTCCGGTTTCGGATCTTCCGAGGATGTAGTGGTTTCCGCCCAATCCGCGTCACCCGCTACAACCCCGGAGATCTCTGCTTTTTGTGTGGGCTTCTCGCCCTACGCTCAACCAGCGGCCGGCACAGTCTCCACCGCGCCGGCCGCTGGCTTTGGCAACCCACTCTGCACCAGCGTGTGATTGCGGGACACCCACAGCAGCTGCGCGAGAATGGCGGCCCCGGTGCCCACCAGCAGCCACTCGATGCGCAGCACTTCGGCGAGTGGACCAAAGAGCAGCATGCCCAGCGGCATCATGGAAGACTGCAGCATGCTGAACACGCCCATCACGCGGCCCAGCATGTCGGGTTCCGACTGCTCCTGCACCAGCACCATGGCGGCCGTGTTGTAGAACGGGAGGGCCACACCGAACACCCCCATGGGCACCAGATACACCCAGAAGCTGGGCATGAGACCCAGCAGCACGGTGCAGCCGCCCATGATGGCCGTGGCCAGAAACATGGTGTGCACGCGATTGGCGAAGCCGCCCCACGAGGAGATGATGGCACCGCCGATCATCATGCCCACCGAGAACACCATCTCGATGGCCGTGAGCCGCCACACTTCCGAGCCGAAACTGCGGGTGACCTGCAGCGGCGTGAGAAAGGCCGCCGGCGCAACGAGCACCAGCAGCACACCCACGAACAGGAAGTAGGCCATGAAGAACGCGTGGCCGCGGATGTACGAAAAGCCCGCGCGCAGGTCGTCGAAATACGACAGCGTCACCGGCCCGGCCGCGCGCTCGTGTGGCGGCACGTGCACGAAGAACGCCAGCAGCGCAATCGCCACCGCCGCCGTGCCCACGTCCAGCAGAAACACCCACTGCAGCGGCCACACCGACATCAGGAACCCCGCCAGCACCGGGGCGCCGAAGAACGTGGCCGACTGAATGGTGCTGGAAATGCCATTCACGCGCGTGAGCTGATCGGCCGGCACGAACTGCGGCAGAAAGGCGCCCACCGCCGGCATCTGAATGGCCTGTCCCACGGCGCGCACTGCCGCCGTGATCATGATGAGCGTGAGCGACTGACCACCGGTCTGCAGTACCAATGCCAGCAGCAGCGTCACCAGGGCAATGCTGCCGTCGGACAGCATGAGCAGCCGCTTGCGGTCGAGACGATCCGCCCAGACACCGGCAAAGGGCGACACGAGAAATGCCGGCACAAATCCGCAGAGGATGTACACGGTCATGAGCACGCCCGACTTGGTGGTGAGCGTGACGTGCCACATGAGGGCGTACTGCACCAGGGCCGTACCGAACAGCGACAGCGTCTGGCTGGTGAGGAATACGGCGGTGGTGCGCTTCCAGGACATTGACCGCAGGCTGGCAGGGTGATCCCGCAATTACAGCACCGGCGCCTTCCACTCCGGAATCCAGGCATCGGTCAGCGAACAGCGTCGCACGGGGGAGAACGGTATGGCCAGTTCCGCAAACCCGCCACCCACGCCGAAACGCACATCACTGAGCACGACCGTGCCGTTGCCGAACTCGCGCCACGCGGGCGCCCGCATGAAGCGCAGCGCGGCGGCAAACTCGCAGTGCTCCATGGCCAGCCCGAGCAGCTCGCTCATCGGCTTGAGCCAACTCGTACGCCACTGCACGGCTGCCGTGTTGGCAAACGGGATGACCGTCGTGGCCTCCGGCAGCGCCTTGAGCACGTCACCGCCCAGTCGACTCGTCACCGGGTAGTTGCTGGCACATGACGCCGGTGTGCGACCCGACCAGGCCCATGGGGCCACCAGCACCGTGGTCAGGCGGTGAAACTGTCCGTCATTTGTCACGGTCATCCCGGCCCAGCAGGTCGGATCGCCGGGCGCAGGGTTGAGGATCACATCCCGCACCGTGTCGGGGCCATCCACCGAGGCACTCGCGCGCACCAGCGCCTCGGCTTTGCTGGAGGCCAGGGTGAACAGCAGCGTGACCGCCACCCAGGCCGTGATCCCACTCGTCACACGGACCTTGGGAGACCAGCCGCGCTGCAGCAGCAGCCACAGCGCAGCGAACACGGTGAGCAGCACGGCGACTGGCCGCACCACCTGATTGAGCCCCCAGCTCGCGGCCAGAATGACGACCAGCAACACAGCGAGCAGCACCGGGGCCCAGTGGCTGCGGCGGGTGAACATCACCGCCGGAATGGCCACCACCCAGAGCCAGGGCTCCACAATGAAAACCGCGTCGCCGTAATACCAGCGATTGTCGAGTGGCCAGAACGGATGCACCCCGTAACTGTTGGTCCAGTCCAGCAGGATGTGCGAGAGCGTGCCGAGCAGCGCCAACAGCATCAGTGATCGCGATCCCTCGCCCGACAACCACCTGCGCTCATCCTCACTGGAGCCACGTGTCAGCCACCACCGCGCCACCAGCCAGAGCAGCAACGCACCCGCCACTGCCCACACGATCGTGTGCGTGTGGCCGCGGTGATGCAGCAGGTAGCCCAGCTTGCCCATGCCCAGCACGGAGCCGGAGTAGACGAGGTCGCTGTCAGGCAGTTCGGCCGCCACGACGCCAAGGACCGCCGCCACACCGGCAAACCGGCGTGGCACCTCACCCGACACCGGGCTTCGCTGACGTGATGACACCCACGTCGTGGTGGCGTCGGCCAGCAGCAATCCGGCCAGCGCGTGCGTAACGTTATCCACGACAGCTTTACTCGCCGATTCGCACGAAAGTGTCAAGTCGCCGACCGGGTTCGGTTTGGCCCGCCCACCGTCTGCCGTCAGTCTGCCGCCAATGGCTCCCGATCTCGAAGCGCACCGCCCGCGTCTCACGGCGCACTGCTACCGCATGCTGGGCTCCCTCACCGATGCCGAGGATGCCGTGCAAGAGACGCTGCTCCGGGCCTGGAAGGCGCGGGAAGCCTTTGACGGACGGGCCGCCGTCTCCACCTGGCTGCATCGCATTGCCACCAATGTCTGCCTCGACGCGCTGAGCGGCCGTTCGCCCCGCTACCGGCCCATCGACATGGGACCAGCCGGAACGACCGCCGATGAGCTGCGCACGCGCGAACGCACACACTGGCTCGAACCTGTGCCGGACCTGTCGGCCATTGCCGCCGATGACGACCCCCACGAGCAGGCCGTGCAGCGTGAGGGCATCCGTCTCGCCTTCGTGGCCGCGTTGCAGCACCTGCCGCCGCGCCAGCGGGCCGCACTGCTGCTCATGCAGGTGCTCAACTGGTCGGCCACCGAGGTGGCGGACTGTCTCGACATGACGGTGGCCGCAGTGAACAGCGCCGTGCAGCGCGCGCGTGCCACGCTGGCGGAGCGCCGCGCCGATGCCACGCTTGATCGCATCGCGGCGCTGTCTGCGGCCGGGCAGCACGAAGGGGTCGGTCTCTCGTTGTCCGCGGCGCAGCACACACTGGTGCAGCAGTTCGTGGAGGCCTTCGAGGCCTACGACATCCCGCGCCTCATCCAGCTGCTGCGCGATGACGTCACGCTGTGCATGCCGCCCATCGAGCTCTGGCTGCAGGGGCCGTCCACCGTTGGCGACTGGATGCTCGGACGCGGCATTGGCTGCCGCGGCTCGGTGCTGCGTCCCGTCGAGGCCTGCGGCCAGGTGGCGTTTGCCCAGTACAAGCACGGGGGCGCCGATCCCTGGGCGCTGGTGGTTCTCGATCTGGACGGTGACCGCATCAGCGGCCTCACCTACTTCCTCGACACCGAAACACTCTTTCCTCGCTTCCGCCTGCCCCTGCGCATCGACGCCACCCTGGAGCCCGACGTGGCGGCGGCCGACTCGCGTCCGACAATCCGATGATTTGGCGCGGGTCCAGACGTCCAACGCTCCGGTGACTCTCTCTCATCCCCTTTCGCCGGAGTGTGCGCTGTGCCCCGCATGATCTTTCCCAATCTCGCCGTCGCCGACGTCGAACGCGCCAAACAGTTTTTCGCGGCCCTGGGTTTCAGCTTCAATCCGCAGTTCACCGACCACAACGCCGCCTGCATGGTGGTCAATGAGCAGGCCTGCGTCATGCTGCTCAAGACCGAGTTCTTTCGCACGTTCACCACGCGCACCCCGGTGGATACGCGCACGCACCTCGAGTCACTCATTGCCCTCGAGCTCGAGAGCCGTGACGCCGTGGACGCCATGGTGAAAACCGCGCTGGCAAATGGCGGACAGGCGGCCATGCCCCCGCAGGATCACGGGTTCATGTATCAGCACAGCTTCCTCGATCCCGATGGCCATCAGTGGGAGCCGTTCTACATGGACCCGTCACACGTGCAGCCCACGAGCTGAACGACCACACCGGTGGGCGCGCGTCAGGCCGTGTTCAGCACCGCCAGCAGGGTGTCATGCAGTTCCTTGCGCCCCATGGGCTTCTGCAGCACGGCCGATGCACCGTCGAGGGTGGCGTCCGGCGGCACGTGACCCGACATCACCACCACCGGAACATGTGGGGCCAGCGCGCGCAGCTGCGGCAGCGCATCCATACCGGACATGCCGGGCATGGACAGATCGAGCATGATCACACGCAGGTTGTCGATGCCGGCGCGCAGCTGCGCGAGCGCGTCGGCGCCGCCCGTGGCCAGCACCGCGCGCAGCCCGCAGTGTGTGAGCTGACGTGCCAGCGCTGTGCGCACCATGGGTTCGTCGTCCACCACCAGCACGGTGCCCTCGAGAGTGCCTGGCTTGCTGCCGGCGCTCGCATCCGGCGTGGCGGACATGGAGGCCTGTCGCGGCAACACGATATGAAACGTGGTGCCGGCACCCGGCGCAGACTCCACACGCCAGGTACCACCCGCCTCTCCGATGGCATGCAGCACCGAGGCCAGACCAAGGCCCGTGCCGCGACCCGGCGCCTTCGTGGTGAAGAAGGGCTCGCCGATCCGGCGCAGCACCTCGTCACTCATGCCCACGCCGTTGTCACGCACACTGAGCTGCACCTGTGTCTCATCCAGCGCACGCAACGAAAGATGGAGGGCTGGTGAGCGTACGCCCTGCACGGCGTCGCGCGCATTGAGCAGGAGATTGAGCACCAGCTGCTGCACCGTGCTCACGGAACCAAGCACCGGCGCCTGCTCCACGCGGATGTCGTCGTCCAGCGCGATTCCCCGATCGAAGGTCTGCCGACAGATGTGCAGCGCTTCGCGGGCAATGGCCGCGAGATCGACGGTGGTGTGGGCATCCGCCTGCTCGGCCCGGCCGAGCGCCAGCATGCGACGAACGAGATCGGCTGCATTGAGCGCGGCCCGCTCGGCATCATCGAGATGCGCCGCCGCGTCGCCCTGCACCTCGTCCCGCGCCAACTGAATGTTGGGCAGGATGACGGCGAGCATGTTGTTGAAGTTGTGCGCAATCCCGCCGGCCATGTCTGCCATGGCCTCACGTCGCTGGGTGCGGCGCAGCGCATCGGCCAGCCGATGCTGCGCCGTGACATCCAGCATCACGCCGGTGAAGAGCAGGCCGTCTGGGGTTTCCGTGGGCACACCATAAATGCGGATCCACTGCTCACCGCGCACCGGGTGCTGCGCACGGCATTCGATGTCCACGGAACTGCGGGTGTCCACCGCATGACGAATGGCCCGCTGCAGTCTGGGAAATCCGTCGTCATCAAACAGGGCCGGCATGCGCTGCAGCGATCCCACCAAGTCCGCAGCGTCCACGCCGAAGAGTTCCTGTGCCTGACCGGCCACGAAGGTCATGCGCCCCATGGGTGAGCCGTCGGCGAGATACTGGTAGACGACGCCCGGCACCGCATCGAGCACACGCTGGATCTGCTGACGCGACTGCTGCAGCGCCAGGATGGCCTCACGCTCGGCACTGATGTCGGCAAATGTGGCCACCACGCCCTGCAGCGCCTCCGTGCCCAGCTGACGGAGGGGGTCGGCGCGCACCTCCAGCCAGGCGCGTTCTCCGTTGCCGCGGCGCACCCCGAGCACCCGCTGCGTTGGCAGGCCGGTGCGCGCGGTCACTTCGCTCGGCACCGTGCCCGGATCCACCGGCACGCCGTCTTCGTCAGTGAGCTGCCAGCCCGGCGACATGGGCGTGCGCCCTGTCATCTCGTCGAGCGTGAGTCCGAGCACCCGCTCGGCTGCAGGGTTGGCGGAACGAATGCGTCCGTCCATTTCGTGCACCACCACGCCTTCGGACATCGAGCGGATGACCGCCTGATACTCCGCCTCCTGCACCAGAAAGGCCTGCTGCGTGGCACTCACATCACTGAAGGTGATGTGCACCCGCTGGACCTTTCCGGCCGCGTTGCGCTCGGGGATGGCGGAGACCTGGATCCACACACGATCACTGCCGTCACCGCGCCGCACGCCAAGAATTCGGTCGCGCACCGCCTGTCCGGTGCGCAGGGCCGTTGGTCCGGGATGTTCGTCCGGGCCAACGGGTGTGCCATTCACATCGATGACATCCCAGATTTCATCGTTGACGCGGCGCGCCTCGAACTCGGGGGTCGGCACCCCGAGCATGCTGGCGGCCTTGGCGTTTGCAAAAACGATGCGATGGGTGAGGTCCTGCACGACCACGCCGACGTCGACGTGCTGCAGGGTGGAGTACCAGTCGAGGACTGCCGAGCCCTCAGGCTCCATGGGTCATCCGGCGTGGGAGGCAAAAAGGGTGGCCCGCCCACGGGACCAGGTCAATGAGACTGAGTCCACGGGACACGCCACCCCAAACAATTTCACGCCGGAGCGGGCCGGTCAATTGCCCGTCTGGTCCGATTCAGCTGCTGCGGTCAGCGCGTATGGGCCAGACCATACATCACCCGGAGGGCCGGATTGCGGACCTCATGCAGTCCCTTGGCCGTAAGCAGCGTCGCCGCTGCGGTGAGCGCCAGAACCGCCAGCGCCTGCTTCGTACGCCGGATGATCAGCTGCCGGCGCCGCCGGCGTCCGCTGGCCCGGGAGCGCTCGAGAAGCTTCAGCCCCTTGGCCAGCGCCACGCGCCCGGCGTCAGGCATCGGCCGCATGAGCGGCCGCATTTCCTGGCGGAGGTCGGTGTTGGATGGCAGATGGAGGCGTGACATATCGATGGTGCGCAACGGCGTCGTTGAGTGTGCTGAGCCCTACGGCCACCAGTTGGTGGGGTTTCGTGGACTCGTGTGCTCTACCCGCGATGGGGACAGGCCGTCACATCGCGCGGCCGCTCCAGCGGTGTGGCGGAGAGCTGCCTTTTTCAGCGGCGAACGGGCAGCGAGCATTACGTGTCGAGTGGAACTCCTAAAGCTACAATCGTTAGTGTTGTGTCATTCTTTGGAAATTTGACCCTCGTCCGATAAAAACGTACATTGTTAGTCATGGCCTATCCCCGCCGAATCGAGCCCGAAACGCTCCTCGACGTTTCGCTGCAACTCATTGATGAGGAAGGTTTTGCGAGTCTCACAGTGAGAGCGGTTGCCGACCGCCTCGGAGTGAAGGCCGCCTCGCTCTATCGCCACATGGCCTCGTTCGACCAGCTCAAGTTTCAGCTGGCGGAACGTGCCGCGAATCTGCTTTGCGAACAGCTGCAGCGTTCGCTCGATCGCCTGAACGGCGGCTCAGCGCCTGCTCGTCTGGCCGCGCTGGCCTGGGCCTATGTGCTGTGGGCGGAGCAGTTTCCCGGGCGCTATGACTGTCTCGCGACCCAAGCAGTTCCGGGCCCCGGAACGCAGGCGCTGCGTGCGCTGATTGCCACGGAAGTGGGCCGGCTGAGCGGAACCGAGGTGGGGCGTGGCGCAGCCGGCACGGCGCCCGACCCGCTGGCCACACACGCTCTGCTGGCTTTTTTGCACGGGCATGTCAGCCTGGCCCGCTGTGGCCTGGGCGCGCCGAACGCCGGACCGGACGGCTTTGAGCGCGGTCTGGTGGCGCTGCTGCGCGGGCTCTAGCGATTCGCGCCGTGTCCGCGAAATCCCAGCCGCGCGTTCACGGCCCGCCGCTCGTCGGCCGACATGCGGCTCCAGCGCGCGATCTCGTCGACGCTTCGCCCGCAGCCATAGCAGCGCTGCTGCATATCCAACTGGCACACCTTGATGCAGGGCGAATCCGCCGGAAACTCGAGGGCTGACACGGGGGCTGGGACAGAGGACATGCCGAACTGATAGTCACCGTTTGGTCACACGGGAACCATTGTGTGACTTTCTGGTAGGATGATGCGTTCTTCAGATGTATAGGTAACGCGCATCACAATGTGGCCAGCCATGCCACCCGCCGGATTCGGCGAGGGGGCGCGGACGCGGCCTGCCCGACTGATTGCAGTCCGAACATTCTGACACGATTTCTTTGCTCAACGGGCCGAGTCGGCATTCGCCGACTCGGCCCGTAAGGCGTTTTGCCCATCCTGATGCCCCCCTGAGCGCGACACGGGGGTATGCTGGGACATGCTCAGCCCAATGCGCGTCCTGAGGGGTCCCCCGTCTGATTCGTGGCGGCATCTGCTGCCGGTCGGTGCGCTGCTATTCGGCCTGGCCCGGCCCGCATCGGTGGCGGCGCAGCCACGTCCGGTCATGGCCTGCCAGTTCGCCCCGGTGCAGGTCACGCCGGAAAAGGCGGTGGCCGGCACACTCATCCGGCTGTCGTGGCCACGGCAGGCCAGACCGGACACTGCCGCGCAAGCCACACTGGCCGGTGAGCGCCTGCACCTGCGGCGTGTTGGCGACTCGGTGGTCGCGCACGCGGCTGTACCCATCGATTCGTCGCAGGGCATCACGCTCTTTCTTGCGTGCCGAGGCGGCGGCGGAGCCATCAAGCAGGACAGCCTGCGCCTTTCCACGAGTGCCGGCACCTATCGCCTCGAGCGCCTGAAGGTGGCACCGCGCTTTGGTGCAAAGCCTGACTCGGCGCTTGCGGCGCGGCAGGCCGCCGAGGCCGCGCGGGCTGCGGCCGTTTCACGCGCAGCGCACGACACGCCGCGACTCTTTGCGCAACCGTTTCGCGCGCCGCGCCCCTCACGCATTACCAGTGGCTTCGGCAGCGGCCGGCAGTTCAACGGCACCGTCACGAGTCGCCACATGGGCACCGACTATGCCGGCGCCACGGGTGCACCGGTGTACGCAGCCAACCGCGGGGTCGTGCGCCTCGTCGATCGCTTTTATCTCGGCGGCAACGTGGTCTACGTCGATCACGGTGAGGGACTGGTGACGGCCTATCTGCACCTCAGTCGCGCACGCGTGGCCGAGGGCGACACGGTGGCGCGCGGACAGCGTATCGGCGACGTGGGTGCCACCGGCCGCGTAACCGGTCCGCATCTGCACTTCATCGCCCGCTTCGGGCAGATCACGGTGGACCCGAAGTCGTTGATTGGTCGTGGCGCTCGCTGAGCATGCGCAGCGCGGCGAGGATCGGGCGCTGCGTGCGCGTGCTGCAAAACGCACGCGCCCCTCGCTGCCGACGCAGCGGGCCGCGTGTCTACCACCGA
>JACVCT010000401.1 GCA_016741895.1 Gemmatimonadaceae bacterium | reverse complement strand
AGCTGATCAATCAACCCCTCGGGCAACGCCGCCAGCGTGGGATCTGCGGTCTTCTTCCGTCGAGCCATCCATCCTCCGTCGTGATACAGAGTTATGGCTCATACACAGAATTTCCGACACCCTCCACAAACACGGTTAAACCACGAACTAATGCTCTGGTGAGCTCGATGTCATCTTCTTCCATGGCCATCCGAGACTCGAGACTCCATCGCTCACGTAGACGACTGCATCTGTCGAAATTTCCTCGTGACTGCGCCAAGTTCAGCTCTCGGCTGAACTCACGGTCTGCTCGTCGAGCACTGTGCCCTACGACGATACCTCGCAATCCTGGGACCTTCGCAATCATGCGCTTTGGTGATTTCGCAACGGGTACCATCGTTGATCTGGAGTATGTGGACTTTACTATGGAGAATCGTCACACCTAAACCACTACCATGCGAGCCGAACTTTGTGGCGCACGACCGCTCCGATCGCTCCCGAGCCCCACACGCTGTGATCCAGTCACTTTCGGCGAGACATACGCGACCTCGGCCACGAGTCTCTGCTGCACAGCCAAACGGCACAAAGGTGTGACATGCAGGTTCGGCATCTACGTCAACCAGCAGTTTGCGTCCCAACCTCCGCACCACCTCCTATCCGCGTCGCTCCCGCCCCCTTCGCGCCAAGGCACCCCCCTCACCCGCCCCTATTTCTCGGCGGCGCCGGCAGGGTCCCCTTGTTCGCAATCGCCTTGTTGATCGCCTCCACCGTCACCGTCGCACGAAACTCCACGATCTCCTTCGCCCAGGACTCGGCCTTCTTCTTGTCCGCAATCGACACGCCGTTGATGGTCGCCTTGCCGGCCTTCACACGCTCGGCGTAGCGCACACTCTTCGGGTCGTCGATCATCATGTTGAGCGTGATGATCACGTCGTCGTGCAGGTTGTCCGACGCGCCCTCGGTGAGGCCCTTGCTCTTCATGTGCTCCGACACACGCGCGTAGTCGTAGTACTCCTGCACATGCGCCACGATGGGCGCGCCCTTCCAAATGGCCGTGAGGGAGTCAGCCACCGCACGCTGCCCGCCCTGGTTGCCGCCGCTGTCGCCGATGAGAATGATCTTCTCGAACCCGTGGGCCTTGAGGCTGGTCACGATGTCGGTAAGCAGCATGCGGAAGGTGCCCTCACGCATGCTGATGGTGCCCGGTGAGGTCATGTGCCCCGTGGGCGGTTCCACGCTGCCCTCTGGCACGAACTTCACAATGGGCGCGCACAGGGCGTTGCCCAGCTTGCGGGCAATGGCTTCGCAGTTGGTGTGCAGCACGTAGTTGTGCTTGCCCGTCACCAGCCACGGGCCGTTGGGCTCCATCCCACCCGTGGTGACAATCACCGTGGTCTTGCCGGCCTTGATGGCATCACGCACATCCATCCAGGTCATCTCTTCCATCCACACCGTGTTGGCGGCCGGCAAAGGATTGGGCGTGTCGCGGCAGTTGTAGCTGTTCTGCGCGCAATTGCCACCACCCATGCTGCGCGGGTCGGGCGCGGGACGCGTGGGCGCCTGGGCCCCGGCTGAGGCGGCCAGTCCGGTCAGTGCCGCCGCGCACCATGCGGCCGGGACGAACGAACGACGCAGGCGTCGCGTAATCATGTCAGGCTCCAGATGTGGGTGTGGTGGGTTCGGCGCTACAATGTGCCTTGGCACGCCAGTGCGCCAGAGTTCACCGCACACCCGTCGCGATTTGCGCTGTGGACATTTTTGCGCGAGCATAGGGCATGCTTCCTCCCCCCCCGATGTGCACCCCTCCCGCCGTTCGCCGCGCCCTGCGGTCCTCCCCCCTGCACCTGCTGGCCGCCGGCCTCGCATTCGCACTGCTCGGCGTTGCACCCACGCTCCGCGCGCAGGGCGCCGCGTCGGGTTCGTCGGCCACGCGTGACTCCACCGGGGCCACGCGTGCCCCACTGACGCTGGCCGACATCCGCCTGCTGGCCGAAACGCATCTCGCGCTCCTGGCCATCGACGCCTCGGCCGACGCACGCTCGGCGCAGCGCCCGAACAAGACCGGCAAGCAGAAGCGTTGGGACGCGGACGACATCCAGGCGATGCGCGACGAGCTTGACGGCTTGCGGCGTGAGGTGTGCGAGGAGCCGGGCGAGCTGAGCGCGCGGATCAAGGCGATCGATACGGTCTTCTGGGAGTACGAGCAG
>JACVCT010000400.1 GCA_016741895.1 Gemmatimonadaceae bacterium | reverse complement strand
AACGCGTGCTGGGCGTGTCAGGCGACCGTGATGACTGGTGGAGTTCGGGCGCGTCGATGGCCTGGCACGACCTCGTGCTGTACCTGATCGCGCGCTTCGCCGGGGCGGTGGCGGCGCAGGAAGTGGCGCGATCCTTTGCGCTGCAGTGGCATCAGGACGGTCTCACGCCCTACATGGTCTTCGAAGGACGGCGGGACCATGGTGACGCCGAAATTGTGCAGGCGCAGGCGTGGCTCGATACGCACTACCAGGTCGAGAACCCTGTCGACGAAATGATCCGGCAGTCACGTCTCGCGCCGCGCACCTTCAAGCGCCGCTTCACGCTGGCCACCGGCGTGGCGCCCATCGCGTACGTGCAATCGCTGCGCGTGGAACAGGCCAAGCGACGACTCGAGCGCACGGACGTGCCGGTGGAGCAGGTGGGCTGGCAGGTGGGCTACGAGGACCCCGCCTTCTTCCGCCGACTGTTCAAGCGGGTCACGGGACTTTCGCCCGGTACGTATCGCAAGCGCTTCGCCATTCCATCGTTTGCCGACGCCTCGCGTTCACCGATCTCTGGCGCAACGCTGACACAGCAGCCGATGCGCTGAAGCCGGCCGGCAGCCCACCATGCGGATGTCACTCCTCTCACTCACGGAGCCCGCATGGCACAATCTGCAAAACCCACCACCTCGCTGTTCGTCCGCAAACCGCTTGCCGCCCTGCAGGCCGAGGCGGAACGCGGCCTGCTGGCCCGCTCGCTCGGCGTGCGCGAGCTCACTGCTCTTGGCATCGGCTCGGTCATCGGCACCGGCATCTTTGTCTTCACCGGTGTGGCAGCCTCGCAGCACGCCGGCCCGGCGCTGGTCATCAGCATGCTGCTCTCGGCGGTGGCCTGTGCACTGGCAGGTCTGTGTTATGCCGAGTTTGCGGCCCTCGTGCCCGTGGCCGGCAGCGCCTACACCTATGCCTATGCCACGGTGGGCGAAGTGTTCGCGTGGATCATCGGCTGGGATCTGGTGCTCGAGTATGCGCTGGCCACGGCCACCATTGCCGTGGGCTGGTCGGGCTACCTGGTGAGCTTCCTCCGCGACCTCGGGTTGCACATCCCGCTGGCGCTCACCGGCGCACCCGGCACGGCGCTGCGCGCGCCCGACGGTGCCACGGCCACCGGGCTGTTCAATCTGCCGGCTGCGCTCATCATGTTCGTGGTGGCCGCACTGCTCATTCGTGGCATCAAGCAGTCAGCCGGTGTGAACACGGTACTGGTGGTGCTCAAGTGCTGTGTGCTGCTCGTGTTCATCGGTGTGGGGGCGCAGTACGTGCGCGCCGAGAACCTCACGCCTTTCCTGCCAGCCAATGAAGGTAGCTTCGGAGCCTTTGGCTGGAGCGGCGTGCTGCGCGGCGCGGGCATCATGTTCTTTGCCTATGTGGGCTTCGACTCCGTGTCCACCGCCGCACAGGAGGCCCGCAATCCGCAGCGCGACATGCCACGCGGCATGCTGGGCAGCCTCGCCATCTGCACGGTCATCTACGTCGGCGTGGCCATCGTGCTCACCGGCATCGTGCCCTATGCACAGCTCAATGTGCCCGACCCGCTGGCCGTGGGCATCGACGCCACCGGGGTGCGCTGGCTCAGCCCCTTCATCAAGGTCAGCGCGCTGTTCGGCCTCTTCAGCACGATGATCGTGACCATGCTGGGGCAGACGCGCGTCTTCTTCAGCATGAGCCGTGATGGCCTGCTGCCCGGTCTCTTCTCGCAGGTGCATCCGCGCTTTCGCACGCCACATCGCTCCACCGCATTGGTGGCGGTGGTGATTGCAGCGGTGGCGGGCTTCACGCCCATCAGCACGCTGGGAGAGCTCACCAGCATCGGCACACTGCTGGCCTTCGTGCTGGTGTCCATCGGGGTGATTGTGCTGCGTCGCACCGAACCCAACGCGCCACGCCCCTTCCGCACGCCCTTCGTGCCCTGGGTGCCATTGGGCGCAGCCTTTGCCTGTCTGTTGCAGATGGTGAGTCTGCCGCTCGACACCTGGCTGCGGCTCATTGCCTGGCTGGCGCTGGGCTTCGTGCTCTATTTCGCCTACGGCCGTTCGCGCGCTGCGGGAGTACGACGCGCATCGGCGGTGTCCGCCACCGCCAGCCGATAGCCGGCCTTCCGCACCGTGAGCAACCACTGCGGCGCAGCGGGATCGTCTTCCAACTTGCGCCGCAGTTCGGCCATGTGGGCGGTCTCTT
>JACVCT010000399.1 GCA_016741895.1 Gemmatimonadaceae bacterium | reverse complement strand
ATGGCAGCTGTACCTGCAACCGGTCGACGCATTCTTGTCCCTGGGGGTCCCGGTTTCCTCGGCTCGCATCTCTGCGAGACCCTGCTCACGCAGGGTCACGAGGTGCTCTGCGTCGACAATTTCTTCAGCAGCACACGACGCAATGTGGAGCACCTGCTCGATCATCCGCGCTTCGAGCTGATGCGGCATGACGTGACCTTCCCGCTGTTCGTGGAAGTGGACGAGATCTACAACCTCGCCTGCCCCGCCTCACCGGTGCATTACCAGCACGACCCCGTGCAGACCACCAAGACCAGCGTCCACGGCGCCATCAACATGCTGGGACTGGCCAAGCGTCTTCGGGCGCGCATCCTGCAGGCCTCCACGTCGGAGGTGTACGGAGATCCCGACGTGCATCCGCAGGTGGAGTCCTATTGGGGCAATGTGAATCCCATCGGCATCCGCTCCTGCTATGACGAGGGCAAGCGCTGCGCGGAGACGCTGTTCTTCGACTACCATCGCCAGCACAGGCTGCGCATCAAAGTCATCCGCATCTTCAATACCTACGGACCGCGCATGCACCCGCACGACGGGCGCGTGGTCTCCAACTTCGTCATGCAGGCCCTGCGCGGCGAGGACATCACGCTCTTTGGTGATGGATCGCAGACGCGCTCCTTCTGCTACGTCGACGATCTCATTCGCGGCATGGTGTCCGCCATGAACACGGGCGACGAATTCACCGGCCCCGTCAACCTGGGCAACCCCGGCGAGTTCACCATCCGTGAACTGGCGGAACAGGTCATCGCCCTCACCGGCTCGCGGTCCAAACTGGTCTTCCGCCCGCTGCCCTCGGACGATCCGAAGCAGCGCCGCCCCGACATTACGCTGGCGCGCGAAGCCCTGAACTGGGAACCGCAAATCGCGCTCAACGAAGGACTGAGCCGCACGATCGCCTACTTCGAGTCCATCCTCACGACGGGCACCGCCCCGCTGCCCGTTCGGGCCTGATGCTGGCCCACGCCGTGCACTCCGGACCTGGGGCGTCGGTCACGATCGCCGTGGTGGTCACCGCGTACAACAAGGGGCCCTACATCGGGGCGGCACTGGCCTCGCTTGCTGCGCAGACGCGCCGTCCCGATGCCGTGGTGGTCGTCGACGATGGCAGCACGGACGACTCGGCCGAGGTGGCCGAGCAGTTTGCCCTTCGTCATCCGGAACTCGCGGTGCGGGTGGTTCGACAGGCCAACAGTGGTCAACCCGCGCACGCGCGCAATGCCGGCATCCCGCACACCACGGCCGATGTCATCATCTGTCTCGACGCGGACGACCTGCTCGCCCCGCTCTATCTGCAGGCCGTCGAACAGGCATTCGCCGAGGATCCGGGGCTTGGTCTGGTGTACCCCGACATCCTCGGCTTCACCGAGTCGGGCCAGATGCGGATGTGGTCGAGTCATGATTGGGCGCCGCAACAGCTGGCCCAGCAGAATCTCTGCCCCTGCGTGACGGCCTTCCGCCGCGAGATCTGGGAACGCAGCGGCGGCTATCGCACCAATGTGCGCGGCTACGAAGACTGGGATTTCTGGCTGGCCGCCGCGTCGCTGAGTTACCGTGGCCGGCGTCTCCCGTATCCGTTCTTCAACTATCGCGAACTCGAGCACGGGGTCTTTGCCTCCACGCATGCACGCGACCTCGCGCTGCGTGCATCCATCGTGCAGAACAACCCCACGTGGTACACACTGGTCACGCACGACGTGGCGCGTCGCCTGCTGGCCGACGAACCCATCGCGCCGCTGGATGTGTGGGAGGGGCTCGATGAGATCCTGCGGGTGGGATTGCTGACGGCTGCGAGGGATGCAGCCGCCGAGGCCATGGCCTGGGCAACCCGCTGTGTGCAGGATGGCTCGGTCTCGGTGGTGCTGCCGCGGCTCCTCGCGCAGGTGAAGGCCGGCCGCATCAGCATCGAGGGCACGCAGCGTCTTGGCGCGCTCTATCTCGAGGCGGGTCAGACGGCCGACGGACAGGCCATGCTGCTGCTGGCCTGGGGCAATGCGCGACTGGCGCGACTGCTGGAGCAGACCGGCAGCGAGGCGGCATTGGAAACGACGCCGGACACGTCGCTGGTCGCAGCGCTGCCAACGCCGTCGCCGGATGGCCCGGGCGTGCTGTGCTGGATGCCCTACGGCCAGTGGACGCTGCACGCGCAGCATGAGCAGACCCTTCTGCGTGGGGCCAGATGGCGGGGGGCCCAGG
>JACVCT010000056.1 GCA_016741895.1 Gemmatimonadaceae bacterium | reverse complement strand
GTGCACGGTGGCACGGTATCCCGGTGTCGCAAACGGCAGCCCGCTCACCGGCAGGTGCAGCACGGCCGCCATGATCCAGTTCCAGGCGAGATGCGCCATGAAGGCCGCCGGGACACCGGCACGCTCGCGAAGCAGTGCCAGTCCCCACCCCGCCAGCATCACCAACGCCGTGGTGCGCACGCCGGCTCCCGGATTGGTGAGATGCACGAGGCCGAACAGCGCACTCGTCACCAACCGGGCCGCAACATTGGCGCCGTCTTGCGCCACCGTGTCACCCTTGGACTCCTGAAACGCCTCGCGGAACGCCGAGTAGAGCGTGCCGCGAAACGCCAACTCCTCCCACAACGCCGCCGGACCCAGCACCACCAGCAGGCGCAGCGCCGTGCCCCACCACGTGTCCTGCATGAACACCGGCGGCACGACGCGCTCGAAGCGCAGCCAGCCTCCCAGCCACAACAGCAAGGCCGTGCCACCAATCAGCGCGGTGCCAAGCAGCGCACCGACCACCAACCGACGCCAGTGCCAACTGCCCTCTGCAAAACCCAGCTGCGTCCACGACTGCGGCTCGGCCTGTCGGAACACCACCAGCGTCCCCGCCAATGCACCAACCAGCATGCTGACCGGATACATCGGCACCGGTTCACCAACCAGTGCCGACACCCCACCCCACAGCGGTCCCGCGAAGGACTCGAAGAGCATCTGCGCGACGAGCCACACCACGACGAACCCGCCGAGGCGCCACAGCAGCCGGCCCGTACGGGCCAAGCCTGGCACCGTCACGTCACTCAGCCGACGCGTTCCACCGAGAGGGCCACGGCGTCGCCGCCGCCGAGGCAGAGCGTCGCCAAACCGGTACGCGCCTGGCGATCGACGAGCGCGTGCAGCAGCGTGACCAGCACGCGTGTGCCGCTGGCACCGATCGGGTGACCGAGCGCAATGGCGCCGCCGTGCACGTTCACTCGATTGCCGTCCCAGCCCAGTCCTTCGCCGTCGGCCAGAGCCTGGCTCGCGAAAGCCTCGTTGGCCTCGATCAGGTCGTAGTCGCCAATGCTGGTGCCGGCCTTGGCCATGAGATTCTTGACCGCCGTGATGGGCGCAAAGAACAGGTCGCGCGGATGACCCGCGCCGGTGGCGTAGCCGGTGATGCGCGCCAGAATGGGCAGACCGTGCTCACGGGCATAGGCTTCGCTGGTCACCACCACCGCCGCCGCGCCGTCGTTGAGCGACGAGGCATTGCCGGCCGTCACCGACAGGTTGCTGTTGTCACCGCCCTTGCTCGGGAAGGCGGGGCGCAGCTTGCCGAGCGAATCGGACGTGGTGTCGGCGCGCGGTCCTTCGTCGGCGCTGATGACCGTGGGTCCCTTCTTGCCCGGAATCTCCACGGGCACGATTTCCGCCGCGAACTTGCCGGCCTGCTGCGCGGCCACGGCCTTCGCATGGGACGCCGCGGCAAAGGCGTCCTGCGCATCGCGCGAAACACCCGCCTTCTCGGCGGTGTATTCGGCGTGCGAGCCCATGTGCACATCACAGGTGCTGCACCAGAGGCCGTCCTTGATCATCCCGTCGACCATGGTCTGGTCGCCCAGCTTCACTCCGCCACGCATGCCGTACACGTAGTGCGGCGCGTTGCTCATGCTTTCCTGCCCACCGGCCACGATGACCTGCGCATCACCGGCCTTGATGGCCTGCGCAGCCAGCATCACGGCCTTGAGACCGGAGCCGCACACCTTGTTGATGGTCAACGCCGACGCCGTGTTGGTGACGCCCGCCTTGAGCATGGCCTGGCGGGCCGGGGCCTGCCCCGTGCCACCCTGCAGCACGTGGCCCATGATCACTTCCTGTACCGCGTCCGGGGACACGCCGCTGCGGGACAGGGCGGCCTTGATGGCGATGGCGCCGAGGTCGGACGCCGACAGGGAGGCCAGGCCTCCGAGATACCGCCCGATCGGGGTGCGCGCGGCACCGACGATGACGGGCTGGCGGGAAAGGTCGGTCATGATCGAAAGAGCGACTGCGGGAAAGCGGCGACCCGCGGGACCGCCGCGCGGCACGATCGGGAGTGACATCGCGCACCGTCCCCAAAGGGGGCAGCCCCTCAAAATAACCAGAGTGAGGGGTTGAGGAGCAGGCCGACTTTCCACGATGTTCCGATATGCGACCGAACCAAGCCCTTCCCCGGTCCCTGCCCCGGCTCAACACGACGCGCCCGGGCATTCTGACCACCCTGCTGGCCATCGGCCTCTCCGGCCTCTGTCTGCTGCCGGCCCGCGCTCATGCGCAGGGTGGGCCGCCCCGGCAGCCTCCCGCGGGTAAGCCGCCGGTCAGCAAACCGCCGGTCGGCAAGCCACCGATAGCGCCGGCGGCTGCGGGACCGACCCTCGCCATCCCCTACGCCCGCATCCAGGGCGAGGTCTATGACAGCGTGGCCATGGCCCCGCTGGCCCAGGCCACGGTGCAGTTTGTCGACGCGCAGAACCCCAGCAGCGTGCGCAGCGTGCGCACCGATTCCCTGGGCAGCTTCGTGCTCGATTCGCTGCGCATCGGCAGCTACCTCGTGGGCATGATTCACCCGCAGCTCGATCGACTCGGGCTCGACAGCCGCGTGGTACAGGTCAATGTGCCCGAAGCGGGCGACCAGACCTTGCCACTGGCCGTGCCTGGACCGGCCACCATTCTGGCCTCGGTGTGCCGCAGCGCCGGCGCGGACATGGCAGAGGGGGCCTGGGTGGGTCTCGTGCGCACGGCAAATGGGGCGCCGCTCGGTGGGGCCGCGCGCGTGCGAGCCCAGTTCCGCGAAACCGTGATTTCGGGCAGCGGGCTGCAGCGCCGCTTCCCCACCCGCTTCGCTGACGCCTCGAGCAACGGCGCTTTTGCCGTCTGCGGGTTGCCTGCGGACGCGCAGATCACCTCGCGCGCCTATGCCGGCACGGACTCGAGTGGCGTGGTGGAGTTCAAGGTGCCCGCTCACGGCCTGCTGGTGCGGGACATCATCATCGCCAACCCGCAGCGGGTGGCCACCACCGGCGCCGCGGGCCGCACGCTCACGCAGCTCAAGGGCACGGGCCGTGTGCGAGGCACCGTGCGCGACTCGCTGGGCCGGCCGCTGCTCGGAGCACGCGTCACACTGCCCGGCGCCATTGGTCAGGCGGAATCCAACGCCAACGGGCAGTTTGCGCTCGACTCGCTGCCAGGTGGCAGCTGGATGATCGAGGCGCGCGCCGTCGGCTTCGAGCCCCTGCGCGTCCCCGTGGACATTCTTGATGACGCCGAGGCCAACGCCGTCATCAACATGGCCTCGCTCACGCCCACGGTGGACACGGTGCGCGTTCAGGCGGATCGCTGGGCGCAGCAGATGGCGGGCTTCGAGGAACGCAAGAAGATCGGCGGCGGCTACTACATGGACGACGCCTTCCTCCAGCGCCGCAACGCGCAGTATACGGCCGACATTTTCCGCGCCACGCCCGGCGTGCAGGTGCAGCCCGGCAACCTCGGGTCTGATCGGGTCATGATGCGCGGCAACGCGGGCACCGGCACCTGCGTGCCGGCGGTGTTCCTCAACGGCGTGCTCACCCCCGCGCCCGGTGGCGTTCTCGACAATCTCGTCAATCCAACGGACATCCGCGCCGTCGAGGTCTATCCGCGCACCGGCAGCGTGCCCATCCAGTTCCAGGATCGCAACGGCTGCGGTTCCATCGTCATCTGGACCGGAGCGCGTCGGCCGCGCTGAGCACGGGACTGATTATCGAGGATTTCGCGGATTGAAACGGAAACGGCAGGATGTGCAGCACTGGCATCCTGCCGCTTCAGTTTTTTTGGCTGATTTGGATTGCCGCGACACGGGCACTTGGTGCATCCGCGAGACCATCAACAGCTCACGCAGAGAAAAGGAGGGCGCAGAGTTCGCAGAGGAAAAGCAACACATTCCCATTGATGTTCATCCGTGAAGTTTCCGCCGCATCCGCGTGATCCGCGACAAGGCAGTTGAGCCCGGACCGTAGTTCTCTGCGAACCCTGCGCCCTCCTTCTCTCTGCGTGAGCTGTTGATCCAATTGGCGGTTGCACCCTTGCCAGCGCTCATATGCCGTACCGGCGGCCGATCCAGCCAACAACCTTGTCGCGGATGAAGCGGATCGAGCGGAAACCACACGGATCAGACAACAGAGTCAATCACGAAACGAGCGATTCCTCCGCGCTCTCTGCGGTTCTCCTGCAGTTCTCTGCGTGAGCTGTTGTCGAACCAGCCGCAACACTGGCACTCGGTGCATCCGCTAGACCGTCAACCGCTCACGCAGAGAGGGAGGGCGCAGAGGGCGCAGAGGAGAAGCCGCGCGCTCCCAATGATGCTCATCCTGCACTTTCCGTTTCAATCCGTGCGATCCGTGGTAATCAGTTGACCCCAACCACGACCGGGGCAATCAGTTGACCCCAACGACGACCGGAACTCAGTCGTCGTACCCGACCACCAGATTCATGCCCGCCTGACGCGCGCGCTCGACCGCCGTACCGGCCGTCGTCATGAGCCCGTCCACACCGGTGATGCCCTCCGACACCTCGGCCACACCAATTGAGAGCGTGCAACGCGCCCCCTGATAGTCGCCGGCAAACACGTGCCGCTGCATGCGCTCGCGGATACGCTCAGCCAGCACCAGCCCACCCGAGAGCTCCGTGCTGGGCAGCAGCACCGCAAACGCCTCGCCGCCCACCCGGCCCACCACGTCTGTCGTGCGGGATTCCTGACGGCACACCCAGGCAATCGCCCGCAGCCACTCGTTGGCGAAACCCTCGCCGTGCTGCTGCACCGTGTCCTGGAAGTGGTCCGGATCCACCAGCAGCATGGTGAGCGGCTGTCCGTAGCGCCGCGCACGCGCCACTTCCGACTGCGCCACGTCGAAGAACGCCCGACGCGCCGCCACGCCGGTGAGATAGTCGGTGGTGCTCGACGCATCGTCGCGCGCCTGCTCCTCGAGCTTGCGGCGCTCCGACTGATCATGCGTCACCACCGAGAAACCACGCGCCTCGCCCGACGCCCCACGCAGCGCGGTGATGACCGTGTTCGACCAGAAGAGCGTGCCGTCCTGCCGCTGCCGATGGCCCTCCTCTTCACACCAGCCATTGCGCGCCGCCAGCGCCAGCGTGTCCTGCAGATAGGTCTCGCCGTGGTCCGCCGGCAGCAGCACCGTCATGGCCTGCCCCACCACCACCGACGCCGGCCACTGATGCACCCGCTCGGCCGCCTCGCTCCAGCTGTCGATGCGCCCCTCGCGGTCGATCGTGTAGATGGCATACTCGCGAACGGCGCCCTCGACGGCGTGCAGCCGCTGCTCGAGTCGGTTTACGAGGCCACGCGCGTTGGCCAGCTCCGCCGCATCGGTGGCCACCGCCACGATGCGTCCCGTGGCCACCTTCACCAGCGAGAGAAACACCCCATGCTGCGAACCGGGCGCCAGCAGCTCCACGCTGTCCACGATCACCCCGCGCGGGCTGTCGAAGCCGCGCACGCGCGCCGAGAGGTCGGGTGCGATGGTGTTGAGCGCGCCGACCAGATCCTCCAGCGAGCCGGTGGGCGTGAACGGCGACAACAGACGCCGCGCGGCCAGGTTGGCCACCTCCACCCGCCCGTCCTCGTTGAGCTCCACGAGGCCGACGGGCGAAAGCAGGAACAGGTCGAGCAGCGCCTCGGGCGTCACGCCGTCGCCTCCGACCCGGTGTCGGTCGGCGCGGCAGCCCCACCGGAGGCGGGCACCAGGGCCCGCGTGGACACCTCATGCAGCAGCCGCTCGAGGAAGGCGTCCTGCGACATGACGTCCTGCTTCTTGCCGGCGCCGCGCGTGCGCAGCGCCACCGTCTGCTCCTCCGCTTCGCGGCGGCCGATCACGCACATGTACGGCACCTTTTCCACCTCGCCCTCACGCACGCGATAGTTGAGCGTTTCGTTGCGGGCATCGAGCGTGGCGCGAATGCCATGCCGCTTGAGGCGATCCACCAGCGCCTGCGCGTGCTCGTTGTAGTCGATCGCGATGGGAATGACGCGCACCTGCTCGGGCGCCAGCCACACCGGGAAGGCACCGCCGAAGTGCTCGATGAGAATGGCGATGAAACGTTCGAAGGACCCGCTGACCGCGCGGTGAATGACCACCGGCCGGTGCGGCGCGTTGTCCTCGCCCGTGTACGTGAGGTCGAAGCGCTCGGGCGCGTTGTAGTCGAGCTGAATGGTACCCAGCTGCCATGCCCGGCCGATGGAGTCGGTCACGTCGAAGTCGATCTTGGGCCCGTAGAACGCGCCGTCGCCCTCCTTCATCTCGTACGCGCGCCCGGTGCTCTCGAGCGCGGCGCGCAGCGCCGCCTCGGCACGGTCCCAGAGTTCGTCGCTGCCGATGCGCTGCTCGGGCCGCGTGGCGAACTTGAGCGTGGCCGTGAGCCCGAAGGTGTCGTAGTAGCCCAGGATGAACTCGAGCAGGAAGCGCACTTCTTCGGCAATCTGGTCCTCGCGCAGGAACACGTGACAGTCGTCCTGCGAGAACTGCCGCACCCGCGTGAGGCCGGACAGCGCGCCCGAGAGCTCGTTGCGGTGCAGCACGTCGAAGGTCACGTAGCGCACCGGCAGCTCGCGGTACGAATGCTTGTGCGAACCGAACAGCACGTAGTGCGAGGGGCAGTTCATGGGCTTGAGCGACATGTCGTGCTCGCCCGTCTCGTTGTCGAGGACGAGGAACATGTTCTCCTTGTACTTGCCCCAGTGCCCCGACTGCTCCCACAGCATCTTGTTGTACAACAGCGGCGTCTTGACCTCCTGGAAGGCCTCCGCCTGCCGCTCACGCACGAAGCCCTCGAGCGTGTTGTACAGTGTGGTGCCCTTGGGCGTCCAGAACGCTGCGCCCGGTGCCTGCGGGAAGAGCTGGAAGAGGCCCAGCGACTTGCCCAGCACCCGGTGATCGCGCTTCTTGGCCTCCTCGAGGTTGTGCAGATGCGTCTCGAGCTCGTCCTTCTTGAAGAAGGCCGTGGCGTAGATGCGCTGCAGCATCTGCCGCTTCACGTCGCCGCGCCAGTACGCGCCGGCCGTGTGCAGCAGCTTGAAATGCTTGAGGTGCGACGTGTCCGGCACGTGCGGGCCGCGGCACAGATCGATGAACGGGCCGTCGGTGTAGGTGCTGATGACCTCGTCCGTGCCGTCGAAATCCGCCAGACGCTCCAGCTTGAGCGGATCGTCGGCAAAGCGCTGCTTCGCCTCCTCCAGCGACACCTCTTCACGCACGAACGGATACTTCTCGGCCACCACCTTGCGCATCTCGGCCTCGAAGGCCGCGAGATCCTCGGGCGTGAACGGCTTCTCGACCTCGAAGTCGTAGTAGAAGCCATCGTCGATGGCCGGCCCGAAGCCGATCTTGGCGTCGGGACGCAGGCGCCGCACGGCCGTGGCCAGGATGTGCGCGCCGCTGTGGCGCAGCACCGCCAGGGCCCGCGGGTCCTTGTCGGTGATGACCACGAAGGCCCCCGACTTCCGGAGCGGCGTCATGAGGTCCTGCACCTCCCCGTCGACGGCCACCGCCAGGGCTGCCTGCAGCAACCGGGCGCCGATGCTGCCCACCACATCCCGCGCCAGGGTCCCGGTCGCGACCTCGCGCGTGGCCCCATCCGGGAGCGTGAGGGTGATCGTAGCGTCAGCAGCAGCGGCAGAGGACGGTCCGGCGATCATCGGCAAAGGCGCAGGAGTCAGAACGACCGGCCGGTGGCACCAGAGCCACTACGCCGGGTAGAGCCTCTGAAGTTATCCTTCACCAGCGAGGGGCGCCACGCACGGCACCCTCCTGACCCTACGAGCGACATGCGAATTTCTCGAACCACCAGGGCCTTGCGGATTCGTCGTGAAAAGGAGGGGGCCGGCACGCTGGCCCTCGTGGCACTGGGCGCGGTGGCCGGTCTGGCCATCGGCATGGCTCTGGCCGACCGCTTTGGCGGCGTGGACGGTCTGGCGCGCCGCGCCGGTCTCGCCAAGCGCAAGCGCCACAAGGACAGCGGCTGGCGTGGCGACTCCCGTCGCTCCGCCCATTTCGACGACCTGGCGGACGACGACTCCGAGCTGGCGCCGGAGGCCATGTCCCACCTGCACTTCGCGCACCACGAGTCCCGTGGCACGCCGGCGCAGGGCATGGCGGCTCTCGGGGAAGACGCGGCAGCCGGTTCGGGTGCCCGTCGCCCCGGCCGTTCTGTCCCACCAGTTCAGGTCCTGCCCACGGGCGAGGAGCTCGAGCAGCGCGTGCTCGAGGCCTTCCAGAACGATCCCATCCTCTCGGAATGCGCCATCGACATCACCGCCGAAGCTGATGGCAGTGTGGAGTTGAGCGGCTGGGTGGCCCTGCCCTCCGAGGTGGACTACGCCGTGACCATCACGCGTGGCGTTCCGGGTGTGCAGCACATCGTCAACTCACTGGTGCTGCGGCCCTCACCCGCGGCCTGAGGGCGCACCGCGCCCGCTGGCCGGGGTGGTTATCTTGCGCGGATGACTGCGCCAGATACGTCGCTGCCGACCACCTATGATGCCGCGGCCACCGAGGCCGCCTGGTACCCTCGCTGGACCGAACACGGAGTGTTCACTGCCGATGCGGCACGCGCCGCGATGCGGGAACCCTTCGTCATCGTCATCCCGCCACCCAATGTCACGGCCGTGTTGCACATGGGGCATGGCCTCAACAACACGGTGCAGGATGTGCTCATTCGCTGGCGGCGCATGGCTGGCGACGAGGCACTCTGGGTGCCGGGCACCGACCACGCCGGCATCGCCACGCAGAACGTGGTGGAGAAGCAGTTGGCGGCCGAAGGCAAGACGCGTTTCGATCTGGGGCGCGAGGCCTTCGTGGGTCGTGTCGCCGAATTCGTCGACAAGACGGGCGGCGAAATCCTCAATCAGCTCAAGTCCATCGGTGCCAGCGCCGACTGGAGCCGCACGGCCTACACGTTCTCGCCGGAGCTCTCGCGCGCCGTGCGCGAGACGTTCGTGCGGTTGTACGAGGACGGCCTGGTGTACAAGGGCCATCGTGTCATCCACTGGTGCCCGCGCTGCGGCACCTCGCTGAGTGACGAGGAAGCGGAGTTCAACGACAGCAACGGCAAGCTGTATCATCTGCGCTACCCGCTGGCCGATGATCCGTCGCAGAGCATTACCGTGGCCACCACGCGCCCGGAAACCATGCTTGGCGACGTGGCCGTGGCCGTCAATCCCGACGACGAACGCTACCAGACGCTCATCGGCAAGTCGGTGGTGCTGCCGCTCAACGGCGTGGCCATCCCCATCATCGCCGACAGCTACACCGACCCGGCCTTTGGCTCGGGCGCGGTGAAGATCACGCCGGCGCACGACGCCAACGACTTCGAAGTCGGCAAGCGTCATGCGCTGCCCATGCCGGTCATCATTGACGCCGAAGGCATGGTGCGTGAGGTGGAAGCCGCCGCGGGTCGGGTGCCGGCCGCATTCCAGGGTCTCGAGCGCTTCGCGGCGCGCAAGGCCGTGGTGGCCGCGCTCGACGAGGCCGGCGCGCTGGTCAAGGTCGAGAACCACGCCCACAGCGTGCGGCGCTGTTACCGCTGCGACACGGTGGTGGAGCCGCGTCTGTCCGACCAGTGGTTTGTGCGCATGCAGCCGCTGGCCGACAAGGCACTCGCAGCGCTGCGCAGTGGTGAGCTGCGCATTCTGCCCGAGCGCTGGGAGGCCGTGTACGTCAACTGGCTCGAGGGCATTCGCGACTGGAACATCTCGCGCCAGATCTGGTGGGGCCATCGTGTGCCTGTGTGGTACTGCGCGACCAGTTGCGGTCAGGTGCCCATGGTCTCGCGCACCGACGTGAGCGCCTGTGCAGGCTGCGGTGGCGCCGTGCGTCAGGACGAAGATGTACTCGACACCTGGTTCTCGAGCTGGCTCTGGCCCTTCAGCACGCTCGGCTGGCCTGACGACACGCCCGATCTGCGCGCGTTCTACCCGGGTGATGTACTGGTCACCGCGCCGGACATTCTGTTCTTCTGGGTGGCGCGCATGGTCATGAGCGGCTGCTGGTTCACCGGTAAGGCGCCGTTTCACACGGTTTATCTGCATGGCGTCGTGCGCGACATGCAGCACCGCAAGATGTCCAAGTCGCTGGGCAACGGCATCGACCCGCTCGAGGTGGTGAAGCTCTACGGCGCCGATGCGCTGCGCTGGACCATGATCTCGGGACTCGGTCTGGGCGTTGACGTCATGCTCGACCCCACCGATCTCGACAAGTCGTTCGCGCCGGGGCGCAACTTCTGCACGAAGCTCTGGAACATCGGCCGCTTCCTGCTCTCGCGCGTGGGCACCGATCCGGTGGCTCCGGTGGCCGCGCTCGATCGCACACAACTGGCGCCCGCCGATCGCTGGATTCTCGAGCGGCTCGATATGGCCATCGCCGACTGCAACGCGGCGCTGGGCCCGGCGCGTCCTGCCGACCTGCTGGAGTGGACCGAGGGAGAACGTGGGCGTGGCCTGCGTTTGTCCGAGTACGCCGAAGCGGCGCGCCGCTTTGTGTGGAACGAACTGGCCGACTGGTATCTCGAGTCGGTCAAGCCGCGCCTTGCGGCGGAAGGCGCCGATCGCGAGGTGGCGCGCGCCGTACTGGCGCACGCCTTCGACGGCGCGCTGCGTTTGCTGCATCCCATCGTGCCCTTCATCACCGAAGAACTCTGGCAGAAGCTGCCGCAGTCGCCCGACGGTGCCTTCCTTGCCCAGGCCCCGTGGCCCACGGCGAGCGGTGAGCCAGCGGGCATCGGCGCCGAGTTCGAGTATGTACGTGAAGCCGTGGCGGCGATCCGGCAGGTCCGTGCGGAGTACAATGTGAATCCGGGGGCTTGGGTGGATGCCACGCTCGTCGCCGGAGGTGACACGCTGGACGCAGTGGCGGCACAGGTCGACACCATCGGAGCGCTGGCCCGTGCCAAGGTGTCAGCGGCCGGTGCAGCACCTGCTGGAGCCGCCGCCCAGGTGGTGTTGCCGAGTGGCGTGGAGCTGGTCATCCCGCTGGCCGGGATGATCGACCTGGGCAAGGAGAAGCAGCGCTTGGAAACCGAAATCGCACAACTCGACAAGCAGCTCACGGCCCTCGATGGTCGTCTGGCCAACGAAGGCTTCGTGGCCAAGGCGCCCGAGGCCGTGGTGGCCGCGGAGCGCGCCAAGGCAGCCGACTGGCGCGCACGACTCGAGCAGTTGCGCAGCAAGCATCAGGCCCTCGGCGCGTGACCTCGCGTACAACGGATTCGATGTTGCGCCGCCGCGCGGCGGCGCTGCTGAGCGCCGTGTCATTGGCCGTTGCCGCGGCGTGCGCCAATCAGGGCATGCCGCCGGGCGGTCCGCCGGATAACGCGCCGCCGCGCATTCTGGCCATCACGCCGGAGAACGCCAGCGTGATCGGCAAGCCGCGTGATGTCGAAATCCGTTTCGACGAAGTCATCAGCGAAACGCCCAAGGGCGCACAGGACCTGCGCGAGCTGGTCTTCATCAGCCCCAAGAGCGGCCAGGCCCGCGTGAGCTGGTCGCGCTCACGCATCAGCATTCGTCCGGAGAAGGGATGGAAACCCAACACGGTGTATTCCATCCAGATTCGCGCCGGCATCCAGGACCTGCGAGCCAACGGCATCGATTCCATCATCCGCCTCGTGTTCTCCACGGGTGGTCCCATTCCGGCCACGCGCATAACCGGCGTGGCCTTTGATTGGGCCGCCGGTCGCGGGATCCCCGGCAGCGTGGTCGAGGCCATCGCCGAGGACAGCACAACGTATCAGGCTGTTGCCGACTCGGTTGGGCGCTACGAACTGCGACATCTGCCGCCGGGGCCGTACTTGCTGCGCGCCTATGCCGATCGCAACAGCAACCGCGAACTCGAGCCGCTGGAGATCTGGGACTCGGTGCGTGTCACCTTCACCGAAAGCGCGGAAGCGGAGTTCTACGCCTTCCAGCATGACACGGTGGGTCTGCGCATCACGGGCGTGGAAGTGAGCGACAGCAATCGCGTGCTCAAGGTCACCTTCGACAAGCCCTATCGTCCCGAGCAGCAGTTCCTCATCGACAGCGTGCTCGTCAAGCGACCGGACTCGTCGCTGGTCATGGTGCGTCTCGCGCAGACCGCCGCGCAGTGGGCGGAGGCCGACAGCGCGCGCAAGAAGGCGGTGGCCGACTCCACCCGGGCCGCGAATGCCGCCAACGCCCCCAAGGTCGACTCCACGCCAGCCATGCGCGCCCGCGCGGACAGCGCCATGCGTGCCCGCCGCGCCGACAGCATCGAAGCCGCGGCGGCAGCGGCCCGTCGTGCCCGTCAGGCCGCCGAACGGGAGGCGCGGGCGCGCGGTGTGCGCTATGTGCCGCCCGACACCACGCCGCCGCCCAAGATGAATCGCCCCAAGGTGTTCACCGAGATGTTCATCCGTCTCGACACCGCACTCGCGCCGCAGACGCAGTATCGCGTGGAAGTTCGGGGCGTGCGCAGTCTGGGTGAAGTGGTGCGTCGCCCCTCGCGGGTGTTCACGACCGCGCGGCGCGACACCACCACGCGGCGCGATACCACCGCACGAACCGATACCACGACACGTCGCGATACCACGGCGCGGCGCGACACCACGACACGTCGCGACACCACCGCACGGCCGGCGCCCGTGCGTCCGGTGCCGCCGGACACCACGCGAAAGTGACCGTGGCCCTGTTTCTCGACCGCGATGGCACGGTCATCGCCGACGCGCACTATCTCGCCGACCCGGCGGGTGTGCGGCTCATTCACGGCGCGGCGGAGGCCGTGCGGTGGGCCAACGCGCAGCAGGTACCGGTGTTTCTCGTCACCAATCAGTCGGGCATTGCCCGCGGGCTCATCACGACAGCGCAGTACGAGGCCACCCGGGCGCGTACCGAAGCGCTGCTGGCCGATGCCGGCGCAGAGATCGTGCAGACCTACCACTGTCCGCACTGGCCCGAGGTCTCCGGTCCCTGCAACTGCCGCAAACCCGGACTCGGCATGTACCAGCAGGCGGCGGCCGAGCATGGGCTCGATCTCGCGCGTGCGGCGTACATTGGCGACCGCTGGCGCGACGTGCAGCCGGCCATGGCCACGGGCGGCGTGGGCGTGCTGGTGCCGGGCATCGAAACGCCGGTGGATGACGTCGAGCAGGCGCGTTCGGCACTCTCGAGTCGCCTGCATGTGGCCGACTCGCTGAGCGACGCCGTGCGCTGGGCACTCGCCGCACTCGGCCGTGCGCTGCCCTACCACTCCAACTCCACACCGTCATGACCTCGCGAGCGCGCCTTGGGGTGCTTGCCTCCGGCGGTGGTTCCAATCTGCAGGCGCTGCTCGATCACTTCGCGGGCCCGGCGCAGTCGGTGGGAGACATCGTATGGGTGGGCGCCGACAAGCCCGACGCCGGTGCGCTCATGCGCGCGCGCTCACACGGCGTGGCCACCGAGGTGCTGGCGGCGCCGTCCGACGGCGACGCGCTCGTGCGCACGCTGCAGGATGCGCGCGTGGACACGCTGGTGCTGGCCGGCTATCTCAAGCTGCTGCCTGCCGAGGTGGTGCGCGCCTATCGTGGCCGCGTGCTCAATGTGCACCCCGCGCTGCTGCCAGCCTTTGGCGGTCCGGGCATGTATGGCCAGCGCATTCACCGCGCCGTGCTCGAGCATGGCGCCACGGTGACGGGCGTGACGGTGCACTTCGTAGACGAAGTGTACGACCGTGGCCCCATCATCGCGCAGTGGCCGGTGCCCGTGCTGCCCGGCGATACGCCGGCCCTGCTCGCGGCGCGCGTGCTGCGCGTGGAGCACCAGTTGCTGCCGCTCTGTGCGGCGGCCGTGGCGGCCGGCGCCGTGCTGCTCGGTGATGACAACCGGGTGCACGGCGAACTGCCGGTGCCCGTGAGCCCCGCAGCGCCCGAGTGGCAGTTTGCCCTCACGCCCGATGACACCACGCTCCCGGCGCTGCTGCCGGGACATGTGGCCCGACTGTTTCCCCGCTGAGTGGGCAGCTCAGAATCGAACGGTGGTGCAGTGTTCGTTGCCTGCAGACTTCGACTTCGAAGTCACCGCGGGGAGATTCATGACGACGAAGCGAGGCTCAGCATCATCCACCTCGGGCGACATCGCAAAAAATCGCCGCGAATCTGCAAATAGCACCATGGCTCCGGGCGGAAGTTGCGCCACTCGCAATGTCTGTCCTTCCGGTGTGAAGTTGGCGTAGCGACGTTTTCCGCCCGATACCGAAAGCCAGAAGTTGCCCTCGGAATCAGTGATTGGTTCGGGAACGATCGAGTCGTGCACAGCCAGCTGAGACTCGAGGAAACGCTTGGCTGACCGAAACGAGTCAGGGGACATCGATTCCTGCTCGAGTTCCGATGAGATCAACTGTTCTCTCTGCAGAGGAAATGCGGGCCAGAATCGGGGATATGCCTTGATCGGCGAACCACCGTATGAGAACACCCGGACGCTGTCTGCTGTCACGACCGTGAAAGTTTCACGACACGCCAGCACAAGCTGAGGTGAGACCTCGGGCACCGTGACCATGCGTGGAGCGGGATTTCCATCTACCAGCAGACGCTGACCCGCCGGCAGACGTACAAGTCGGAGCGGAGCGGTCTTGATGTCGCCAACGAGCACGTCTATTGAATCCGCAACGACGTTTCCAATTGAAACCCTACCGAATCGTGAGGTCCTGACTCCGAGGTATCGCCCGTCGTCGAGCCGCTTCACAACCTGAAGACCGCCCATGCCCCGCCACTCCACTGGTGATTCGGTGAAGAGCACGCGTCCGCTGCTGTCAAACACGGAGACCCGCTGCAAAGCATCATCCCATAGTCCGTAGCCGTCATCAACTGCGAATATTCGTCCGATGGCTTCGACGTCGCCGGGACCACGACCTCGACGCATCACGGTCTCCCGTTCGAGAGAATCGGCAATCACGAACACTTGGTTCTCTGTCGGCGACGCCGCGAGAACGCGGCCATCCATGGCAGACGAGAAGAGGCTCGGAAGACTGCTGACACCAAGGTCCATAGCCACCAGCACTGGCGTGTCTGCCAGTGGTGCGGAATCGGCAGGTCGCTCCCGTGTTGTGTCCGAGCAGGCTGCCAGCAGGCCGAAGGACACAAATAGGATTCTTGAGTTCATAAAACACGCAGTTGAGAGCAGGAAAGAGCGCGCCAAGGACTTGTTGTACCACAATTGGGGCGTAGCTATGCTAGCCCCAGGTTTTCCTCTGTCAAGACGGGAAGGCATCGGCTTGGCCACCCGTTTATTTTTCGGCTTGCTCGTCGCCCTGCTCACACCAAGATCCCGTCCATGCGCGCCCTGCTTTCCGTTTCCGACAAGTCCGGCCTCGTGCCGTTTGCCCAGGGCCTCGCGGCCAAGGGCGTTGAACTGGTGTCCACCGGCGGCACGGCCCGCACGCTGCGTGATGCCGGCCTCGCGGTGAAGGACATCAGCGAGATCACCGGCTTTCCCGAAATGCTCGACGGACGCGTGAAGACGCTGCATCCGGTGGTGCACGGCGGCCTCCTGGCGCGCCGCGACCTGCCCGAGCACATGGAGGCCATCAAGGCGCACAACATCGGCACCATCGATCTCGTGGTCGTGAACCTCTATCCGTTCCGCGAGACGGCGGCCAAGCCCGGCGTGCATCCGGAAGAGGTCATCGAAAACATCGACATCGGCGGCCCGTCCATGCTGCGCTCGGCGGCCAAGAATTTCGAGTCGGTATGGGTCATCGTCGACCCGGCCGACTACGAGCGCGTGCTCGCGCATGTCAGCGCCGGAACCGACGATGCCACCCTGCGCCGACTGCTGGCCGAGAAGGTGTACGCGCACACGAGCGGGTATGACGCGGCCATCGCGCAGTGGTTTGCGCAGCAGCGCGGCGAGCCCTTCCCCGATCGCTACCCGCTGACCTTCGAAAAGCAGCAGACGCTGCGCTACGGCGAAAATCCGCAGCAGCGCGCCGCCTTCTACGTGGAGAAGCCTGGCACGGGACTGGGCGCGCTGGTGCAGAAGGGCGGCAAGGAACTCTCGTTCAACAACCTGCTCGACTTGGAAGGCGCGCTGCTGGCCATCGAGCCCTTCGGCAGCCAGCCGGCCTGCGCCATCATCAAGCACACCACGCCCTGCGGCCTGGCCACGGGCAGCGACGCACTCGACGCCTACAAGAAGGCGCTGGCCTGTGATCCGGTGAGCGCCTTTGGCAGTGTGATCGCGTTCTCGGTGCCGGTGGACGTGGCGGCGGCGGAAGCCATCAGCAGTCTCTTCGTGGAGTGCATTGTCGCGCCGCAGTTCGCCGAGGAGGCGGTGGAGATTCTCGGTCGCAAGAAGAATCTGCGGGTGCTCGAGGGCCGGGCCACCTGGCCGGCCGGCACGATGGATCTCAAGCGCGTGCGCGGCGGCCTCCTGGTGCAGGACCGCGCGCCATCACCCACCGATCCGCAGCAGTGGAACGTGGTCACCACGCGTCCGCCCACGGCGGACGAACAGCGCGATCTGCTGTTTGCCTGGAAGGCCGTGGCCAGCGTGAAGAGCAACGCCATCGTGCTCGCGCGCGGTGGTGCCACCATCGGCATTGGTGCGGGGCAGATGAGCCGCGTGGACGCGAGCTTCGTGGCCGTGCACAAGGCCACCTCACTCGGCCATGACACCAAGGGCTCCGCACTGGGCAGCGATGCGTTCTTCCCTTTCCGCGACGGCATCGACCAGGCCGCGGCTGCGGGCGTGACGGCCATCGTGCAGCCCGGTGGTTCGGTGCGTGACGCCGAGGTGATCGAAGCGGCCAACGCCCATGGCATCGCCATGGTGTTCACCGGCGAGCGTCTGTTCCGGCACTAGGCAGTTCCGCACGACTATCGGGTTCCGGAGCACCATTGAACTGACTATCACGGATTCCACGGATTCAAACGGAAACCACACGGATCAACTTCCAAAAGGAAATGTCCGTGTGGTTTCTTTTGTTGTCCGTGCAATCCGTGGTAGTCAGTTGCACCACCGACGACGCATAAGACGCATGGCTGCTACATCATCGTGATGACCACCGCTCCACACTTGCCCGACATCATGGGCAGGCCGGTCATGATCGAGGTGTTGGGATAGATCTCCACGCTGCGGAACTGCAGCGGGCTCAGCGACTGTATGTCTTCCACATCCACCGGCTGACGGTTGAGGAAGAATTGCACCTGGCAGCCCTGCCCTTCGATCTGCATGGCCCCGGTGCCCGCGCGTGTGGTGGCCACGCTGATGCCACGCGCCGTGCGCTGCGCCAGGATGCCCGGCACACCCTGAATGAGATCAACCCAACAGCCTGGTTTACCCGCCCGAATTGCATCCCGGGTTAGCCACCCACCCCGCCTTTACCACAGCTGGCGCAGAAGCGCCGACAGG
>JACVCT010000055.1:10219-17633 GCA_016741895.1 Gemmatimonadaceae bacterium | reverse complement strand
TTCCGTCTGCACGAGTCCGTTGTTGCTGCGATCCCGCTCCAGGTACACCCGCTCCGCATCAATCTCCACACGCTGTACCGGCCACGTCACCACCGTGTCCAGCGTCACCACGCCGCGTATGGCCCGCGCGCGCAGCATCTCCCAGCGTCCGTCGCGACCGCGCAACCCCACCGGGACCGTCACACCATCGAGCGGCTGCGTGCGCTCCACCGACTGTCCGGCACTGTCCACCAGCGCCGTGCGTGTCACACTGAACTGCGCCGTCACCCGGGTTCCGCTGCCGCGCGGCATCAGCGCTGCGGTGTCCAGCGCAAAGTCGTAGATGACTCGCTCGGCGAACCACTCGCGCACCACCGTACGCGCGGCGCTGTCGGGGGCGGCGGCAATGAGTGCCTCCACAAATCCGGCGGCCGTCGCCGTACCACGCGGGCCGGACTGCGTCTCAACCACATGGCGCGCCAGCCGCAGCACCACGCTGTCGCCGAGCAGGTGGCGCATGGCGTGCATGGCCAGTGCGCCCTTGCCGTAGAACAGTCCGTCTTCGTCGATCATGGTGAGCAGACTGCGTTCACCCACCCACCGCGAGCGGAAGTAGCGGTCCTCCTCGAAACCCAGCATGTCGTGCACCGTGGCCTCACCCTGCGTGCGCTGCACCAGCAGTTGCTCGGCGTAGCGCGCCAGTGTTTCCACCAGCAGCAGACGACCTTCCACATCCAGCGGATTGACCGCGTGCCCCCACCACTCGTGGGCGATTTCGTGTCCGATGCGGCGCAGCAGCAGATCCACCGCCCCTTCGCGTGCATCGCTCAACATGCCACGCGACTCCGTGAGGTAGATGCTGCCCGGCATGGCATAGGCGCCAAATCGCCACTGCGAGGAGACTTCAATCACACGCAGCGCGTCATGCGGGTAGGCGCCAAAGTCCTGCACGAGCTGCGCCAGCGACTTGGTGCTCACCGCCAGCAGCCGCGATGCAGGCGCGGCGTGCCGCGGATTGTGCCAGACTTCCACTGGTACCGGACCATGCGCGGTCTGCACGGTGTCGTGCAGCACGGCGTAGCGCCCGCTGGTAATGACAAAGGCCGGTGTGCCGGGAGTGCGGCGCTGGTAGGTGAATGTGCGACGCCCCGAAGACGCGGTGGACGTTGGGTCACCCGCAGCTTGCGGCGCGACAAGCAAGCCGGGTCCCTGCGCCACCTGATCATCGTCGGTGTGTATGGTGACGGTGGCCGAGTACCAGGCGGGGGATTGTCCGTGCTCCGCAACCACGGCCGAGAGTGAGTCGATGTGTGATGTCGGCTGCAGCAGCAGGGTGTCACTGAGTACGGGCAGGCCCTGCGCTACCCGCTCCACGCTGTCGCGCAGCACGCGGCCTCGCATGAAGCCAAAGCGTGGCAGGAACTCCGTCGAATGCAGATAGGTGCCGTTGGCCGCAATGTCGATGGGGTTGCCGTTGGCGCGAATGCCTCCGCCATCGAGTTGCACGTTGAGTGGCAGCATGACGCTGCTGTCAGGCTGCAGCGATTGGGCAAGCGCCAGCGTGTACACGTGCTGTGCGCTGTCGGCGGCGTGCAGTGTGAACTGCGGCGGCAGTCTGTCCCACCTGACCCGCGCGACACTCGCGGGAAACGTGACGTACAGCGTGTCTATCACCTGCGCCGTGGTATTGGTGAGTTGCACCACGCCTGTGATGCTGGCCCGCGCGGCGCGTGGCTCGAGATCCACGGTCAGCTCGACATGCGAAACCGACGGCTGCGCCACGCCCATCAGGTGCGCGTACCGGCGCTCGTAGTCCACGCGGCGGGCAAGCGCCTGGCGCGACGAGGTGTAGGGCTGCTGCACGGTGGTCATCCACGCCATGCCAGCCACGGTACCACCAAACAGCAGGGCCACCACGGCAAGTGCACGTCGTCCGTTGTGGCCCAGTCCCTGCTGCAGCAACACCGGTGCGCGGCGCAGTCGCGCAACAAGTGGCAGCGCTTCACCGCGTGGCCAGAGGCCGGCCGCGAGCATCAGCCACAGCACCGCGCCAAGTAGCCAGGTGCCCTGAAAGGCCAGCCAGCTCGTGAACCCGGGGCCGTAGCTGCTCAGGTCCGACCACTTGATGGCCGGGGCGGCGCCGAAGCGCCAGAGCGGATGCTCGGCGCCAAGCGCGGCGCCCTGGGCACTGAAAACGAGCAGCACGAGTCCGGCCAGCATGGCCAGCCAGCGCTGGCCAATGAGCACCTGCAGCGCGCCAGCCATGGCTGTGGTAATGGCCAGCGGCAGCAGCGACACCAGCGCATGCGCGGCCAGTACATCCCACTCGATGGGCAACCCGCCAACAACCGCATGCGCCACAACCGTGGTGCCGTACCCCGTCACGGTGAGCAGCAGCGGCACCATGAAAAGGGCCAGCAGCTTGCCGGCCAGCAGCGCGGTGCCGGCTGCCGGCGTGGCATCGCGGATGCCGGCAAAGTGCAACACGCGCTCACGGCCAAACACTTCCACGGCGAAGTACAGCACACACAGTGCCCCCAATAGCTCGAGCGCCTGCGGCACGGCATCGGCCAATTGCGACGTGCTGGCCAGCACACGCGTGCCGTAGTCGCCGCTGCGCAACTGACCGTCGGCCTCAATGCCAATGACCACCACCCACACCACCAGCAGCAACAGCAGCGGCCAACTGCGCAGCAGTACCCGCGACTCGAGCGCCGCCACACCACGCGCCGTGTGCCACCACGACACGAGTCCCTGCGTATGCGGCACTGCGGTGGGTACGGCGCGGTTTGACTGCGCGGCAGGCTCTGCGTCAGAAGCGCTGCGCGGGCCATGCGTCCACCACGCAGGGAGCATGCTGCGTCGCCCCACGCTTCGCGCGACCCGCTGGTCCAGCCACAGCAACGGCGCCGCGCACAGTGCGCCGAGGCCAAGCACCATGAGTCGGTTCTGCAACAGGTGTCCGCTCATCTGCAGCACATAGCCGCTGCGCTCGGTCGGCGGCAGATAGCGTGTCTGCTCAAAGAATGCCGACAAGCCAAACGGGTCGAGCAGCGCCACGCGCGCCAGCAACTCGGGAGTGGAGGGACGTGTGCCGGCCATGAGCGGACTGTCCACCATGAGCGCCGTGACCAGATATCCGGCATAGATGCACACCGCGCCCACAAAGGTAGCCAGCGTGCTGCGTGTGGCGGCGGCCACGGCAAAGAGCAGCGCGGTACACCAGAGCGCATTGGGAAGCACCAGCCACACAAAGGCCCGTGCATAGGGCGCCATGTCAAAGGCCACCAAGCGGTCGGCGCGCACCGGCAACACCAGTGGAAACGCCACCAGCAGCGCCGTGCAGAAGAGCAGCACCGTCAGCAGCAGGCTCAGCACCACCACAAAGCGCACGGCCAGCAGCAGCCCGCGTGACACGGGCTGCACATCAATGAGCCCACGCATGCCGTGCTCGTCGTCGCGAAGGGCCGCGTGCACGCACAGCAGCGGCAGCGCAAACACACTCATCAGCGACAGCAGCGCCAGGCTTTCAGTGACGATGAACGCCCCGTTTACCGCGTCGGCACGCGGACCAAAGCCCGTGGCCACCAGCGCGAAGGGAATGAACGCCAAACAGAGCAGCGTGGCCGGAAAGGTGAGCCGCCAGGCCTGATAGCGCAGTTCGAAGGCTGCCAGTCCCGCAAGGCGTGTCATGGGTTGCTGGCCTCGGCCAGCGCATGGAAGTACACGTCTTCCAGTGTGGGCTCGCTGGGCTCAGTGGTCTCGAGGTCAACGTCTGCGTGCTGCTGTTCCGCCAGCAGGCGTACCCGCGCGCGTCCGGCATGCAGTGTGCGCGAGAGTTCACGCGTTGACGGCGGCAGAACAAATGCCTCGTGTCGTGGTAGCGTGCGCGCAAACACACGGCCTTGCAGTTCGCGCACCAGTTCATCGGGCACACCTTCGCGCACCACCTGGCCCTGCACCACAATGGCCATGCGCGCGCAGAGTTGACGCACGTCTTCCACGATGTGCGTGGACAGCAGCACCACCACCTGCTCGCCCACTTCACTGAGCAAGTTGTAGAAGCGTGTGCGCTCCATGGGGTCGAGACCAGCCGTGGGTTCGTCAACTATCAGCAACTGCGGCGCGCCCAGCAGGGCCTGCGCAATGCCGAAGCGCTGCCGCATGCCGCCCGAGTAGCCACTCACCGCACGCTTTCTGTGTTCCCACAGGTTGACCTGCTGCAGCAGCGCGTCCACCTGCGCGCGCCGCTCACCCTTGTGCACGAGCCCCTTGAGCAGCGCGAGATGGTCGAGCAGCACCTGCGCCGACACGCCCGGATACACGCCAAAGTCCTGCGGCAGGTAGCCCAGTCGGGCGCGATGCGCGGTGACATCGGCGAAGATGTCCTGCCCGTCGAAAGTGATCTGTCCCTCGTCCATGGGCTGCAGCGTGGCAATCGTGCGCATGAGCGAGGACTTGCCGGCGCCGTTGGGGCCCAGCAGCCCGAAGAGGCCGGCGGGAATGTCCAGTGAGATGCCGCGCAGCGCGCGCACGCCGTTGGAGTAGGTGCGCGAGACCTGGTGCAGGCGGAGACGAGCGGGAGCCGAGTAGAGTGTGGTCATGGGCGGGGGAGGGGTCATGGCCTCACCACGCCCGGCTTCGGCATGAAGTTTCGAAACAGCATTGGTGAATACAGCGTACAGTCTGGACTTAATACCTCGTCCCGGAGCCGCAGTGCTGGCACCCGCTGATCTCGAGTTCTTTGCCGTGGTGGCACGTACGCCCTCGCTGGCTGCCGCGGCGCGTGCGTTGGATGTCACGCCGTCCGCCGTCACCCAGCGGTTGCAGGATCTCGAGCGCCGGGTGGGCGTGCGCCTGCTGGAGCGACGGGGACGACGTCCCACGCTCACCGCCGAGGGTGAGCTGCTGATGAGTGAAGGCGAGAAGATCGGCGGGCTGCTGGCGGCGCTGCACGAACAACTGGCGTCACGTCGCGGTGAGGTGGCGGGTCCGCTGCGTGTGCTGGCGCCATTCGGCTTTGGTCGGCATCACATCGCGCCGCTGGTTGCCCAGTTTCAGCGTGTGCATCCGCAGGTCACGGTGGAGCTCACACTGAGTGACCGGTTGGCCCGTGTGCCCGACACCGCCTGGGATGTGGCCATTCACATTGGTGATGAACCCACGCATGGATTGCGCGCCGAGCGGCTCGCGCCCAACGGGCGGGTGTGCTGCGCGGCGCCGGATTTGCTGGCGCGCGTGGGCGAACCGTTGCAGCCCGACGCCCTGCGTGACCTGCCCTGCCTGGCGCTGCGCGAGAACGACGAGGACGTGACGCTGTGGCGTTTTCGTGATGAGGCGGGTCGCACGCGGCAGGTGCGCGTGTCACCGGCGCTGGCCAGCAACGATGGCGACGTGGTGCGTGACTGGGCGCTGGCCGGTCTAGGAGTGATGGTGCGCAGCCGCTGGTCGGTGGCGGATTACTTGCGCGAGGGGCGCCTGGTGGCCGTGCTGCCCGCGTGGAGTTTGCCGGACGCCGATGTGGTGGCGTACACGGGCGGCCGCCGGGGACGATCGGCGCGCGCGACGGCGTTTGTGCGGTTCTTGAAGGAGGAGCTGCGGGGGCTCAGTGGGGCGGCGAAGACCCCGGGATTCTACGGAGTTGACCGGCACAATGCCGATAGGTTTGCTTGGGATTACGGTGTTTGAAACTCATTCTCAACCGGTCCCATGCCTCTCCGCCCCTTTCTCACGCGTTGCGCTGCCCCTGGTCTGGCCTTCGCGTTGCTGTCCGTCCCGGTTTACTCTCGCCTTGCTTCGGCGCAGGGCGCACGGCCCCAGATCCCGAGCGACTCCACGTCGCGCCGGACTCGGGGTGATACCGTGCGCCTGCCTGGCGTTTCGGTGATGGGTAGCGTCGACCGGCTGGCCCGCTTCGCCGGATCGGCCGACCGGGTGGACGCAGCGCAGCTCAAGGCGAGCCGGGTGTTCACCACCAACGAGGCGCTGCGCAAGGTTCCGGGGCTCGTGGTGCGCGATGAGGAAGGCTTTGGTTTGCGTCCCAACATCGGTGTGCGTGGACTCAATCCCACGCGTTCCACCAAGGTGCTGCTGCTCGAGGACGGCATTCCGTTCACCATTGCGCCCTACGGTGACAACGCTGCCTACTATCATCCGCCCATCGAGCGCATGGAGTCCATCGAGGTGCTCAAGGGCGCCGGGCAGATTCTCTATGGTCCGCACACCGTGGGCGGCGTGATCAACTATCTCACACCGTCCATTCCCCGCACTCCTCAGGGCGGCATCGCCTTGAGTGGCGGCACGCGCGCGTTCACCAGCTTGCACGCCAAGGCCGGGGGCACGTTTGGCGAGGCCGGTGGCACGGGGCTGCTGGCCGACTACATCCGCCGCAGTGGTGACGGGGCCCGGGCCAACACCTCGTCCGAAGTGGACGACGTGTCCCTCAAACTGCTCGTGCCACTCAGCCCGACGCAGCAGCTCAGTCTTCGTGGCAATGCCTATCGCGAACGCTCCACGGTGACGTACTCCGGCCTCACGGAAGCGGAGTACGCGGCGGACCCGCGGCAGAACCCGTTCGTGAACGATGGCTTCGATATCACGCGAGTCGGCGGCGCGCTCGCGCACCGCGTGGGGCGCAACGACCGGCGCAGTCTCACCACCACCCTGTACGGGTATCGCATCAACCGTGACTGGTGGCGTCAGAGCTCCAACTCTGCGCAGCGGCCGAATGATCGCAGCGACCCGAATTGCGGCGGCATGGCCAATCTCAGCACCACCTGCGGCGCAGAAGGTCGTCTGCGCGAATACGTGGTGGTGGGTCTCGAACCGCGCGCGCGCTGGCAGTGGCTGCACGCGCGCGCCGTGGTGGAGCTCGACGCGGGCGCCCGCGTGCATCACGAGTCGCAGGAGCGATTGCAGGTGAACACCTCCACGCCCCGCGGGCGCAGTGTGGGCGCGACTGGCAACGTGAACGCCGGACTGGTGGAGGACAATCGACGGACCACTGAAGCCTACGCCTCCTATGCACAGCTGCGTGTGGCAACCGGCGCGCTCACCCTGAGTGGTGGCCTGCGCGGCGAGGCGCTCCGCCTCACGCGGCTCAATCGTCGTCCATCGGCCAGCGCGCCAGATGGCGTACAGGGTGTGACAACACTGGAAGCCCTCATTCCCGGCGCCGGCGCCACCTTGCGATTGCGCGAGGGACTGACGGCGTTCGCGGGCATCCATCGCGGATTCGCCCCGCCGCGCCCGGAGGACATCATCAGCAACGCGACCGGCGGCGTGGTGGAACTGGGCGCGGAATTGAGCTGGAACAGCGAAGCGGGGCTGCGCTGGATTCCGGCTCGTCCTTACCGAATTGAAGCGACAGTGTTCAACCTCGACTTCAGCAACCAGATCGTGCCCGCCAGTGTGGCGGGCGGCACTGGTGCCACAC
>JACVCT010000055.1:0-10209 GCA_016741895.1 Gemmatimonadaceae bacterium | reverse complement strand
TTGGCCGACGGCGGGCAGACGGGGTTGCGCTGGGTCGCGCCACTCCCTAGCCGATTGTAGCGGAAGGTGTTACCCCACGGTGCCACACACCAGTCCGTGCCCGTCAGTGTGGCGGGCGGCGCTGGTGCCACACTGACCAGCGCCGGTCGTACGCTGCATCGCGGCGCCGAGCTGTCGCTGCGTGCGGAGTCGCTGCGCGAGTTTGCGGGCATCACGCCGTTCACCGAGTTGGCCGGCGCGTGGACGCCCGTGGCGCGCTTCGAAGGTACGCGCTTCGCCTACATCGGGACTGGCGGCAGCGATGTCGTGGGCAAGGTGTACGGCGAGCAGAATGGCGGCGGTACGCGCAGCCGGGTGTCGGTTACGGGCAACCGGCTGCCGTATGCGCCCGAGTACACGCTCACCACCACGCTTGGTGCGCGCCATCGCTCCGGCGCCGACCTGCGGGTGGAGCTGGTGGCCATCAGCGAGCAGTTCGGCGACGCAGCCAATACGCGCGTGCTGGTGGCCGACGGGCAGCAGGGCACACTCGCAGGCAATGCGCTGTGGAACGTGACCGCCAATCTGCCGGTGCCGGCCACGTCACTCACGGCCTGGGTTTCGGTGAAGAACCTCACCGATCGCACGGTGGTGGTGGACCGCACACGTGGATTGCTGCCCGGACTGCCGCGTCTGGTGCAGGTGGGGCTGTCGCACGGTTGGTGAAGGCCGCGAGACGGGGTGCGTGGGGGGCGTGAGCGCGAGGGTGATGCTTGGGCGTGCAGCAGCGAAGACCTACGACCCGGAACCTGAACTCAAAACTCGGAACTGATCAGTTTCGAGTTCTGGGTTCAGGTTTCGAGTACTGAGTACGCCAATGTCCCTGTGTTGCGCTGCCTGGCTTACCGCCTTCCCGGCGCCGCCTGCTGGGTCTCCAGCGCCGCACCCAGTGCCTCGGCCGTCCAGCTGATCGCGTTCGTATAGAAGTCACCGAGCTTGCTCGCGTCCACGCCCATGCCGGTGGCGATTTCGGTGGCGTTCTCGAACAACCCCAGCTCGTACGACTCCGCGAAGTTGATGGCGTCGGCGTAGGGTCCGCTGCGGTCGAGCAGCGCCTGATTGGCGTCTTCGCTGAGCACCACGCGCTCGAGGATTTCGTGCAGCGGCATGCGGAACACCGCGTCGAGCAGCGAGAACAGTCCCACAAGGAACAGCGTGCCGGCGTCACGTCCGCGGCCCGCGAGCTGCTCGCAGAGTCGGCCGCGTTCGACGGCCTGACGCACCAGCTCCTGGTCCACGCCGTTCTTGCTCTTGCGGGCGGCGGCCACGGCCACGGCCAGCCAGCGCAGGAAGGCATTGCGACCAATGAGACGCAGTGCCTGTCCGATGCTCTCCACGCCGCGTCCGCCGAGTGCGGCGCTGTTGACGAGGCGGAGCAGTTGGAAGGTGAGCACGGGGTCGGTGGCAATGACGTCCTCGAGCTGTCGGTCGCTCACGTCATTGTTGCGCGCGAGGCCCATGAGGCGCATGGCGGCCACGGTGCTCTGCGGCATGTCGGCCGCGGGCAGCGGTTCGGGGCGCGAGAAGAACGTGCCCTGGAAGCCGTCGAAGCCGCGTTCGAGGGTGGCCTCGTACTGATTGAGGTCTTCGACGTTGCCGGCAATGAGGCGCGGCGCGGGCGCGCCGGTGGCCGATACCGCGGCCATGATGCGATCGCAGATGGCGTTGATGGTGGCCGGATCGCCGCTGCGCGCGTCCACGCGCACCCAGCTCATGTGCGGCAGCAGCGCCTCGACGGCCGAAGGGGTGGCGCCAACACTGTCGAGGGCCACCTGACCACCGCCGGCGCGCAGGCGCGCGATGGCTTCCACCACCTCGGCGTCGGGCGTGAGCGAGGGCGGCAGCATGACGATGGCCGACCCCGGCTCGGCCACCAGGAAGGCGTCGCCCACGAGCTGCTCGCGTGTGGCGGCCACGAAGGCCGGCAGGCGATTGCGGACGAGGTCGAAATTGCCCGACAGAAAGCTCTGCGCGAACGTGTTGCGGCCGTCGTCGGTGTCGTTGAATCGGATTTCATATCCGATGAGCGAACCGGTGCTGCCGAAGACGGGCTGACGAACGAGACAGAAGTCGGACATGGATCGGGCAGGAGCGGGATGCAAGGGGTGGCGCGGACGGCGCGCCTTCTGCGACTTTCAGACGATTCACGGCCCACTCTGGGCACGGGAGCGCGGCCGGCGTCGGCGGCGCCCGGTGTCCGGGGGCCCCGAACCGGCCCGAACCCCCTGTCATGAGCCTTTCGACCCTCGACGGAACCTTGCACCGCGGCTGCGGTGGCCGCTACGCCCTGCAGCAGGAAGCGGTGACCATGCGGCTGAGCGGAATGTCGGCCGAGGTGACGCGCGAGTTCTTCCGTTGTGAGAAGTGCGGGCACGAGCAGCGCACGATCGAGCAACGGGACGCGGCGGAGAAGGCGGCCACGGAGCAGATCCGGGCGGCGCACGACCTGCTGGCGCCCAAGGCAATACGGCAGCTGCGCGAGTCCCTGGGCCTGACGGTGGCGCAGTGGGCCGAGCTGATCTACGGCACGCCCAAGGGGATCGTGGAGGGCTGGGAGAAGGGCAAGTACCTGCAGAACCGCGAGGCGGATGCAATGATCCGGAGCCTGGCGGACCGGGCTACGCTGGAGAGCCGGGCGGCAAAGGCGGGGGTGACGTTGCCGGTGGTGGAGGGGGCTCAGTCCGCGGTGGCGGCGGATGGGGCTGGGGCTGGTGATGCGGCGGGGTCTGGGTCGGAGACGCCGTCGGCGTGATGGATGAGGCCGGTTCGCGTCGGTCGTTCTCGCGGTCGGCCGGTGGTTGGTGGGGTGGTCTGGGCCGTGTCAGCGCGATGTCACGTTAAGCAGCGATCACCGCAGTAGAACGCGGTCTGGCGGGTTCTGTGATTGGGGCCGTAAGTTCGCAAGGGTCTGCGTAATTGCGTGCGGCGGGCTCGCGAAAGTGGAGCGCGTTATGCTGCAGAATCGAGCGGTAGAAGCGCCGCGGCGCAGCAGTGTGGCGCAGTCCAAGGACCTATCGGAAATTTTGTGTGCGCGGCATATCATGACACCTGACCGGAGTCTGTATGTCACGCAAACCGAAAGCGACGGCTGAGGCTGCTCCGCTCGTCCCCATTCCGTCCGCCCTGTTGGACGAAGTGGTGAAGGGGCCGATGAGTCCGGCCCAAGTCCAGGCGGTGTTTCAGTCGTTCAAGAAGGCCGTCATTGAGCGCGCGATGGGGGCCGAGATGACGCACCATCTGGGGTACGAGGAAGGCGCCCCGCGCCCCGAGGGCCAGACGAATCATCGCAACGGGTCGACCGACAAGACGGTGTTGACGGAGGAGGGGCCGGTGCGCATCACCGTGCCCCGCGATCGAGACGGCGCGTTCGCCCCGATCCTGATTCCGAAGCACGCGCGGCGCTTTACCGGCTTCGACGACAAGATCGTCGCGATGTACGCCCGCGGGATGACCGTGCGCGAGATCCAAGGCTTCCTCGCCGAGCAGTACGGCACGCAAGTGTCGCCGGACTTCATCAGCAGCGTCACGGACGCGGTGCTGGCCGAAGTGACGGCGTGGCAGGAGCGGCCGCTGGAGCCGCTGTACCCGGTCATCTTCTTCGACGCGCTGCGGGTCAAGATCCGCGACGACGGCGTCGTACAAAACAAGGCGGTGTACGTTGCGCTCGGCGTCCGCGTCGACGGGCAGCGCGAGGTGCTGGGCCTGTGGATCGAACAGACCGAAGGCGCGAAGTTCTGGCTCAAGGTGTTCAATGAGCTCAAAACGCGCGGGGTGCAGGATATCCTGATCGCGGTCGTCGATGGGCTCACGGGCTTGCCCGTGGCGATCGAGGCCGCCTTCCCGCGCACGACGGTGCAAACGTGCATCGTGCACCTGCTGCGCAACAGCCTGGCCTACACGAGCTGGAAACATCGGCGCGCGGTCGCGGCGGCGCTGCGGCCGATCTACACCGCCGGCTCGGCGGAGGCCGCGGCCGAAGCCGTGGAGGCGTTTGCGGCCGGCCCCTGGGGCCAGCAGTATCCAACCATCGCCCCCACGTGGCGCCGCGTCTGGGCGCAGGTGATCCCGTTCTTCGTCTTCCCGCCGGCCGTCCGCCGCGTGCTCTACACGACCAACGCGATCGAGAGCTTGCACATGCAACTCCGCAAAATCATCAAGACCCGGGGCCACTTCCCGACGGATGACGCGGCGCTGAAGCTCTTATGGCTGGCCCTCCAGAACGTCTGCCTCCACACCACCCGCTCCGTGCGCCTCTGGCATGAAGCCTTGAACCAGTTTGCCGTGTTCTACGGCGAGCGCTTTACCGCCGTGCACCGCTAACCCCACGCCGCGCACACAAAATTCCTGACACGTCCCACCAAAGCGAGCGCAACTGTTGAATCCAACACCGATAGCGCCACGCGACCTTAACTCCCAAAGAAAGTGCGACGATCAGGCGCGCCGCTCTTGCACAATACGGCGGCGCGCCTCGTCGATACAGCCCATTACCACGCGATGATGTTCACACCGGCGTAGTATGTGATGAAGTCGGCCCGCCCACGCACAGGCACGGCCGGCCGGTTGTTCTCGAACGCGTCGCGCACACGTTCGTCGTTGAGATAGCGCACGTCGTCGTGGCGCAGAAAGCGCGCGCCCAGGTCGAGACGGACCGGATTGCGGCCGTTGTACACCCGGATGTAGGCGCCCACCGCGCCGCCGTAGGCCCACACGGCATCACTGGAGTTGGTGGTGCTGGCAAAGGGCGTGTTCGTGTTCTGCGTGCCCTCCACCGTGCTTTCCGTCCAGAATACGGAGAAGCCACCCAGCGCCGAGGCGTAGGGCGTGAAGACGCCCGTGGGCCCCAGGAGCTGCGGGCCCGTCACCACGGACACAATGCTGCTGTTGGTGCGCAGGTTGAGCTGAATGAGCCCGCCGGTGCCCGCGAGCGGGATCTGTCGGCGGCTGTTGGCGTACGTCACGAAGGACGCGTCCGCGCGCCAGTTGATGATCTTGTTTTCGTCGAGACCGGCCAGCACGTAGCCGCCGATACCAAACCCGTTGTCCGTGTTGCGGGCAAAGTCGCCCTTGGGCTCGGACACCTGCAGATGGGCGCCGAAGGAGCCCCGACCTGATGGCGCGCCGTTCTGCGCCTGACCTTCATGGGACGTCAGCAGCAGGGCCGCGACGCCAAATATCGCCATTCCTGGAACGGGCAGGATAGCGCGAGAGATGCGGGTCATATGCTGCTGTACGCCGTTTGGCCCCAAAGGTGTCACAACGCCACGCTCGGCTTGAGTCACGATTCTCAAGTCCCCACTTGAATCCCGAACCTTTCCCTCGTCATACTTCGGCCGCAATGACCGAACTGGACCGTCTGTTCCTAACGCTGCGGCTGGCCTTGTCTCTGCTGGGGCTCAGCCTTGTTTCGCCGGTGGCTGCGTTGGCCATGGGTGGAGTTGCGGCGTTGGGCGCAGAGGTCACGCAATCTGAAATCACCCTTGTTCCGGACGGAACGTCCGCGGCCGAGCCGGGTGCCATGCCATGGCAATCCGACCAGACGCTCGACGAATTGCCGGATGCGCCGTCCCACAGGCGGCGGGCCTGGTATCGGGCCTGTCAGCGTCGGGGTGGTCGCGATTCCCTGTCCTTCGCGGCGCTGGTGCCCGAGCCGGGAAGCTTTCCGACCCTCGCGCCGTTGTACCGGACGGAACAGCTTCAGGTCGCTGTCCGGCGGTGCCATCCGGAGAGCCCGGTCGGGCGATCCGTCGGGAGTCGCGCCCCGCCCCAACCGGCGCTGCGTTGATCTGAGCTTCGGCGGCGTTGGCGAACGCAGTGTTGCGCTCGCCCGTCAACTGCCGATGCCCTCGGGCCACCGCGCGCTCTGGCGCGTCGGCGGTCCGTGACAGGAGATGTGGGTAACCCGTCGTCGTTGCCGCCTCAGCATTTTCGCGCGACCACCGTCCGCACCATACACTGCCAGCATGTCTGCACAGGCTACGCGTATCAATCAACTCGTCGCGGCCGCCCTCGGGCTCGACGTCGAACAGGCGCGATGGCGCGCCCTGACCCGCCAGGTTGTCGTACAGGATCCCCTGCCCGACCGCGTTCGCTCGATTGGCGGCGCGGTCGATGTGGGCTATCTGGATCGCGACCTGACCGCGGACCAGATACGCGAAGCCATCGACGAGGCCCAGGTTCCGGTGGTGCTGCTCTGTGCCAACGGCAACGACGGCATCGTGCTCCAGCGCGGTCCGGATGACAGCATCGAGTACATCCGCGTACTCCGCGATGGCAGCGAAGAGCGTGTGGTCGATGCGCCCGAGGGCCTCGCAGCGCGTCTGCTGCGGGACAGCGGTCATAGCGGCACCTATCCGGTGCTGGCCCCCATGGCCCTGCGGCCGGCCACCTCGGTGCGCGGCCTGGGCGCGCCGCACAGTCCGGTGGGTAACGAAACGGATGAGGAACCGGCCGAGCCGCTCTCGCCGCTTGATCGCACCCTGGCCATGCTGGGGCGCGAACGCCGCGAGATTCTCACGATCTTCTTCTACGCCACGCTGTCCGGCGGCCTGAGCCTCATTCTGCCGCTCGCGGTTGGCGGCATTGTGCAGCTGGTGCAGGGCCGCCTGTTCCTGCAGCCGGTGGTGGTGCTCATCTCGTTTGTCATTCTCGGCACCATCGTGGCCGGCGTGCTGCAGATCGGCATTCTGGGCGTGGTGGAGCGCATTCAGCAGCGCGTCTTTGCCCGCATGGCGCTGGAGTTCGCCTTCCGGGTGCCCCGCATGAAGTACGGAGCCTGGGTGGAATCCAATCTGCCCGAGAAGATGAACCGGCTCTTTGAAGCGGCGGCCATCCAGAAGGGCATCTACAAGCTGCTCATCGATGTCCCCACGGCGCTGCTCACCGTGCTCTTCGGGCTCATCCTGCTCACGTTGTACAGCCCGTGGTTCTCGGTTTTTGCCATTGTGGTGGTGGCCATTCTGTACCTCATTCTGCGCTGGACGGGGCCCGAAGGTCTCGAGACGTCCATCGTGGAATCCAAGTACAAGTACAAGGCGGTGCACTGGCTCGAGGAAATGGCCCGCGCCTTCCACGCTTTCAAATATGCCGGCGACTCCACGCTGCCCGTTGAGCGCATGGACGACGTGGTGACCGGCTACCTCAAGTACCGCAAGAAACATTTCGCGGTGCTCGTCAAGCAGACCATTGCGCTCATCGGCTTCAAGACCTTCATCACCGCAGCCGTGCTCATTCTCGGCGCGGCCCTCGTGCAGTCCAACCAGCTGCTGCTGGGGCAGTTTGTCGCCGCCGAGGTGGTCATCGTGACGGTGCTGGTGGGCGTGGAAAAGCTCATTGCCAGTCTTGCCACGGTGTACGACGTGCTGACGTCGGTGGACAAGGCCGGTCTTGTGAGTGACCTGCCGCTCGAGCGCCGTGGTGGCCTGGCGCCGGCGGCGGCGCCACAGCACGCGCCCAATCGCGGCATTGCCATCGAGGCACGCGACCTCCGCTATCGCTACCCCGGCGCCACGTCGCCCACGGTGGAGAACATCACGCTGCGCATCCAGCCGGGTGAGCGCGTGGCCATCATGGGCGTGGACGGATCGGGACGCAGCACGCTGCTCAAGCTGCTCGGCGGCCTCATCGAGGACTACGACGGCACAATCCGCTTCGATGGCATTACCCTGCGCGATCTCGACCGTCCGGCGCTGCGCGCGCGCATTGGGCAGATGCTGTCGTGGAGCGACCTGTTCGACGGCAGCATCGAGGAGAACATCACCGTCGGCCGCGCCCACGTCACACCGCTGGACGTGCAACACACGCTCGACGAGCTGGAGCTCACCGACGAGGTGCAGCGCCTGCCGCAGGGCGTCCGCTCGGAGATCACCAACAGCGGACGCAACCTGCCGGCGCATCTGGCCAACAAGCTGCTCATTGCCCAGGGCATCGTGGGGCAGCCACGTCTCGTGGTGCTCGACGACTTCTTCCAGAACCTCGACGCCGCGTCGCGTGCGCACATCATCCGTCTGCTCACCGATCGGGCCCGTCCGTGGACGGTGCTTGCCGTCTCGCATGACCCGCTGTTGCTGGGCGCCTTCGATCGCGTGGTCGTGATGGAGCAGGGCACGGTGATTGCCGAGGGGCGCTTCGATGCCCTGCGTGCCAACCCGGTCTGCGCGGCACTGCTGCACGAGATCGTCAGCGAAACGTCCCATACCCCCGGAGCGTGACCCATGGGCATCTCCGATATCGATATTGAACGCGAACTCAAGCCCCTGCCGCTCGAGACCCCCACGCTGCTGGGCAAGGCCAACACCACGCGCATCGTGTCGAGGTGGCTCATCGGCATCCTCGTGGCGCTGGTGGCCATTCTGTTTCTCCCCTGGCAGCAGAGCGTGCAGGGCAACGGCGTGGTCACCGCACTCAGCCCCTCCGATCGTCCGCAGCAGTTGCAGTCGCGCATCGACGGCCGCATCGAGGCCTGGTACGTGGGCGAAGGACAGTTCGTGAAGAAGGGCGATTCCATCGTCCGCATCTCCGAAATCAAGGAGGAGTACCTCAATCCGCAGGTGCTGCCACTCACGGAGACGCAGCTCAACGCCAAGGAGCGCGCGATCTCCGACAAGGGCGACAAGGCCGAAGCGCTCGCGGCGCAGATCGTGCAACTCGAGCAGCAGCGCGACTTCAAGTTGCAGCAGACGCAGAACAAGCTGGCGCAGTACCGCGCCGAGGTGCGTCAGGCTGAGCTCGAGGACAGCGTGGCGCGCGATCAGCTGCGCCGCCGCGAACGCCTCTTCCGCGATACGCTGGGGCTCGTGTCGGTCAACGATCTGCAGTCGTTCCAGGTGAAGGCGCAACAGGCCGCGGCCAAGCTGGTGGAGAAGCAGCAGATGCTGGCCATCACCGAGACGGACCTGGCCAGCATTCCCGCCGAGTACGGCGAAAAGATTGCCAAGGCCCGTTCGGATCGCGCTGCGACTTTGGCGGAAGTCAGCGAAGGCCGCGCCGACGCCGCCAAGCTGCGCGACAAGGTGGGGGCACTCACGCTGCGTCGCGAGTTCTACATGATTGAAGCGCCGCAGGACGGTTATGTCGTGCGCGCCACACGCGCCGGCAAGGGCGAGATCGTCAAGGCCGGTGACCCCATAGTGTCCGTGCAACCCGCGCGTCCGCAGAAGGCCGTGGAGCTCTATGTGAAGCCCATGGACGTGGCGCTGCTCAAGCCCGGGCGCCATGTGCGTGTGTTCTTCGACGGCTGGCCCGCGTTGCAGATCTCCGGTTGGCCGCAGGTGGCCGTCGGCACCTTCGGCGCCACGGTGGCGGTCATCGATCAGTTCCCCAGCGCCGATGGACGATTCCGCGTGCTGCTGGTGCAGGACACCTCGCACGACGAGCCCTGGCCGGCGCAGCTGCGCCTGGGAACGGGCGCCGAGGGCTGGGCCATGCTCGACAACGTGACGGTGGGCTGGGAACTCTGGCGTCAACTCAATGGCTTCCCGCTGTCCATCAAGCCGGGTGACGCGCCGCCACCCAACCTCGTGGCCGGTGACGAGAAGGCGCCTGCCAAGGGCAACGGCAAGTGAGTCGCATGTCCGCGCGAACATTGCGGTTCTGCCTGCTCGCTGCGTCTGTCACGGTACTGCCTGCGCACCGCGTGTTGACCGCGCAGGCAGGCTCCGTGTCCGACAGCGTGCGCACGCGTACCAGTCAACTGGTGGGGCTGCGGGTGGACACCAGCGGCGTGCCCTACGCCTTTCCGCAGTTCATGGACGAGGTGCTCGCCAACCACCCGGTGTCGCAGCAGGCGCGACTGATTGCCGAACAGGCGCGCGCTGAGCTGCGCACGGCCTGGGGCGCCTTCGACCCCAAGATCAGCGCCACCTGGGATCAGAAGCGTGACTCGGGCACGGAGTACTACAACTACCTCAACTCCGAACTGAAGATTCCGCTGCCCATCGGGGCCGACATCACCGTCGCCTACGATCGCACGATGGGCCGCTACTTCAATCCGGATCGACGCACCGACGGCAACGGCACCATCAGCGCGGGCGTGTCCATTCCGCTCGGCCAGCGCATCATCACCGACGAGCGGCGCACGGCGCTGGTGCAGGCGCGTGCTGCCCGCGACGGCGGTGACGCAGAGCGCATTGCGCTGGGGAACAAGCGGCTGTGCACGGCCGCCAAGGACTACGG
>JACVCT010000398.1 GCA_016741895.1 Gemmatimonadaceae bacterium | reverse complement strand
CCGGGCGATGCGCCCGGGACGTGCCCCGCCCACGGCCCCGCTCAATGGCCCAGCCTGACGCATCACCTGTGCGAGCGCGAGACAGCGCATGGCATGCCCCGCCCCGATCTCCGTGGAGGCATCCACGCGGAAGAGCACGCGCAGCGGCGCGGTGCCCGCCGGCAGCACGGCGCCTTCTGACGCGGACGGCACATCATCCCCGAACAAGTCGGCGACCCAACATGAAGGCCTCGGCGGCTTCCACTCCCACCGTGGCCCCACGCCAGGCGGCGCGGGCGCGCAGCGCCTCGGCAGATCGCGGGTGCGGCCATGGGCGCAGTTCTTCGGCGTAGCAGGACAGCGCCTCCAACTGCTTCGTGATCGTGCTCGAGGTGTCCACGAACCACGACGGCTGGAAGACCGGCGCGGCACCCGGCACCTGCCATTCGGTACTCGACGCCACTTCGAAGAAGAGCAGCGTATCCACCGGATGGCCAGGCTGCGGCCGACAGGCGGCGATCACTGCCTCGTGAGTGCGACGATGATCCTGATTGACATCGCCCGCGTGATGCGTGAGCACCATCGTTGGACGATGGGCGGCAATCGCCTGCTCCACGCGTCGCGCGACATCGAGCACGGCAACGGTATCCATGCGATTGTCTGGGAAGTCGGCGGTATCCACGCTCTGCACACCCAGCACCTGCGACGCGGCCGTGAGCGCCACGCGGCGCCGGCGCTGCTCATCCATCACGCGGGCGTCGGTGTGACCGTCCACATGGCGCGCACCGACGCCGTCCGCCAACACAAGCAGATGCACCGACCGGCCCTCCTGGGCCAACCGGGCCATGGTGCCGCCACACCCCAGCACCTCATCGTCAGGATGAGCCACCACCACCAGTACGGCACTCATGGTTGACCATCCCGCTGCAGGAGGGTGGCAATCTGTTCCGCACGCACCCAGTCCTCCGGTGTGTCGATGTCCTGTACGCGCCAGCGCGGCACCAGAACCGATCCGCTCCGCGCGCCGAAGAGCGGCCGTTCGCTGAGCCAGCTGGATGCGCGACCCACATAGAACTGTCCGGCGTCGTGATACGCCGGCTCGAGCTCCTGCGAACGGCTCTCGTAGTGCTCCGGCTGAAACATCACCATGCGCTGTTGTGGGGTGCGACGCAGCGCGCGCTGGATGGGCGAACCGAAGGTGGTCACGGGCAGCACGTAGTCCAGATCAGGGTCACGCTCGAGTGTGGCGATGGCTTCGACGAGCAGCGGCGGATCCAGCAATACCGCTGCCGGATAGACGGCGCAGACCACCTCGACTGCCTGCCCCTCGTGCTGCAGATACTCGACGGCATGCCGGATGACCGGTACCGTGGAGGCTTCGTCGTTGGCCAGGTCGGCGGGCCGGCGAAACGGCACCTCGGCGCCGGCAGTCTTCGCGATGTCCGCAATCTCGTCGTCATCGGTGGACACCAGAATGCGCGCGGCCAAGGGGAGCTCACGCAGCAGCGCGATGGTGCGCGCGAGCAGCGGCACCCCGAGAAAGGGCTTGATGTTCTTGCGCGGAATGCGCTTGCTGCCCCCGCGCGCGGGAATCACGATGGTCACCGGCGACTCAGACATGACGCGACAGCTCGCTGCACACGATGTCGATCACGCGGTCCTGGTCCGATTCCGCAAGCCCGGGCCACATGGGGAGGGACAGCAGCGCATCATAGGCCGACTCCGCCACCGGACAAAGCCCGGGCTCGTATCCCAGACTTCGATAGGCGCTGTGCAGGTAGACCGGTCGATAGTGCACGTTGGCATGGATCCCGGCCGCTCGAAGCGCGGCATGCACCGCCTGACGCGCGCTCGCCGAATCACGTGTGCGCACACGAACCGGATAGAGATGCCAGGCGTGCGTGCGATTCGCCGGCACATGCTGCCGGCGCAGCCGAGGTTCGCTGGCAAAGGCGGCATCGTAGCGGGCAGCAATGGCCCGTCGCCGCTCGAGCCATGCCGGCAACTTGCGCAATTGACTCAGACCGAGCACACACTGCAGATCGGTGAGTCGATAGTTGTAGCCCAGCTCCACCATGTCGTAGGCCCAGGTGCCGCTGGCCTCACGCGACCTAGCGTCCGTTGCAATGCCGTGATTGCGCAGCGTGCGACACCGGGCTGCCAGAGACGCGCTGGACGTGGTGATCATGCCGCCTTCCCCGGTGGTGATGTGTTTCACCGGATGAAAGCTGAAGGTGCTGGCATCGGCCACACTGCCAACCGTCCGCCCATCACAGGTCGCACCGGGCGCATGACAGGCATCCTC
>JACVCT010000397.1 GCA_016741895.1 Gemmatimonadaceae bacterium | reverse complement strand
CGGTGGGCCAGCAGCGGCACAGCCTCTACGAGCGAATTCTTGTGGGCAGTGTGGCGACGGAGGTGCTGCGGACGGCGAAGATCGGCGTGCTGGCGGTGCCGGGGAAGGCGCGCGAGAGCGAATAGGCCGAGGCACTCACATACCAAGGCCACCGCATGGTAGGACCCGCCTCAATCCTCGCTGTGCGGCAACGCCTCTGTGCGACAACGCACCTGTGAGGCTCAGAACACCCGCACGTTGATATAGCGCCGCGGGTTCTTCTTGATGTCGGCGATGAGCACGCGCAGCTCACGCACCAGCGAGTCGCTCTGCTGATACAGCGCCGGGTCGTTGAGCATGAGGCCAAGGGTGCCGTCACGGCTGTTGGCCTTGGCGAACACGGTGTCGGCCCGTGCCACGGCGCGTGACAATTGCGATTCGGCCCGGTCGAGGCGCGCCGTGATGTCGCGCAGTGAGGCCGTGGTGGCGGCGAGTTCCCTGGCGGCGCTCTGCGTGTTGCCCACAATGGCCTGGATTTCGCCGCGGCTGGTGGCGGAGTCGAGGCGCGAGGAGAACGCATTGAGTTTGAACGCCGCGTTGTTCACGGTTTCGAGACCGGATTGCACGTCAGTGCTGATGCGATCGAGATTGCGCGACTGCACCTTGATGGTGCGCGCCAGCTCGGAGGACAGTTCGGCCACGTTGCGAATGGATGCGCGCAGTTCCTTGGCCGCCTCGTCGTCGAAGGCCACCTGCACCCGCTCGGCCACCTTGGCCACGTCGCCGGAGATGCGGCCGGCCACGGCCGTGAGCTGCGCTATGTCGGGCAGCACGGCACCTGCCAGGGTGTCGCTGGTGGTGCGGGCCTCGGCAATGGCGGCACGCAGTTCGCGGTCATTGGGCATGCCGTCGCGCGACATGACCGTGGCCTGCCACTCGCCGAAAAGACTGGAGGCGGCCAGCAGCACGATGGGATCGGCCGGCAGGTCGACACTGCGGTCGATGCCCAACTTGAGCACCACCCAGTTGTTGTCGCCCAGGGCAATGGCTTCCACGCGGCCGGCGCGCACGCCGCGAATGACGACGGGATTGCCAAGCGATACGCCACCCACGTCGCGCGAGCGCACGGTGAGATGGCGCGTGCGGCCACCCAGGTCGGCCTGCTTGAGCCAGAGCGTGCCACCGATGAGCACGACGGTGATCACAATGACCGTGAGGCCCACGACAAAATCGCTGATGCGTTTTGGAGAGGTCATCGCAGGGAACGGTTGGTGAGCCAGACGAGGGCCCAGAACGCGTCGAGCACGAGAATCATGACGGCGGAAATGACGACGGCGCGTGTGGCACTGCGGCCCACACCCTGCGCGCCACCCATGGTGGTGAGCCCCGCACGGCAGCCAATGAGCGCCACGGCGGCTCCGAAACTTGCAGACTTGACGAGGCCGTAGCGCACGTCGAAGTCCTGGAAGAAAATGCGCACGCCCTTGAGAAACTGGGGCGTGGAGAGATCGAGCAGCGACAACGAAGCCAGCCAGCCCGAGATCAGTCCCACGACCATGGCCACGCCCACCACCATGGGAAACATGAGTGCCGAGGCCAGCACGCGTGGCACGACGAGATGACTCATGGGGTCGAAGGTGAGCGTCTCGAGTGCGTCGATCTGCTCCGTGACACGCATGGTGCCCAGCTCGGCGGCAATGTTGGCCCCCACACGGCCCGCCAGTGCGAGGCCGGTGAGCACCGGTGCGAGCTCGAGCGTGACGGTCTTCTGCACCAGCGTGCCGACAAAGTACGGTGGTACCATGTCTCCCACACTGTAGCTGGCCAACAGGGCAAGCACGATGCCCGTGAAGAGTGCAATGAAGATGCCGATGGGCAGCGAACCCACGCCCAGCGTGCGCGCATGGGTGGAGAACTCGGGCACCCATTCACGCGTCTCGCGCATGGCGCGCAGTACTTCGGCCGTGAAGTGTGCGCCGGCGCCCACGGGCTCGAGCAGGCGTCGCGCCAACCGCCCCACGCCACTGATGCCCCGCGTGATGGCGGTGTTCATGGCCAACCCAGCACAAGACCGATCATCAGGCCCACGGCAAGCACGGCCAGTCCACCGGCCACATGCAGGCGGTAGCGTGCCCCACCAAGCACCAGCGCCATGCTGCCCTTGAGCACGTGGTTGGCCAGCCCGCCCATGCCCACGCCCGCCGCCGCTCCCGGGCCCTCGCCCGCCCCCGTGCCCCACCGCGCCCGGCTGACGCGCCCCCGGCCCGGCCCCGGGAGGCCGCCCCCCGTGGCGCACGCACGCCCCCCGGGTT
>JACVCT010000054.1 GCA_016741895.1 Gemmatimonadaceae bacterium | reverse complement strand
TCGCGGGCATTGACGCACAGATTGAGCACCACCTGGTGCAGCTGCGTGCGATCTCCCACCACCCAGGGCAGGTCCTCCGCCAACTCGGTGCGGATGCTGATGGAGCGCGGAAAGGTTTCCTGCATGGTGGCCACGATGTCGAGCAGCACGACATCCACCGACATCGGGCGACGCTCGGTTTCCGAGCCGCGGGCAAAGAGCAGCAGTTGCCGCACCATGTCGGCACCGCGGCGGGCACTGCGCGCGATCTCGTCCAGCACGGGGAACAGGTCGGCATCGGTGATCCCGTCCCGCAGCAGATCGATGGAGAACACGATGGGCGTGAGCACGTTGTTGAGATCGTGCGCGATCCCGCCAGCCAGCGTGCCGATGCTCTCCAGTCGTTGCGCGCGCAGCAACTGCTGTTCCAGCTGTTCCCGCTCGCGCTGGGCCAGTCGCCGTGCCTCCTCGCGGTCAATGGCCGCGAGCGCAAAATCGAGATTGGCCACGAGCTTGTCGAGCACCGCCAGCTCCTCGGCGTCGAACGAGTCCACCGTATCGGCATAGAGGGACAGGGCCCCGATGGCCTGCCCGTCGCGCCGCAGCGGAAAGCTCGCCGACGACCGATAGCCGGCCTCCAGCGCCGCATCGCGCCAGGGACGCATCGCCGGGTCGTTCGCGATATCGTTGCAGATGCTGCGACGATTCCCCCGGATGGCACGGCCTGTTGGGCCCTGACCTTCCGGCGTATCGGTCCAGGTGATGCGACGCTCGGTGAGATACGACGCCACGACACCATGGGAGGCCACGATGAACAACTCGGGCACATCGCCACTCTTCAGGCCAATCCACGCCGCCCGCATGCCGCCGGTGATGACGGCAATCTCGCACACGCGCTGATAGAGCTGCGCGCGATCCGGCGTGTGCACGATGGCGTCATTGATCTCGCTGAGCAGGGCGTACATGCGTGTCAGACGCATCAGCCGGCCCTCGGCCGCGCGCGCCTCGGTGATGTCATGACAGGTGCCAATGGCGTGGGTGATGCGCCCATCCGCCTCACGATGCGACTGCCAGCGCTCTTCCAGCAGCCGCACCTCGCCCGTTGGCAGCAGGATGCGATGCTCGAGTACGCAGGGATCCGTGTGCGAGACGGACGCCGCGAACGCGGCATCCACCATGGCGCGGTCCTCCGGGTGCACTCGTTCGAGAAAGGACGCGTGCGTGACGGCAAAACGCTCGGGATCCGTCTGAAAAATCCGATGCACCTCCAGCGACCAGCGCACTTCGAAGGTGCTGAGGTCGGTGACCCAGCTCCCGACCTTGGCCACGGCCTGCGCATCCACCAGTTCGCGATTCTGCTTTTCGAGCGCCTGCGTCAGCTGTTCCTGCGCGCTCAGTGCGCGCCGCAGCTGCAGTTCGGTCATCACCAGCGCACTCAGCGTCTCCAGCGCGCGTCGCTGCGTGTCCGTCAGCGTGCGTGGGGTGGTGTCGATGACACAGAGCGTGCCCAGCACATGGCCCGACGGTGCAGTGAGCGGCGCACCGGCATAGAACCGCAGGTTCGGGTCGTTGACCACATACCGATTCTCCCGGAAGCGCGGATCGAGCAGTGTGTCCGGCACCTCCAGCAGGCCGCGGCGGTTCAGCGCGTACTGACAGAAGGAGTCCTCCCGTGGAGTTTCCGGTTCCGCAAAGCCCACCCGGGCCTTGAACCACTGCCGCTGGTCATCAAGCAGCGTGATGAGCGCATACGGCGTGCCACAGAGTTCGGCCGCCAGAGCCACGATGGCGTCAAAGCGCGGTTCGGGCTGGGTGTCCATGATCGCGAAGGAATGCAGCTCCGCGATGCGCGCGACTTCGTCCTGGGCCGAAAGGGGCATGTGGGCAGGTGAGGGGATACCGATCTTGATCTAGCACCCGGAGTTGCCGCCCCGCCAGAGGTCGGAGCCCGGCATCAGGAGACCAGTGGCCGATGCCATAGCCCGAGGCTGGAAAGCCGACACGGCCGCCCTGATCTGGAACCCGGGCGCCTCCAGGCCGTAGGTTTGCTCATCATGAAGGGATCTTCGGAACTGCCGGCCGAACTTGCGCCGCTGCGCGAGGCCATCCGCGGGCAATACACCATCCAGCACGAGTTGGGACGCGGCGGCATGGGCATCGTGCTGCTGGCGCAGGATGCGCGTCTCGATCGCCTCGTCGCGCTCAAGGTTCTGCCTCCCACGCTGGCGGCCAGTCCGGAAATCCGGGAGCGCTTCCTGCGCGAGGCGCGCATGGCCGCCCAGCTCTCGCACCCCCATATCGTGCCGGTGTTCAGCGCCGATGAGGTGCAGGGCTTCGCCTTCTTCGCCATGGGCTATGTCGATGGCGAAACCCTCGGTGAGCGCATTCGTGCGCGCGGCACGCTGCCGCCCGCAGAAGTGGTGCGGGTGCTGCGCGAGACCGCGTGGGCCCTGGCCTATGCGCACGCCCGCGGCATCGTGCACCGTGACGTCAAGCCCGACAACATCCTCATCGAACGTGGCACCGGCCGCGCGTTCGTGAGTGACTTCGGCATTGCGCGCGCCGAATTCAACGCGGCGCTCACGCAGGATGGCCTCGTGTTGGGCAGCGTGCATTTCATGAGCCCCGAGCAGTCGGCCGGTGAGCCGCTCGACGGGCGCAGTGATCTCTACGCGTTGGGCTGCATCGGATTTCTCGCTCTCAGTGGACGACTGCCCTTTGACAGCAATGTGCCGCAGAAGGTGCTGCTGGCGCATGCCACGCAGGAACCACCGTCGCTCAGCAGCGTCGCGCCCGATGTGCCACCGGCACTCGCGGCGGTCATCGATCAGTGCCTGCGCAAACGAGCCGACGCCCGCTTTCCCACCGGCGAGGCATTGGCCGATGCACTCGGCAAGGCGCTCGAGTCGCTCGATCACCGGCCCTCCTCCTCGGAGAAGGCGCTGTCGAGCGCCGAGGCCATGGCGGTGTGGCGCCGTGCCGCGGAGCTGCAGGCGGAAGCGGCATCGCGACTCGAGGCGCGCATCCGCCGCGACGAAACGCGCGCGCTGCGTCCGGTGGGGAGCGCGCCGTTGGAGTCCGAGGAAGCACCGGCCGTCACGGTCAACAGCGACGCCTTTCGGTTGCGGGATGTGGAGGCGGCCGCCGTGGAAGCCGGCATTTCCCAGCGCTACGTCGCGCTCGCGCTCGATGAGCTGCGCGCGGCGCCAGCCGGCACCGCACTCGCCCAGCCACTCTCCCCCTGGCGTGATCGTGTCGCCACACGACTCCTGGGAACCGCGCAACGCTCGTTGTCGGTGAGTCGCATCATTCGCGCCGCCCCGAGTGAAGTGTTGCCGGCCATGGGGCGCACCTTTCAGTCGTCACCCTGGCTGCTGCACCTGCGCGATACGCTGGGTGGTCATCCGCTCGACGGCGGCGTGCTCGTGTTCGCGCTTCCCGACATGGTGGGTGGTGACTACAAGTGGACATGGACGCGGTACGGTGTGTACGTGCCCGAGGTGCGCGTGAGTCTGGCCAGCGTGCCGGGCGACTCGCGCGCCACGGAGGTCACGATGTCGATCGATCTGCGCCGCGGACTCACAGCCAATCTGGTTGGCTACGGTGCCGTGATCTCCGCATTCGGCAGCGGTGGCGGACTGGTGGGCGTCGTGGTGGCCAAGAAGGCGCTGGCGATGCTTGGCGCAGCGCTCATCGGTCCGGCGGCCACCGGGGCTTTGCTGGCGGGACTGGCCGCCGTGGCCATGTCGGGACCTCTGTACCGCTGGGAGATGCGCAAGGCCGCTGAAGAGCTCAGTGCCGCGCTGGCCGGTATCGAGCTGGGCATGCGCGCGTTCAATCTGTTCGGCACGCTGGGCGATCGGCCCCTACCACGGCCGGTGGATCCCACACTCGGCTACTGATCGGCCGCGCTGCAGCGAAGGCAACAGACCGGACCCTCTCTCATCTCTGAGTTATATTGAGAGATCACCGTTTCGGGAGACGTCATGTCCATTCGTCCTGTTCGTCGCATCGCCACCGCGCAGCCCACCATCGAGGGCGCCGGCGTGCACCTGCATCGGGCCTTCGGTTTCGGCGACACCAGCGAAACCGACCCGTTTCTGCTCTTCGACGACTTCCGCAACGACGTGCCGCGCCAGTACGCGCAGGGCTTTCCCTGGCATCCGCATCGCGGCATCGAAACCATCACCTACGTGCTGGCAGGTCAGGTGGAGCACGCCGACTCGCTGGGCAATCGTGGCATGCTGGGTGCGGGTGACGTGCAGTGGATGACGGCTGGTCGCGGCATCGTGCATCACGAGATGCCGCAGGGCGACCCACAGGGCCGCATGCACGGCTTCCAACTCTGGGCCAATCTGCCGTCGTCGCTCAAGATGACGGCGCCACGCTACCAGGACGTGCAGTCGGGCGACATAGCCGAGATCGTGGACGACGACGGCACACGCGTGCGCGTGATTTGCGGCGAGTTCTGGGGCAAGCGTGGCCCGGTGGACGGCATTGCGGCCGATCCCTGCTATCTCGACGTCTTCGTGCCGGCCGGGTTGAAAAAGTCGCTGCCGGTGGACGCATATCGCAGCACCTTCGCCTACATTTTTGAGGGGAGTGGCACGTTCCGCCACGCTTCCGATCCGATGGGTGTGCTGACCGAGCGCAGCGCCGGCAACGACGATGATCTGGTGCGCGACATGTCGGGCAACCGTTCGCTGGTGCTGTTCGACTCGGGCGACGAGGTCGTGGTCCGTGCGGGCAGCGAGGGTATTCGCTTCCTGCTCGTCAGCGGCGCGCCCATCAAGGAACCGGTGGCCTGGTACGGGCCCATCGTGATGAACACCCAGGCCGAGTTGGAGCAGGCAGTGCGCGAGCTGCGCGCCGGGACGTTCATCAAGGACTGAACACCGCGAACCCGTGTCTATCGTGATTCCACGCGTTGTACGTCATGCCTGTGGCCTGCTCGCCCTTGGTGCGGCGGCGTTGTCGGCGCAGACTGTTCCGGCCACGACCGGCAATCCCACGGGCAATCCGGCACCGAAACCCGCACCCAAGAAGAAGCGTGTGGATTTCAGTGCCACGCTGGGCTTCTCGCAGACCAACGGCAACGCGTCGGCGCTGGCCACGAATGTCAGCAACAAGCTCAAGTACACGATTGCGGGTTGGTCCTTCCAGCAGGACCTGGCCTTTTTCTACGGCGAAGCCAACAGCAAGGTCAACACGAACTTCTGGAACGGCGGGTTGCGGGCCGATCGCACCGTGGCCGCGCGTGTCGCACTCTTCATGGCCACGCGCTACGACCGCAACGTGGTGCAGGGCATCGAAAATCGCTATCAGCAGGGCTTTGGCGTGACGGTGGCGGCGCTGGATGACAAGTGGAACCGGCTCAACGTTGCGCTGGGCGGGTCGTTCTTCAGCCAGGAGCTCACCCCCGGTTCCGTGGCCCGCGTGTCCCGTGCCTTTCCGGCGGCACGCGCCGCCGTGGACTATCGCCGCAAGCTCACCGACGTGGCGTACGTGCAGCAAACGGCGGAGTACCTGCCGGCGGTGGGAGACAGCACCTCGTCATACTTCGTGAACGCCGAGAGCGCGGTGGTGGCCCCCATTACCAAGAGCGTGGGCCTCAAGATCGGGTATATCGTGCGCTACAATTCCGATCCGCCCGTTCGCAACAACCTGCAGCTGAAAACGACCGACACGTTCTTCTCGTCGGGTCTCACCCTCACCTTCTGAGTACACGTCATGCCCATCCGTGCCGCGACGACGCGTGCGCTAGTCCTGTCCCTGCTGCTGGCGTCGGTGGCCGGCGCCCAGGCCGCCGATGCGCCCAAGAAGAACCTCGAAGTCTCGGGCAATGCGGGATTTGCGCAGACCAACGGCAATGCCAACGCCCTCACCACGAACTTCGGCAACAAGCTGAAGTACTCACTCAAGGGCTGGGCGCTGGGCCAGGATCTCGCGTTCTTCTACGGCGAGGCAGACAACAAGGTGAACGCGAACTTCTGGAACGGCGGCCTGCGTGCCGAACGCACGCTCACCCCACGCCTTGGCCTGTTCGTGGCCACACGTTTCGACCGCAATGTGCTGCAGGGCATCGCCAGTCGTTTCGAGGAGGGCTTTGGTCTCGACGCCAAGCTCATTGTCGCGCCCAAGGACAAGCTCAACATGCAGATCGGTGGCTCGGCCTTTCAGGTGAACCTCACACCGGGTTCGACCACGGCCGGGAAGCGCCACTTCCCCGCCGCGCGCGTGGGCCTCGACTACAAGCACAGCTTCTCCGAGCTGGCTTTCTTCCAGCAGACGGCCGAGTACCTGCCGAATCTTTCGGAAAGCGGCGTGTACCTGGTGAACACCGAGTCCTCAATTGTGGCCCCGCTGTCCAAGCGCCTGGGGCTCAAGTTCGGCTATCTCGTGCGCTACAACTCCACGCCGCCCGAGCGCAATGGGGTGGTACTCAAGAAGACCGACACCTTCTTTTCCAGCGGGCTGACGTTCTCGTACTGATATCAGCCGCCACCTGGAACCTCACGGAACCTCATGCTCTGCAAACGAGGCGACGCCCCATCCGGGACGTCGCCTCGTTGTCTTTTGAGCGTCAACGCATTGGGGTCACTTTGCCGGGACTTTCGTTGCCGCGTCAGGCGAAAGGTCAGACCACGCGGCGGCGACGCGCAGCCATTGCGAGTCCGCTGAATGCGCCAACGAGCAGCACCAAAGACGAGGGTTCAGGGACCGGGGTGGTGGGAACGATGACAGCACCAACGGCGGCGTTGTCGGTGTCCACCGCAAAGAGAAACAGCCCCTGATCGACCGTCATGCCGCCGTCAAAACGCAACGAAAACTGTTCGAACAGATCGCCGACTGGCGGATTGCCGGTGAGCGACACCGAGTTGGAATAGACACCAAGCACGTCGGAGGCGTCGAACAGGTTGTGGCTGCCAATCTGTGCGAGGAATTGGTTGGTCGTTGCCACCTGGGCCGCAATGGCACCTGATGACCCCGGAGTACCGTTCACGAGCGTGCCTGCGAAATTGTCGCACCCATTTGTTGTGAACCGGCAATCGAACAGCGTGCGCCCGGGCGCTCCGTTGAGCGTCAGTTCCAGCAGCGCACCGTAGTCGCCCGAAGCGAGCCGCAGAAACCAGAAGTTGTCATTGCTGTCGCCCGCGGTGGGAAAGGCGAGCGATCCCCAGAGGCCGGACACCCCGTACGCGCTGAACGATGCCCCTCCGTAGACCTGCGTCCCGAGGTTGCCCCACGTCCCCTGGAACACGTCGCCGGACGCGAACCTGGCTGTGACGAGCATGCCGGCCATCGCGGCGCCCGAGGTGGAGAAGCCGGTGAGGCTGGTCGTGGTGTACGCCGTGCCAGTCTCGTATTGCGTGGCGATACTCTGCCCTTGCGCGGAGGACGCAAGGAGTGCGCTCCCAATCAGGGGAGCCAGTAGTGAGCGAACTGTCGGCATTCGAGTCTCGGTGTGAACGGTGAGGCAGAGGGTGATCGTCGGCATGATCGTCATGCACCTTCAATCACCGCTCGATGGCCCGTGGGATTCTCACCGCCACCCCGAGTGATGCATTTGCGCCACATTGCCACCTTGCTGACCCGACTGGCCGACCATGAAGCGGGACAGGGCGCTATACTATCGGGCGATGCCCCCCGCCTCCGCCCTCGACCAGCTCCTCGAAAAGTTCGACGCCCTGGCCCGCCAGGTGGCGCGAACCCGCGGGCTCGATGCCACCGAGGTGGACGACGTGGTGCAGGACGTCCGCATCAGGCTCTGGAAGGCCCATCCGACCGGTGAGAATCTCGCCACCCTCACGGCGTCTTATTTCGTGCGGGTCGTGACCTCGGCCGTCGTGGACCACCTTCGCCGCGAGCGGCGGCACTCGCACACGTCGCTCGACGCCGAGCATGCGGCGGCCACCGTGCCAACCACCCTGCAGGTGGCGCCGGCGGACCACGCGGAGCGTGACGCGCTGGCGCGCAAGCTGCGCCGTGCGCTCGACACGCTGGCGCCCAACCGCCGGGTGCTGGTGCTGCTTCACCTCGAGGGCTACACGCGCGAGGACATGAGCAGCATGACGGGCTGGTCGGAGGCCAAGGTTCGCAATCTGCTGTACCGTGGACTCGACGATCTGCGCGAGGCCCTCACTGCCATGGAAGGCACCGCATGACCGCCAATCGTTCGAAGCAGCCACCCTCAGATGACGAACTGCGCGCCGCGTGGCAGTTGCTGCGCGACGGCAAGCCGGATGCGCTCGCCGCTGATCCGCTCAAGGCGGATGCCGTCGTGATGCAGCCGCCGCCGGAGCCGGCCGACATTGCCGCAGCCCTCAACGGCACGCTGTCCGACGACGATCTCGTGCGCGAACTCGATCGGGCCCTTCTCCGCGGTGCAGCGGACGAGGTGGCCATGCTGCACGCCCTGCGCAGCGCCGCGCATGACACGCTGCAGTCCGGCCAGAAGTCCACGCCATCGACCGACAAGCGCGCCGACCTCCGTACTCCGACTCGAGACAGCGGCAGGACCGCGACCAACGCCCAGCCGGCATCGCGCCTGTGGGTTCTGCCAATGGCCGCGGCGCTGCTGCTGGCGGTGGGCATCCCGGTGTGGAACAGCAGACAGCGCACTGCGGTCAGCGATACGGCCCAGACGCGCGGCGCCACGTCCACTGTCCCCATTCCGGTTGCCCCCGAACAGGGCGCCGGTGTGACACTGGACACCCTGCGCCTCACCTGGCGCCCGGTACCGTCAGCCGCCTCCTACATGGCCGAAGTGATGGATGCGGATGGTCAGCGCGTGGTGTCGGTGGCCACCGCAGATACCACGGCCCTCGTGACCATTGCCAACGCCAGTGACCGGCAGCGAGTGGCGGGCTGGTGGGTCACGGCGCGCATGGCCGACGGGCAAACCACCCGCAGCGAGTTGCGCAGCCTCAACGCGAACCGCTGAACCAGCGGCGCAGCGTGGCCCTGAACCGCGACCACGCCGACGGCGCGCGACGCGGCAGCTCCAGCCGCAGCTTGGCATCGCCGTAGTACTCAACCGCGGCCCAGATGGCCGGGCTTTCGCCGCGCGCCGCAAACTCGCGGCGTACTGCGGTCAGCGCCTCGGCCACATTGGGCTGCACCGCCAATGTGTCGTACAGCGCCAGCATGAAGCGCGTCATGGCCGTGTCGCTCACATCCCAGCGCGTGGCCACCACCCCGCGCGCGCCGGCGCCGAGCGCCGCGCTCACCAGTCCATGCATGCCCTGCCCGACCTGCATCACGCCGTCGCTGCTCGCACAGGCCGACAGCACCACCAGATCGAACGGCAGCGGCGACGAGGCAACCGCCGGCAGGCGCAGCAACCCGTCGTGCCTCGCGGTGGGCTGCAGCGCCACCGCCGTCTGCTCATACGACCCTGTGCGCGCCGTCACGTGCGTGGCGAGATGCAGCACGGGTCCACCCAACTGTCGCTCAGCGCTCAGGCGTTCTGCCGTGGCGGCTTCACCCATGAACACACGCGCACCGGCCAGCCTGGCAGACAGCGCACGCAACTCCTCGCGTGCACCGGGCAGGGGCGCCCACTCCCGCATTCCCGAGTCCGCCTCTGCGAGGCGCGGCATGCGCTGCGGCGCGCCAATGAGCAACGGCCCGGCACGCTCGCTGCGCCGTGCCACTCGAGGCACGGCCCCCAGCGCATCCTCAACGGAGGCCGCGTGCGAGATGATGAAGCGTTCCTGAGCGCGCCTGCCATCGGGAAGACGCAGAGCGCCAAACGGCACCCGATGCAGTGCCCCATCGGGGATCAGTTGCACCTCGACCACAGAGCTCGGCATGGCGGACATGACGGGGGCCCAGATGGCGTCAGACACGCGCTGCAGCGTCGACGCCGGTTCGCGGCCGACCTCGAGGAATCCCTGAAGGGTGGTGAGATCTTCCCGCAGTGAATCGATGGGCACCAAGGCCACCGCGCGCACCGTGTCGCGCGTGAGAACGAAGGCCGTGCCCGGCTCCCCCCCCTGGCCCATCACGAACGTCACCACAGCCTGCTGCGGTGAAAGGGCGGCGCGACTCAAGGTGGGAAGCCGCGCGAAGTCCAAGGCCGAGTCGACCGTGGCAGTGGAAACGCCGCTGCCGCGCACACCATTCGCGGCCACGGACGTGCCCGACACGGACGTGCCCGACACGGGAATCGTGGTACCCTGCACGGCATCGACGCCGAGTCCGCTGCGTTGCAGGAGCTGCTGCTCCTGGCCGCGTACGCGACGCCACTCTGCCATGGCCAGCGCCTCATTCACCAGCCCGCGACGCACGACCTCCGCAATCATCGTGGCAAGACCAAGATCGCGATCCCAGTCGAAGGCCCGGTCCTGCAGTGCGGCCAGAGCCATAGTGCGGTCGCGAAATCCGCTCCGCCAGCGATCGAGAGTCTGCTGCGCCGCCAGAAAGGACACGCTCATGGAATCCAGCTGACCCACCCGCGCATGCGCCTCCGCCTTGCGCATCAGCACCTCGAAGCGCGACGGCCCCTGAATGCGTCGCGCCAGCAGGCTGTCGAAACGTGCCTGGGCGGACTGCATGCGTCCCGCCTGCAGATCACGAACCCCACGCTGGTACAGAATTTCCGCCGCCCAACCAGGTGTGTTGCGCAACTGCACCAGTTGCCGGGCGGAATCCAGCAGGCTGTCGCTGCGTGCGCCGCGATTGAGTTGGCGATTGAGGTCGGCTCTGGCCACGAGCATGAACACTTCCATCGCCGGTGCCAGCACCTGCGCATCACGCGCAAGCTGTTCCATCGCCGAGTCGGCGGCTGTCAGCTGTCCGCGCAGCAGCAATCCTTCCGCCGTGGCGCGGCGCGAGTACAACACACCGAGCTGGTCACCGGCCTGTGTGAAGCGCCCTCTGGCCTCAGCGAAATACCGCGCGGCGTCCTCAGGCGCCCCAAGCCGCTGCGTCATGCGGCCGAGTTCCTGCAGCACCCAACCCTCTCCGGCCACATTTCCACTCATGCGTGCCAAAACGAGCGCGGTATCGAGACGCTGGCGCGCGAGGCCGTAGTTGCCACCAGCGATGTACAGCGTGCCCTGCCACTGCCGCACCGCCGACAGGTTCTGCCAGTGCTGCACCGTCTCGAAGTTCCTGGCCACCGTATCGAGCAAGACGAGCGCGCGTTGCTGGAACCCAAGGGATTCGAGATAGCGCGCCTGAATGAACCCGCAGTCGGCACTGAGGCGGGGCGAGAACGCGGCGGCGGCCCGCAGCCGTGTCCACACCGAATCGGCAATGCGACGTCGCGTCTGCAGGGCGACCTGCTGCTCCGCGCATTCGGCGCGCACCGCCAGCGTGGAGTCGCCCCGCGGAATGAGCGCGCGCGCGGCCCGATACACTTTGGTGCTGCTGTCTGGGCCGACGGAGCGCAGCAGCACTGCGGCCTGATTGAGCAGGCGTTCAGCCGCCCGCGCGGAATCAGTGGCCGACTTGAGCAGCGCCTCCTGTGCGCTGGCGTGGCGTGCAGCACACAGGCCCAGCCCCCACACCGCCACCCATGCGCAGCGCGTCGCCGCAGCGCGGAACGTCGTGCGCATCATGGGCTCCGGCCGCCTACGCCGACCGCCGGCGCAGCCGCGACACCAGCTGCATCACACCCACCAGCACGGCGCCCGCCACCACGCCCAGCAGGGCATCCAGCACGGCCTTCGTGACCGGAGCCAGCGGACCGGTGTGATGGGCCAGGCCCTCCAGCCGGACATCGGCCGCATGCCAGCCATGCGCAATGATGCCACCACCCACCGTGAACATCGCGGCCGTGCCCAGCACCGACAGCGCCTTCATGAGTCTCGGCGCGAGACGCAGCAGCACCGCACCCATGGCCTGGCCTTTCTGGTGCAGCCGCAGACCCAGATCGTCGATCTTCACGATGCCGGCCACGAGACCGTACACAAACACCGTGGCCGCGAGACTGACGAGACTCAGCGCCATGACCTGCTGCGCCATGGGTGCGGTAGCCATGGTGCCCAGCGAAATCACGATGATCTCCGCGGAGAGCACGAAGTCGGTGCGGATGGCACCCTTGATCTTGCCCTGCTCGATGGCCACCAGCTGCGCGTCGCTGTACTCGGGGTGTGCGAGCGCCGGTGCCGCACTGTGCTTCTCCTCCGGATGCAGCGCCTTGTGCAGCAGCTTCTCCACACCCTCGTAGCACAGAAACAAGCCGCCGATCACCATCAGTGGCATCACCGCCTGCGGCGCAAAGGCACTGATGAGCAGGGCCACCGGCACGAGGATGACCTTGTTGAGCAGCGAGCCCTTGGCCACCGCCCACACCACCGGCAACTCGCGCTCCACCCGCACACCCGACGCCTGCTCGGCATTGAGCGCCAGGTCATCCCCCATCACGCCGGAGGTCTTGGTGGCCGCCACCTTGGTGAGCGTGGCCACGTCGTCCAGCATCGACGTGATATCGTCCAGCAGAATCAGCAGACTCGATGCCATGTGCGAATCAAGGGAGTGAAGGGCCCGCCGTCACGCACCGCCAGGCATCAGCGCCTGGCGGCCAGCAGCTTCTCGACGAACTGATTGAGGCTCGCATTGGTGTCCATCCAGCGCACCACCGCCACCAGATCGTTGACCGGATCCACGTAGATGAAGTTGTTCCCTGCCCCGACATGGACGATCGCCTCCGGCGGGGCGGCGGCCAGATACGAACGGTCCGGGTTCACGAACCAGTTCATGTACCCATAGGTCTTCTGCGCCGTGGTGGGCGTGAGCGCCTGCGTCACCCAGGCCTCGCTCAGAATCTGGCGGTCGCCCCACTTGCCCCGTCGCTGCGTGAGCAGGCCAAAGCGGGCCATGTCCCAGGCGTTCAGAATCATGCCGCCACCCCAGTGGCCACCGCCGCTCACACTCTGCACCTCGCGGCCGTCCAGCACGATCCACGAGTTGTCGTAGCCGTACCAGCGCCAGGTGTCCGACGCCCCGATGGGATCCATGAGGCGTTCCTTGAGCACCTCGGGCAGCGGACGCCGCCAGACCTGCAGCGCCGCCAGCGCCAGCACGTTCACGCGGGTGTCGTTGTACTCGTATGCGCTGCCAGGCGCCACACGCGGACGCGTGGTCCAGGTGGCCGCGTTCTGCGCCGGACGATCGGCCCACTCGGGCTTGCCCCACAGGGTGCCTTCCCAGTCACTCACCTGACGCAGCAGGTGATCCCAGGTGATCGTGCGGTTGTGCGGCGTATCGAAGGGCATGAGCAGACGATCCGTGCCCGGCCAGTCGCGCGCATACCCGATACCATTGGGCCGCGCCCGCACGATGGGCGGCACGTAGTGCGCCACCGTGTCGTGCACACTGCGAATCTTGCCCGCGTCCACCGCCAAACCCACCACCGAACTCAGGAAACTCTTGGTGACCGAGTTGGTGGTTTCCTGCGCGTTGGGGTTGCCCCAGGTGGCCACCACATAGCCGCCCTTCACGATGATGCCGGTGGCATCACCGCGCGGCGGCAGGGGGCCAATGGGGTCACCCAGCGGCTCACGCCCGAAGGTAGCGTAGTGATTGAGCTCGAGGTCACGCGGGGTGCGGCTCTCCTTGCTGATGGCAAAGGCCACCGCCTCCGCCAGCTTGATCGAATCGAGACCAAGCGCCGACGGACTTCGGCGTTCCCAACTGCCGGCGGGCGGCACGTACGGCGTGGCCGCCGCGCGTGCGCGATTCTGCGCGTCCGCCGTTGTGCCACCAGCGCCGAGCAGCAACAGACCTGCCACCACGCGGGCCCGCTGCTGCTTCAACAGACTGCACATCATGCGATCGGGCCCTTGGGCTTGGCCGGCGTCACGACACCAGGCACGTTGTTGGCCTTGAGCAGCGCGTTGAACGCCGGCACATCCACCGTTTCCACGCGCTCCACTTCGCGGCGGATGGTCTCCCACACCTTCTCCAGTTCGGCGAGGCGATCCTTCACCGGCTGCGTGAGCGTGGTGTTGCCCTCCACCTGGCCCAGCAGGAAGCCATACTGGCCGTTGATGCCGTTGGCGTAGTTGATGATGTCCTGCCCGTTGGCCGCCTTGGTGGTCAGCTTGGGGTCGATGGTGTCGAGTGTCGCGTTGAGCGCGCGACCGGCCTTGCTGATGGTGTCCGCGGCCGAGGTGTTGGCTGCGCGGGTCACGTAGCCCTGCACCTGCGTCTTCACGTCACGCAGGCGATGCACCGCGGAGTGAATTTCATCAATACGCGACGCCAGAAGATTGGCCACCGAGTCGCGCTCGGCCAGCACCGCCGCCGGCACCGTGAGCCGCGGATCCTGCACCACCTTGAGCGGCTGCGTCTGAGACGCCGAGCCCACCGTCAGTCGCACCGTGTAGTCGCCCGGCGACACCCGCGCGCCACCGTCACCCGGCGCGCCAAAGAGCAGCACATTGCCCACACGCGCCGGAGCAGCGCGGCGGAGGTTCCAGGTGAAGGTGTTGAGTCCCGGCCGCACGACGAGGCGATTGAGCGAGTCGCCGCGCGAGGCAAAGCTGCGCACCACCGCGCCCTTGCTGTCGAGGAACTGCAGGCTGACCGTGGCAGCGCTGTCGGGCACGGCCGGCATGCGGAAGTACACCGTGGCACCGTACGGCGGGTTGCGGCCCGCGTTGCGCGGTGCACCAAAGCCGCCGCTGCCGGCAAACAGCACGGCCTCGCGCGGCGCGTAGAGATGCGCGCCGCTGGCGGCCATGGCCGCCGAACGCTGACGCAACACCGACAGGTCATCAAGAATCCAGAAGGCGCGCCCCTCGGTGGCGGCAATGAGATCACCGTGACGCAGCTGCAGGTCGGTCACCGGCACCACGGGGAAGTTGCCGCGGAAGGGCATCCAGCGCGCACCGGCGTCGAAGGACACATACACGCCGGTTTCCGTGCCGGCGTACAGCAGGCCGCGCTGCACCGGATCCTCGCGCACCACACGCACCGGCTCACCGTCACGCAGACCGTTCACCATACGCGTCCAGGTGGCGCCGTAGTCCCTGGACACAAACACATGCGGCGTGGGATCTCCGAGGCGGTCCTTGCGGAAGGCCACGTACACCGTGGCCGGGTCATGCGGTGAGATGGCGATCTCGTTGACGAGACCATCGCCCCAGGCCGCGGGCGTCGCATTGCTCCAGGTGGCGCCGCCATCCCGCGTGCGCTGAATGAGGCCGTCGTCGGTGCCCACATACAGCGTGCGCGCATCGTGCGGCGATTCCTCGATGACCACGATGGTGCCGTACACCTCACCACCGGCGCCCTCGTTGGTGATGGGCCCACCGCCCCAGCCCTGGCGCGTCTTGTCATTGCGCGTGAGGTCGGGCGAGATGGGGGTCCACTGCTGGCCGCGCGTGGTGCTGCGGAAGAGCACATTGCCGCCGTGATACACCACGCTTGCGTCGTGCTGCGACACGTGGATGGGCGCGGTCCAGTTGAAGCGGTACTTGGTCTTGTCGGTGGGCTCGGTGAGGTTCATCTCCGGCCAGGGCATGATGGCCCGCGAGAGGCCCGTCTGCTGATCGAGCTCGTCGATGATGCCCTGATAGCAGCCGCCGTACACGTAGCGTGGCTGTGCCGGATGCACACCGATGTTGGCGCTCTCGCAGCCCGGGCCTTCCTTCCAGTCGCGAATCCCGATGGCGCCGCCATCACTGCGCGACGCGATGATGACCGAGGAATTGTCCTGCTGTCCGCCGTAGAGCTTGTACGGAAAATCGTCGTCCACGGTGACGTGATAGAACTGCGCCGTGGGCTGATTGTCCTGACTGCTCCAGCTGCGGCCACCATCGAGCGAAATGGACGCGCCACCGTCGTTGGCGTTGATGAGATAGCGCGAGTCGTTGGGATTGATCCAGAGTCCGTGATTGTCGCCATGCGTGGCCGGCACCACGGCAAACGTGCGCCCGCCATCGATGCTGCGCAGCAATGGCGCGTTGTTCACCCACACCACGTCGGCATTCTTCGGGTCGGCCGTGATCTTCATGTAGTACCACGAGCGCGTCTGGATGAGACGATCGCCAGACTGCAGGCGCCACGTGCGTCCGGCATCGTCACTGCGAAAGAGACCGCCGTTCTCCGCTTCGACAATCGCATACACCCGATCGGGATTGGCCGGTGACACCGACACGCCGATCTTGCCCATCAGACGCGGCAGACCCTCGCTGAGCCGCGTCCAAGTGTCGCCGCCATCGCTGCTCTTCCAGATGCCGCTGCCCGCACCGCCCGAGCGCACCATCCAAGGCATGCGCTGATGATCCCAGAACGCCGCATACAGAATGCGCGGATTGCTGGGGTCCATCGACAGGTCGCTGGCGCCACTCGTGGCATTCTCACCCTTGAGCACCTGCGTCCAGGTCTTGCCGCCATCCGTGCTGCGGTAGATGCCGCGCTCACTCGTGCCCTTCCAGCGATCGCCCTGCGCGGCCACGTACACCACGTCGGGATTGCCCGGATGCACACGCACCGCCGAAATCTGCCGCGTGGCCGCAAGGCCCACGTGCGTCCAATTGCGTCCCTGGTCGGTGCTCTTGTAGACGCCTGCGCCATACGTGGACGACTGTCCACGAATGGCATGCTCCCCGGTGCCCACGTAGAGCACATTCTCGTCGCCGGGCGCCACGGCAATGGCACCAATGGACCCGCTGGCAAACCAGCCATCGGAGATGTTGCGCCAGGAGATGCCCGCGTCATCCGTCCGCCAGAGGCCACCACCGGTGTAGCCCGCAAAGTAGGTCAGCGGATTGGACGGCAGACCGGCCACGGCCACCGAGCGTCCTCCGCGCCAGGGCCCCACGTTGCGCCAACTGAGCGCCGTGAAGGTGGTGGAGTCGAAGGCAGGCAGGGCCGTGCTGCTGGCCGTGGTTGCAGCCGGGCCGCGCTGGGACTGCACGGGCCCGACTGGCACGGTGGCGAGGAGGCCGATCGCGAGCAGCCTGCTCGCGACACGATGCGGGGGCGGGAATGGAGACATGGGGACGGTTGGGAGGAGAAGACCTCCCTATTCTACCAGCCCGGGCTGCACGGGGTGGACTCCCTCCCGATATTCCCGGACATGCCTGCCTTGCCCGCCCCCTTTCGCCTGCGCCGTGCAGCCGACCAGACCGCCCTGCGCCTCGGACGGGCCCTGCTTGGCTACCTCGCGCTCATGGTGGGCATCATCACGCTGGCGCCCTTTGACTTCCAGGCAACACCAGCACACGGGTGGACCACGATTTGGAACCGGTCGGACGTGGTCATGAACGTGCTGATGTTTGTCCCCTTCGGCTTTGTCCACCAGCTCACCAGACCGCGAGGCGCGCCGGTTGACTGGCTGCGCGTGGTTCTGCTTGGTGCTCTGCTGAGCGGCCTGATCGAATTCGCGCAGCTGTTTGCGCCGCAGCGCTATTCCTCTCCGCTCGACCTGCTCACCAACACACTTGGAGCGGCGCTCGGCGCCGCATTGTTTGCACAGCTGGCCCGCCGTCTTCCCGGTAGTGAGGCTCTGCGCTCGTTCGCGCTCGAACTGCCCCTCATGGGTCTCGCCTACCAGCTCATTCCCCTGGTCTGGCTGCTGGGGCTTGGCGCCGACTCCGACGAACGGCGCTGGCTCATCCTGATGCCCACCGCCATGGCCGGCGCCATCCTCGGCACGGTGCAGGCCGCGTACGTGGCGCCGCAGTCGAGCAATCGTGGCGCCCCGGGCGCCGCGCCGGCAGGCCGCTGGCTGCTCACCACGCTGATTGGCTGGGCCGTGATGGCACTCCCCATTGCCGTGCGTCGGGACACGGCCCTCGGCCTGGGCTCTTTCACCACCCTGGTTGGCGGGGCCCGCCTCCCCAGCCTCCCCCCGCCCAGGCCCCGGGGGGGCTCGCTGCGGACCGGCCGCGCGGGCGGCCGTGTTGGGTGG
>JACVCT010000053.1 GCA_016741895.1 Gemmatimonadaceae bacterium | reverse complement strand
CATCAGACAGCACGCAGCCCTCGCACGCCGGCTTCCTTGCCCCACAGACTCGTCGCCCATGCCAGATGAGCAAATGACTGAGCTGCGCCCACGACTCCCGTGGAAACAGCGGCATCAGCGCGCGCTCAATGGCAATCGGATCGGGCTCACGTGTCAGCCCAAATCGGCGCACCAGGCGCTGCACATGCGTGTCCACGACAATGCCCTCGTTGATGTCGAAGGCATTGCCAAGAATCACATTGGCCGTCTTGCGCCCCACGCCGGGCAGCGGCACCAGCTCGGCGATCGTGCGCGGCACCTCGCCGCCATGCCGCTCCACGAGCTGCCGCGCCATGCCCACCAGACTCTTGGCCTTGGCGCGATAGAAACCGGTGGTGCGCACCAGTTCCTCCACGTGTTCAAGCGGCGCGACGCTCAGCGCCTCCGCCGTGGGGTAGGCCGCGAACAGCGCCGGCGTCACCATGTTCACGCGCGCGTCCGTGCACTGCGCCGACAGGATGGTGGCGCAGAGCAGCTCGAAGGCGTTGCGGTGATCGAGCTCGCAGTGCGCGTCCGGGTACTCGGCCTGAAGCCGCTCCAGCACAACCGACGCCAACTGCTGCTTCTCCGCCTTGCTGCGCGGGCTGCGCGCCACCGGCGCCGCTCGCTGCGAGGGCTTCTGCCCCACGGTCTTGCTGGTCTTGCGCGTACGGGTCATGCCGGCCACGTCATCAGGGCAACAGCCACTCAGCTCGCAGCGGCCAGCGCACGCCGACGCGAAGACGCAAAGGCCAGCACCTCGTCGGCGCTGCGTGTGTTGAGCACATTGCCCGCCGAGAGCCAGCCCTTGCGCGCCTGCGCCACGCCCAGCGTAAGGTTCTCGAAGCCCATGGGCGAATGCGCGTCGGGGCCGATGCTCACCATGGCGCCATGTTCGGCCGCAATGCGGCACGCGCGCCAATCGATGTCCAGTCGGTGCGGGTCGGCGTTGAGCTCGATGGCCACCCCCACCCGCGCGGCCTTGGCCATCACGGCCTCGAGGTCAATCGCAAACGGCTCGCGCGTGAGCAGCAGTCGCCCCGTGGGGTGACCAAGCACCGTGAGATGCGGATCGTCGAGCGCCTTGAGCACACGGTTGGTCATCTGCTCGGCGTTCATGCCGTAGCGCGTGTGCACGGACCCGATCACGAAGTCGAAGTGGTCGAGAAATGCCGCGTCGTAATCCACGCGCCCGCAGGGCAGGATGTCGGCTTCGATGCCCTTGAGCACGCGGAAGTCCACACCCTCTGCGGCAAAGCGCGCGTTGAGCGCATCGATCTCGGCGTGCTGCTCGAGAATGCGATCACGCGACAGGCCACCCGCGTAGGTGTTGGACTGCGAATGATCGGACACGCCGAGGTAGCGCAGGCCGCGTGCCATGGCTGCGCGCGCCATTTCCTCGATGGTGGCCCCGCCATCGCTGTATTGCGAATGACAGTGCAGCGCGCCGCGCAGATCCTGTTCTTCCACCAGCGACGGCAACGCGCCCGCCGCCGCACGCTCCAGCTCCCCACGCGCCTCGCGCAGTTCGGGGGGCACGTAGCTCAGGCCCAGCAGCGAGTACAGCGCGGCTTCGTCCGGCACCGGCACGACGGCGCCGGCGCCATCGCGCAACTCGTCGCCCGAGAGCGTGAAACCACGCTGCGCCGCAATGTCGGCCACCTGCCGCACATGCTCATTGCTGCCCGTTGCGCGCCACAGGGCCAGGGCAAACTGCTCGGGACGCACGCAGGACAGGTCTACCCGCACGCCGTCTTCAAGACGCAGCGACAGCGTACGCCCACCGCCGCCCAGCACCTCGCGCACGCCACGCATCTGTGCCAGCGACGCGGCCACCACGCTGGGGTTGCCGCGCACTGCGGCCACCAGGTCCACGTCGCGCACCACCTCCATGCGACGCCGAATGGACCCTGCCACCGCCAGCTCCTGCACATCGGGATGACGTCGGAGCACTTCGGCAATGCGCTCCGCCTCGGCGCGGCCATGCGGCCAGAGCACGTAGGCGCCAGCCGAGCGCAGCTCGGCGATGCCCTTGAGCACCTTGTCGGCGGTTCTGGCGCCGAACTTTGGCACCGAGGCCAGCCGGCCTTCGCGCGCCGCCGTTTCGAGGTCCTGGAGGGTGTCGATGTCGAGGTGTTCGTGAATGCTGCGAATGCGCGCCGGACCCAGGCCCGGCACGCGCAGCATTTCCATGAGGCCCTCGGGCGTGTCCTCCTGCAACTGCTCGAGCAGCGCAGAACTGTTGCTCTCCGCCAGATCCTGCAGCACACGCAGCGCCGCCGGCGCGACCACATCAGGGGCTGCGAGTTCGCGCGTCAGGGCAACATCGAGTGGCAGGTCGCCAAGCGCCGCCACCACGCGGGCTGCAAGCGCCATGGCCTTGATGCTGTGGGCGTCCTCGTCGTGCAATTCCATGAGGACGGAAATCTGACTGAGCGCGTGGGCCGCCGCCCGGCAATCCATTCGTGAAATCTACTGCATTTGAGCGCGTCGGGGCAGCGCCCTGGCCCTGACGGCTTACGATTCCACGCCCGCCAGATGTCGCATTCGTGCCACCAGCTCGATCATCTGCCGCTCCGTGAGCTCCAGCTCCTGCGCCGCCGCTGCCGGTTCGAGAAGCCCGTTGCGCATGGAGACGCCCACCTGATTCATGTAGCGCACCTTGGACAGCACTTCGAGCGTGAGCTGACGCAGGCCGTGAAAACGCCGCTTTTCGGCGTTGGCGCGACGAAAGCGCAGCGTGAGCTCGTCGGCGGTGAGATCACGCGCCAACGCCAGCACATCGTCGATGGTGCGACCGGGCAGCACGCCGCGATCGGGAATGCCGCTGTTGGTCCAGCCTTCTTCGGCAAAGAAGAGGCGACCCACGTACTCGATGCCGTCATGAGCGGTGTGCACGGTGACGCGCACGGTTCTCCCGTTGACGGCTAGAGTCGTGAGCGCGGTATGGGTGACGGGACCGAACGGCAGCACGGGTCGGGGGCTTGGTTGAGCGTAAGGTGGAACCGCGTAAGGTGAACTGCGGGAAGAAACAGCGGGCGTGGCTACCGCAGTTGTGGTCGTTGCCCCGGATCGGGGTCAAGGTCGGGGCAGGAAGGTGCGGATGGCGGTGAATAGTTGGCCAGGTTGTTCGACGTATGGCACGTGTCCGCAGTCATCCAGCACCACCAGCTCGGCGTTGAGACAGGCTGCCGCCGCTTCCGCACTCTCCAGCGGAATGGGGTCCTGTCGCCCGTGAATGACGAGCGTGGGGCAGTGCACGGCACGGAGTTCGTCCCTGATATCATATTCACCAAGACTCGTCCACACCGACTGCTGCACCTTGCCCGTCACACGAAAGGGCGTGAGGTCACGCGCCCGGTACGGGTCGGCAAAATAGCCGGCCACACTCAGCTCGAAGCTGCGCTGACGGTACACATCGGGATCGGACTCGCGCAGACCGGAGGCCTGCAGCGTGGCGCGCAATCCCTGAATCACCTCGCCACGACCGCGCGCGGCGAGGGTCTGCTCGAACGCGTCGCGCCAGGCCCGCGTGACGGGCGCCGGGGAGATCAGCACGAGTCGTGCAGGCGCCACCAGCGCGCTGTCGCGCGCGGCGCGCACGGCATACAGCATGGCCAGCAGCGCCCCCCACGAATAGCCGATGATGGTGGGCGGAAACAGCGCGAACTCCGTGACGATCGTGGCCAGATCGCTCACCTGCGTTTCCCAGGTGATCGGCGTGGGGTCGTCACTGCGACTCTGTCCGCCACCGCGCTGATCGTAGGTGATGAGCCGATACGTGTCGCTCAGCGCCAGCATCTGCGGATACAGATAGTCGTGATGCGCGCCCGGCCCACCATGCAGCAACAGCACGGGTGGCGCGCCGGGCGGACCGTCCGCGCGGAAGTACAGGGGCAGGGGCGTGGTGCGCGTGAAGCCGCTGGTCATGTGCACGTGCGGAATTCCTCGGGGCTCTGGGTCGTGGTGTGCAAAGTTACCACTCTGCGCGGGCGCGGAGGCGCTACATTATCGCCATGTCTCCGCTCGGATATCGCCGCAGCACGCCGTCGTCCACGCTGGCCGTGGACAGTGGCATGCATCGCGCCGTGCCCGACGGGCGGGCGGCCCGCGGCACGCTGCGGGCCCTGGCGCTACTCGTCGATCGCATGGCCACACTGGGCCTCGGACAGGGCCGGGAGCCGGACCCCGAGCGCATGGCCAGTGTGCGTGACGCGCTGCGGCAGCTCACCGCGCGCATTCGCGAGGCCGCCATGCTCTGCCGCGTCATGGACGGTCAGTTCGTGCTGGCCGGTGACCCGGTGGACCGGGGACTGACGCGCGACGATCCGCTGCTGGGCACTCTGCTGCAGCGCTGTCTGACCCTCGCGGCGGGCTCCATCACCGTACGGCAGGGCGCGGCGCCCAGCGAGCTGCTCACGCTCGCCCAGCTGCTCACACAATCGACGCAGCCGACGCCATCCGGACCTGCGACCGACGCGGCGCGCCGCGAGGCCTTTGCCGGCCCGCCGTCGCGCAGCGACACGCCCACCACGCTCAGCAGCGTTTCGGCCGCGCCGCCGCCGCGCGAACTGCTGCGCTCCTGGAGTGTGCTGGTCACGCCGGTGGACACGCCCCGCGATGGCGACGGCAGTGCTGCTGCCAGTGGCCTGGAAGAAGCCGACGTCAATCACATGAGTTTCGCGGGCGAGACGCCCGCTGTTCACGCCGAGACCGGTGATCAGGGCGGCTCTCCCACCGCCCTCGCACTCACCCGACTTGCCGGCTCACACACCGACGACACCGCCATGCGCGCGGCCGACGCGGTGATTGCGCTGCTGGATGATCTCGAGTTCCGCGGGGACGCGCAGGCCATCGAAGGCATTGCGCGGGCCGTCATGGCGCACGGCCATCAGGTGGGCAGTGGTCCCGGGCGACTCGCCACCGAGCGCATTCTGCGCCGACTCCAGCATCGGCGCACGCTCGAGCTGCTGGCGTCGCGCGTGCCGTACTCGGTTGATCGCCTGGTGCTGCTCGAACTGCTCGCCCGCGCGGGAGAAATCGCGGTCGATGTGCTGGTGAGGCAACTCATGTCAGCCGAAGACACGCAGAGTCGCCGCGCGTACTTCGACAGCATCGTGTCGCTTGATCTCGGCGGTACGATGCTCTTTGACCTGCTGCGCGACTCGCGCTGGTTCGTGGTGCGCAATGCGGTCGCACTGCTGGGCGAGATGGGCGTGGAGTCGGCCGATCAGGCCATGCTGCCGCTGCTCGCCCACGAGGATGACCGCATTCGCATTGCGGTCGCACGCGCGCTCATTCGTCTCGGCACGGCCAAGGCCATTGCCGGGCTGCACAACGCCATCGACGATCGCCACGCCGAGGTGCGGCGTATTGCCGCCGTGAGCTACGGCCTGTCGAACTCGGTGAGTGGTGGCGTACGGCCGCCGGCGGCGCGACTGGCCGTGGCATTCGAGCAGGAAACGGACGAGGACGCGGCGCTGGAAATGCTGGCCGCACTCGGCAAACTCGGCTCGGCCGACGCGATACAGCGACTGCTGCGTATTGCCGTGCCATCGCAGAACACCGAGGCCGGAGAAAAAACCGTGCCGCGCGAAGCCTGGCTGCGCATTGCCGCCATCGAGGCGCTCGTGAAGGCGAGAGGGAATGCGGTGCGACCGGCGATCGAGCAGCTGGTCAATGATCCGGATCCGGAAGTGGCGGCGGCGGCGCAGCGGTTGCGCGGGTGAGCTGTCGTTGTTCGTGCTGGCCGTTTGTCGGATCCCACATGGCCATCCACCGCCGTGGGCTGTGGGCCATGCGCTGTGGGTGTGAGTGGTTCACCGTCCGCATCACGGCGACTGGCTGACATCGCGCCGTGGGATCCCCGACCAACCCGGCAACGATCTCACGGAATTCGCGATCTGGCCCTCCGCACCACTCTCACCCACAGCCCACATCCCACAGCCCACGGCAGCGGATAACACGCCGCCGTCGACCCCAACCCCAACCGCTGTCAGCGATCCGTAAAATCGGTCTTCACACTGACCATCCGGCACGTCTCCGCAATCAACGTCGCCGCCCGATCCAGATCCTCCAACGCCACCATCTCGTTCGGCGAATGCATGTAGCGATTCGGAATGCTCACCAGTGCCGTGGCCACGCCATTGCGCGCCAGTTGCATCGCATCGGCATCGGTGCTCGTGAATCGCCCCGCCGCATGCAGGCTGAAGGGAATCTCCAGCCGCCGCGCCGTGTCGGCCAGCAGCCGGTACGCGACCGGAGAAATCACCGAGCCACGCGTGAGCACCGGACCGCCGCCGATGTTGTGCTCGCCGATCTCTTCCTTCTTCATGCCCGGATGATCGGTGGCGAAGGTGACGTCTACTGCTATGGCCATGCTCGCGTGCACCGACTGCGCCGCCACGCGCGCGCCGCCACCCGAATAGCCGATCTCCTCCTGCGCCGTGGCCGCTGCCACCACCGTGGCCTCGCCCGGATTGGCCGCGTAGCGCCGCAGTGCCTCCAGCACCACGAAGGCGCCAATGCGGTCGTCGATGCTGCGTGACACCAGCCGGCCGTTCGGCAGTTCCATCGACTGCGAATCGATCACACCCGGGTCACCGACCTCGAGACGCTCCAGCGCCTCCGCCTTGTTGCGCGCCCCAATGTCCACCCACAGGTCCGTGATCTTGCTGGCCTTCTCGCGCTCCTCCGGCTTCATGAGGTGGATGGGCTTCTTGCCGATCACCCCCAGCACGTCGCCGTTGCGGCCGATAAAGCGCATGCGCTGGGCCACCAGCACCTGCGGATCCCAGCCACCGATGGGTTCGAAGTACACGTAGCCACTGTCATCGACGTGCGTGACGATGACACCGATTTCGTCGATGTGGCCGGCCAGCAGAATGATGGGGCCGTCGGCGCCGGCCGTTCCGGGCACGGTGGCCAGCGAGTTGCCGATGGCATCGGCGCGCACGGACGTGGTGACCGTGGCTGCTTCGGCGCGCCAGACACGCGCCGGTGCGCCCTCGAAGCCCGAGGGACCGGGCGTGTCGAGCAGGCGCTTGAGAAAGGCGATCGAAGAGTCGGAAAGCATGGTGGCAGGTCTCAGATTGGGTAAGTTATACACATGATCACTCTACTCATAATCATCGGTGTCTGCGCAGGCATCCTGGGCGGGATATTCGGCTTGGGCGGTGGTATCATCATCGTCCCGTCACTCATCCAGTTTGCAAAGATGCAGCCGCAGGAAGCCGTCGGCACTTCTTTGGCGGCGATGGTTGTACCGCTCGGTGCGGCAGTTGGAGCTTATAACTACTATCGTGCGGGACACCTTACGCCGAAATATGCGTTGATGATCGCCATAGGAATGGCAGCTGGCGCCTTCATCGGCTCTTGGATCGCCACCAACGTGGATGGCGACGCACTACGGAAGGCCTTCGCGTTGTTGATGGTGGCGATGGCAGTGAAGCTCTGGATCGGATAGAAGGGCTCCTGGAGCAAGTAATCCCAAGTCTTGGATGCCTCGGCAAGCGCACTTGGAACTTCCTTATTCCAGTTCCCGTGTGCTTCCTCCTGCCCAATGAATCGTACATTCAGTCGTTGAACAATCCATGTGACTCGACGAGGTAGTTGGCGGTCGAGATGATGTCAGATGTCAGCCATACTTAACAGAAAGGACGCGAGAACAGACGGTGAACCGGTTCGCATGCTGTATTGTGGGTGGAGGCTTCTCCGGTGTGACGACGGCCGTGCGCCTTCTCGACGGTGCCAGCGCGCCCATTCACGTCACAATCGTTGAACGAAGCTCCGACGTCGGTCGAGGCGTGGCCTACGGAGTTGAGAACACGAACTGCCTTCTCAATGTGCCTGCAGCGAGGATGGGAGCGCTTGTTGAGGATGAGGAACAGTTTTACCACTTTGCCAGAACCCGAGATCGGCGTGTTTCGCCAGGCGATTTCCTCCCAAGGTCGCTCTATGGAGAGTACCTCGACGAGCTTCTGCGCTCGGCTGCGCGTCGGGGTCGGCAGTCTGGCCATGAGCTGCGGATCGTCACAGACGAGGCAATTGGGCTCGAAGCGGATGTTCTGGGCAGATTTCGAGTTGCACTAGCTTCTTCTGCTCCACTGCCGCCCTTTGACGCGGTAATTGTTGCAACAGGCAATCTGTCGCCGTTGGTTCCAGTGCAGGTAGGATCTGACCTTGCGTCGCACGATCGGTTCATCTCAGATCCCTGGGCTCCCAGCGCACTCAGGCGTATTGACAGTCGTCAGGGAGTCTTGCTGATAGGTACCGGCCTTACCGCAGTGGATGTCGCACTCTCGATTGTCGAGGAGCATGGGGAGCTTCCGATGGTGGCGATTTCGCGTCGAGGACAACTTCCGCAGCCGCATCGACCGCATGGTCATCCTCCATCATATGGGCACTTTCCACCTGACTTGGTCTCGTGCTCTCCAACTATTTCCGCTTATCTGTCAGCGGTGCGCAAGCATGTGCGCGCGTTGGAGGATGACGGTGTCGATTGGCGTGAAGCGATCGGCTCGTTACGCCCACTTACGCCGAAGCTCTGGCAGGGCCTGCCACGGGAAGAGCGCGAACGATTCCTGCGACACGTCCAGCCGTTCTGGGATACACACCGTCATCGGATCTCCTCACGGGTCTGGACGCGCCTCCAAGAGTTGCGACAGCGTGAAATCCTTGATGTGAGGGCTGCGAGGCTCGTAGGGTACAGTGTCGAGTCGGACCATGTGCGCGCAATCGTCCGAGATCGTGGCAGGATGCAGCCCCGAGAATACACGGTTGGTTCAATCATCAATTGCACTGGTCCGGCGGCCGATCTCAGAAAGCAGATGTCCCCGTTCCTTCAGGCACTTGCAGATGGCGGTTATGCAGTGGTCGATAGCCTCGGCCTCGGCTTCCGTGTTGCACCAAACGGTTCAATGATCGGCCGTGATGGTCGACCGCACGACAGTCTCAAGTTGGTGGGACCATTGCTGAAAGGAGAGTACTGGGAAGCGACCGCAGTGCCCGAACTCAGGGTGCACGCTGCGAGGACAGCGGATTCCCTATTGGCGCGTTTCTTGGGGAGTGTCAGACACGCGTAATGAGCGATCGCAGGCCGTGGAGAGGGCGGTGGGACGGTGAGTCGCCAAGCGTTGCGAGGGGGGAGGAGGAAGTCAAGAACGAGCAGGCTCTGCGATCCGCGACGTAGGTGGTGAGTGTGAGTGGTGTCGGAGCGAGATCACGTTATCCGTGAGATCGCGCTAGACGTGCCGGCGCGCACCACGCGCAATGCCGGCAAGTCGCCGGGATGCGGAAGCCGCACCACCTCCACTCATGGCCCACAGCCCATAGCGCACAGCAGCGGATGGCGGACCCGAACCCCGACCGCAGTGCTATTGCACCCGAACCGCGTGCGCCCCCGCGACCTCCGTGAACAACGACGGATTGAATATTCTCGCCATCGCCTCGATCCCATCCACCACACGCGGCCCCGGCCGCGACGTCAGCCCGTTCGCATCCAACGCCCACACCTGACGGTCGCGCAGCCACTCCCACGCGGGTAGCGCCAGGCAGCGCCGCGCCTCGGCCGCCGCCGCATCCAGGCTGTAGCCACAGGGCGCAAAGAGCACGATCTCCGGCGCGGCCTCACGCAGCGCATCCATTGCCACCGGCACCGAGTGCGCCCCTGCCACGCCCAGTACGTCAATGCCGCCGGCGCGCTTGATCTGCTCGGGCCCCCAGTGGCCGGCCAGGTAGACAGGCTCGGTCCATTCCACCAGCGCCACGCGCGGACGTGGTGCCTTGGCGGCCTTTAACGTCTCGTGCACATGCCGCACGCGATCACGCAGGCCGGCGAGGGTCTCCTCCACTTCGTCCTCGGCGCCCAGTGCCTCACCCACTCTGCGCAGGTCGTCGAGAATGCCGTCCAGTGACGTGCCGCCCAATGTCACCACGCGCGGTTCCGGCGAAAGGCGCGACGCCAGCGCCCGCACATCCGACTCGCGCACCGCGCACACCTCGCACAGCGCCTGCGTGAGCAGCAGGTCGGGGTGCAGGGCGCGCACGCGTGCCTCATCAATGGCAAACAGAGCCAGACCGGCCTCGTGCTGTTCGCGCACCGCCTCATCGATGGCGGCGGGGTCGTGCGTGTCGGGAATGGTGGCGCGTGTCACACGCGCCCGTGAGCCCACGATGTCGGGATAGTCGCACTCGTGCGACACCCCCACGAGATGATCGGTGGCGCCGAGCAGGGCCACGATTTCCGTGGCGGCCGGAAGCAGGGAGACGATGCGCATACGTCAATTGTGCACTGGCGCACGCGGCTTCGCTGGCGCAATGTGGGGCACGCGACGCCGGCGCAGCCAATTCCCGTCGCCGCGACCTACTCTTTTCGAGGCAACCGCGCTTGCGGCGTTCGCGAATCATACCGTCACGGCTCATGTCAGGCGTCTATCTGCGACTGGTCACGCTGCTGCTGCTTGTGGCCTGCGGCGGCGGAGGCGGAAACGGCAGCGGCGGACCCCCGCCCCCACCACCACCGCCGCCCCCACCACCGGTTCAGGCCGCCGTGGCGCGCGTGGTGTTGAACGGCGTGCCCGAGCGTCTCGTCGTGGGCGCCACCGCCACCCTGCAGGCCGTGGCCAGCGACGCCAATGGAAACGTGCTCACCGGCCGCGCCACCAGCTGGCGCAGCAGCAACCCCGACGTGCTGTCGGTGTCGTCCACCGGCAACCTGCTGGCCTTCGCCCCCGGTTCGGCGCAGATCACCGTCACCGTCGAGTCGGTTTCGGCCACTGCCACCATTGCCGTCGTGCCGCCCCCGGTGGCGCGCGTGCGCATCACCGCTCCCACACAACTCGTGAACGAGGGCCGCACCCTCGCGCTCACGGCCGTTGCCACCGACAGCAGCGGACGGACACTCACCGACCGGCCCATCACCTGGACATCCAGTGCGCCCAGTGTGGCCAGCGTGTCCGGCACCGGACTGGTTACCGGCCTCGTGCAGGGCGAGGCCTTCATTGCCGCCAGCAGCGAAGGACAGCGCGACTCCGTGCGTATCACCGTGGGGCCGGCGCTGCCGCCTGCACTGGAATTCGTGAATGGTCCGCCGGGCGGCGTGCTGCCCGGCCGCATTTTCAGTGTGCGGGTGCGCGTGGCGGACGGACGCACGGGTGCCACCATGCCTTTCGATGGACCTGTGGGGGTCGAGCTCACCTCCGGTGCGGCCGGTACGCTGCTGGGCACCACCGTCGTACAGGCCGTGCGCGGTGAAGCCCAATTCGACAGTCTGGCCATCATGCAAAGCGGCACCTGGCAGCTGCGCGTGGCCGCCAGCGGATTCGATGCCGCCGTGTCGCAGCCGGTGGTGGTGGGCAACAGTGGCAACGGGGCCATTACCATCTCCACCATCACCACCGAACGTCCCGCCTCGGGCAGCGCCTCCACCACCGTCTATCGCTTCACGGCCACGCTCCGCGATGCCAGCGGCGCGCTCATCACCACCCCCACCACCGTGCGGGCCCAGGTGGCGCGCGGCAACGTGAGTATCGTGTCCGGTGCGACCACGCTATCCACCGCAAGCGGCACGGCGGCCATGCAGATCACGGTCACGGGTTCCGGCACCTTTGATCTGTTGCTCACCACACCCGAAGGGCAGAGCGGCGTGTTTGCCATGCCCAATGCCTCCACCATTGGTGTGCAGGCGCTGCTGCAGCGTGTGCAAGGTGACTCGGTCGTGCCGGTGGGCAGCAGCATCAACACCTCATTGGCCATGTCGGTTGGCAATGGTGTTCCTGCCGACATGCACTCTGCGGTGCTCGAGGTGAACTGGAGCCCGGACGCCTTCACGCTCGAAGCGGACTCGCTGCTCGTGTCCGGCAGCAGCATCACGTTCAACCGCAGCAATCTCGCGCAGGGCGTCATGCGCGTGACCATTTCCGGCGCCAGCGCCGTGGTGCAGCGTGGCCGCGGCGTCGTGCTGGCCTCCCTGCGCTTTCGCGCACGTGAGGGCGACGGCAATCGCGGCATTCAACGCTGGCAGGTCATTCTGCTCGAAGCGCGCGGCCCGGCCGGCGAGCTGCTGCAGGAACGCACCGCCACTGAACAGTCGGTTCGCATCCCATGAACAACGCACGCTGGTCGGTCGCTGCGGCCGCCGCTCTGACGCTCTCCCTGCTCGTTGCCTGCCACGACAGCACGCAACCGGGCGCCACCGCGCTCGCCGCACTGCCGGCCGACGCCTATCGCGCCACCTGGCAGCTCACGCCGCAGGACAACGGTACCGTGCAGGCCACGCTGCGTGTACACAGCGGTGCCGGCGCCCCCGCGCTCGGCGCCTATCGGGTGCAACTCCTGCTGCCACCCGGTGTTGACACGGCCGCGCTGGCGCTCGATCAGTCCGCTGCGCAGGGCTCGGCACAACGCCTGCTCGCCGTGGACGGACGAACGCTGCGCGTGGTGGGCGTGGCACCCGACGGTCTGGCCGCCGGTGATCTCTTCACCGTCAGACTGCGCGCGCCGGCCACCCTCTCCGCGCAGGCCCTCGCCACGGCCCTGCTCGTGCAGGAATGGGTGGACGTGCAGGGCGTGAATCGTCTCGCGCGACTCGAACAGCCCGCCGCGGGAGGCCGGCGATGACGGGCGCAATGCAGCGTGCGATCAAGAGCTCGATCAGGAGCGCGATCCAGAGCGCGATCCAGCGCGCATCGACGCGTGCAATCTGTGGCGCAGTCCTCACCGCCATGCTGGGCGCGTCCGGTCGCGCAGAGGCGCAGGGCACGGCCGACCCCACGCCACCTCCATCGCCCACCACGCAACGCGGCACCCTGTACCTGGTTTGGGGCGACCCGCAAAGCGATGGTGTGCCGCGCTACCGGGCCATCATCGACGACGGTGCCGGGCAGATCACGCAGTACGTGGTGGACAACCGCGATCTCGACTTCGTGGCCCGCGTGCAGCAGCTCGACCGGCAACTCGTGGATGTCACGGTCAGCGAGGTGCGGCAGGCCTTTGGTACCGGCACGGCGCCCACGCTGCCGCGACTCACCGAAATCTCGCCCGTGCCCGGCGCCGCCTCACGCGCACGCAACACGCTGCCCCCGGCCTGGGTCATTCAGCGCCGTCCCTACGCGGTGGTGCTCTGCAAGTTTGCCGACATTGCCCCCGAGCCGCTCCCGCCCGCTGCCTACGAGCGCATGTACGGACGCGCGAGCGGCGGCGCTGATGCCTACTACCGCGAGGTGTCGCGCGAACGACTCAATCTCGAGGGCACCACCGTCGTGGGCTGGCTCACCCTGCCAAGACCACGCAGCGGCTACACGCTGGCCGACGGTGAAGCCAACCTCGGTCTCATGAGCAGCGAATGCCTGGCCGCCGCCGACGCGCAGCTCGACTACAGCACCTTCGGCGGCGTGGGCATGCACTTCAACTCGGCCATCGGCTGCTGCAGCTGGGGTGGCAGCACGGGCATCGCACTCGACGGCCCTTCACGCGTCATGCCGGCCATGTGGAACATGGACTGGGCGCGCTCGGGCACCGTGTGGCACGAACTCGGGCACTCCTTCGGACTGCCGCACAGCAGCGGGCCTTATGGCGCGGTGTACGATGCGCGCTGGGATGTGATGAGTTCCTCCAGCACGGGCAGCTTCCTCAACGCGGACTTCGGACGCGCCGGCGCGCACTTCCTCGCCTATCACAAGGATCGTCTGGGGCTCATCGCCGACTCGGCCAAGCTGGAACTCATGAGCGGGAGCTGGTCGGGTCTGCTCGAAGCCCACAGCGCCCCGCTGGCCACCGCGCAGGGCAAGCAGCTCATTGTCGTGCCGCTCACGCACTTCCGCAGCAGCGCGCAACTGCTCATCGAAGCGCGCATGCGTGTGGGGCTCGACCGCAGCATTCCCGCCGAAGGCGTGGTCATCTCCACGGTGGACAATGCGCGCGCCGAGCAGGCGCAGGTGGTGGATGCGGACGGCAACGGAGATGTGAACGATGCCGGTGCCGTGTTCACGCTGGGCGAAACCTACGAGCACCCCGGCAGCCAGATACGTGTGCGCGTGGACTCGCTGCATGAGCACGGCTGGTATGTCACGGTCACACGGAACGCCGGCATCGGTGTGGCGCGCTTCCTGAGCGCCGGCCGTACGCGTGAGGTGGAAGCGGGCAGTCTGACCTGGGTGCGCGACTCGGCGCCGGTCACCGCCGCCGACAGCTGGGCCGCCTATCCGCTCACCCTGCCCGCCTGGCTCAGGCTCGAACGCGCGTCGGGCACGGGCAATGGCTGGCTGGTCTATGCCATCAGTCCGTCGCAGCTGCCCGCGGCGCGCAACGTGTTCACGCTGCAGCTTGCGGCGCCCACGGGGCAGACGCGCTCCACCTTCCGCGTGGAGGTTGGCCGAGTGGTGGGCAGTACGCCGGCGCCGGCCGTGCAGCTTTCGCGCAACTCCCGCAATGTTTCCGCGCGTTTGGGCGACGCGTTCATCGGCTTCGACACCGTGCGTGTGGTGCTGAGTCCCGCACTGGGCGGCGTCACCTGGACGGCACGGCCATCGCCGCGCCAGTACCTGTTCAACGAGAACCGCACGGCGCGTGACACGCTGAGTACACGTACCGGCTCCAGCACGCTCGCCTACTGGTTCCTCGCCAGTGGCCTGGGCGACGGCACCTACATTGACACGCTGCGCATTGACGTGCCGGGCGCCACACCGAGCACCTATCTGGTGGTGGACACGGTCACCCTGGTGAGCAGCGGCAACGTGGGTGTGCAGTTCGGTCCGCGCCGCGCCGCGCTCACGCTGCCCGTTGGCGCCCTGCCGCAGCTCGACAGCGTGCAGGTGCAGCTCAGCGGACTGCAGGCGGAATGGACGGCGTTCAATCGTCGTGCCGACGGGCGCGTGCTGCGCAGCAATGGCAGCAACAACGACTGGATCCTCTGGCATCGCGCGCCGACCGTGGTTGGGCGCACCATCGACACCATCTTCGTCAACATCCCCGGTCTCGCGCAGCAGCGCATCGTGGACACGCTGTTCGGCGTGAACGTGCCACTCACACTCACCGCGTCTCGCCGCGGTATGCGTGGCGTGGTCACACTGGGCAGTCTGCCGCGTGTTGACAGCGTGCGCGTGGGAGTGATGAGCACGGTGGGCGTGAGCACGAACTGGACCGCATCGGCGCCCACGCGCATCCGACTGCATCAGCGCGATGCGTTCACGAGCATTGCCACCGGACGCACGGGAGACTTCCTGCGCTGGTCGCGCAATCAGCGGCTCATGGAGCCCGGACGCTACATCGACACGCTCACCATCACCTTGCCGGGCGCGATCGGTTCACCGTTTCTGGTGATCGATACGACCGATGTCATGGCACCGGCCGCCGTGGTGGGCGACGTGGATGCGGATGGGAGCATAACGGCCAGCGACGCGACGGCGATTCTGCGCTGGCTGCTGCAGTTGCCCGTCGGGCCGCGCGTGGATGCGAGGGCGCGAGGCGATGTGAACTGTGATGGCGAGGTGACGGCGGCGGATGCGATGGTGATACTGCAGCATGATGCGGGGCGGCGGGATATCCGGGGGTGTTTGGGGAGGCCGGTGGTGGTGCCGTAGTGAGAGTGCTTTGCCTGGCCGTGCACTGGTGTGGCCGGGGTAGATGGGATCCCACTTTGCCATCCACTGCTGTGGGCTGTGGGCGATGCGCTGTGGGTGTGAGTAGTTCACCGTCCGAATCACGCGACCCACGGCCATCGCGCCGTGGGATCCCAGCCGCCCACACGATTTCGTTTTGGGATGCCTTGGACAACGCGATCCCGCCCCCGCACCACTCACACTCACAGCCCAGAGCCCACAGCGCACAGCAGCGGATGGCGAAACCACAACCCCGACCGCAGTAAAACGAAAAGCGCCCGGCGATCCATCGCCGGGCGCTTCTCATTGCATCAGGCACAACGGACCGTTCAGATCCGCCGCCGCCGCGCCATGCCAAACAACCCCATCATCCCCGCGCCCAGCAACGCCAGCGAACCCGGCTCCGGCACCGCCACGGCGATGTCATCGATCTCGAACGCCCGGCCGTTCGACGTCAGGCGCAGCGCGCGGAAGTTGCTCGCATTCGAGAAGTCGAGGAACAGGCGACGATTCGTGTCCGAGATCGTCTGGTTGCCGTTCGCGTTCGTGGCCACGTCGGCACCCGTCAGAAAGCCCGCGTTGGCGCCACCGACGAAGTTGATCACGTTCAGATTCGCGTCCAGCACTTCGAGCTTGTTGTACGTGTCGATCGAGCCCCAGTAGAAGCTCAGCGACGTGATGGACTGCGTGGCAAGGAAGCCCTGGAAGTCGATGATGGCCGAACCGTTGGCGTCACCGTTCACGTTGGGCACGGCAAAGAAGCCGCTGTTCACGCCGGCCGGCGCCGCGGCGCCCGAGACCGAACCCGCCAGGATGGAATAGTCGCCGCTGAACGACACACCGTTGTACGGGCCGCCGTTGAAGTCCACCAGCACCTGCTGGGGCGCGAAACCCTGATCGGGCGCGCCCGAGGTGGAGTAGAACGACACCTGCGCCGAGGCCGTCGTGGCCGTGGCGAGGAAAAGCAGAGCGCCGGTGAATGCTGCGCGCATTGTCTGTCCTTTGGGAGAGTGATGCCGGCCGGCTGGCCGATTGACCGTGATCACCCCTTCATGGTGCAAGGCGCATGCCGGGCGGTTCGCGGTGCTGGAATGCGGACAAATCGTCCGAAAACCGGGCTCGACCATGGCAATCGGACAATTATGTGACAGAACTTGGGTCCGAAACCGGACGGGTCCATGAGGAACGGGGGCGACAGGCGTGGGAGGGGTGCAACAGGTCAAAGTGTGGGCTCAACGAGAGTCGGATCCCACTTTGCCATCCACTGCCGTGGGCTGTGCGCCGTGTGCTCTGGGTGTGAGTGGATTCGCGTCGGCATCACGTAATCCACGGCCATCGCGCCGTGGGATCCCATTCGCTCAACGCGAACTCGCCTCGGATCCCTCGGATTACGCGATCCCGCCCCCACACCACTCAAACCCACAACCCACAGCCCAACGCTCACAGCAGCGGATGGCGAACCCCCAACCCCGACCGCAGTAAGGTCAGTTTGGCGCGTACACCTTCCTCCCCCCCACCCACGTCGCCTCCACCCGCGTATCCAACACCATCTCCACCGGTACGCGCATGATGTCCTGCGACAGCACGACAAAATCCGCGTACTTGCCCGGCGTGATCGACCCCAGATCCTTCTCCTGGAACCCCGCGTACGCCGGCCAGAGTGTCATGCTCCGCAACGCGTCTTCCCGGCTCATGCGCTGCTCCGCATACCAGCCACCTTCGGGCCAGTTGCGCGCATCCTGACGCGCGATGCTGGCGTGAAAGGAGATGAGCGGATTCACTTCCTCCACCGGAAAGTCGGAGCCGTTGGGAATCACCACGCCGCTCTTGAGCAGGGACTGCCACGCGTACGCGCCAAGCAGCCGCGTATTGCCCAGGCGCTTGCCAATCCAGTACATGTCGCTGGTCTGATGACTGGCCTGCATGCTCGGAATCACGCCCAGCTGCGCGAAGCGCGGAATGTCGTCCTGATGCAGGATCTGCGCGTGCTCCACGCGGAAGCGATGATCGGCGCGCGGCACCGTGGCCAGCGCCTTCTCGTACGCGTCGAGCACCACACGATTGCCACGATCGCCAATGGCGTGCGTGTTGATCTGGAAGCCGGCCTTGAGCCCCGCCTCGGCAACCTCCCGGATGTGCGTGGCCGGTGAGAGCAGCAGCCCCGTGTTGTTGGGGTCATCGCTGTAGGGCTCGAGCAGCGCTGCACCACGTGACCCCATGGCACCGTCGGCATACAGCTTGACCGCGCGCACCCACACGCGGCCGTCGTGCA